>CAYRQB010000300.1:0-7440 GCA_964426025.1 uncultured Heliomicrobium sp.
TGGTCGGCGCAACGCCAAAGCATCAGCAAATCGCCTTGCTGGTCGGAGCGCTGACATCGGCGCTGGTCATCGGATGGACGCTGGATTTTCTGAATCGTTCGGCAATCAACATGCTGCCGGTCAATTATCCTGGCTTCTCAGCCCCGGCGGATTCGATTAAGGGATCATATGTAGAAACTCCGCCTGCTCCTGACGGCAAGACTTATCGTTACGCGCAATTCGCCGTTGAAGTCGAAGCCGACGGCGGAAGAATTCGCATTCCGGCAGGCAAATATCTGGTCGGCGAAGACAATCAGCTTCATTACCTGGTCAATCCCGGCGTCGGCGGTATTCGCGAAGGTTTGACGGCGAATCTGCCTCCGTCAGTTCAGGGCAAAAATTACTCCGGCCAATTGAGCGGCGCGGTTCCGGCTCGCGGGCTGGACGATCAGCTTTATCAGCGCATCACGGTCAAGGAAGGCGCAAACGATGTGACGTTGTTGGTAGACGCTTCGGGCGCTCCCAAGTATGCGATTGAAGAATTCGCCGGAAAGCTGGACGCGCCGAAAGCCGCGCTGATGGGCGTGCTGGTTGACGGAGTGTTGACGCAGAAATTGCCGTGGTCGTTGATTCTGATCGGCGCGATCATCTCGGTCGTGCTGGAAATCATAGGCGTTCATGCCTTGCCGGTGGCGGTCGGAATCTATCTGCCGATTTCGACTTCGGCGACGATCTTCGCCGGCGGATTGGTTCGCGCTCTGGTTCAACGATTGAAGAGCGGCAATCGCGAAGAATCGCTGGCCGAAGAGGAAACCGGCAAAGGCGTTCTGCTCAGCTCAGGCCTGATCGCAGGCGGAGCGATTGGCGGATTGTTCGTCGCCGCCGGACGCGTCTTCATCGGCGGAGAGGAAAAGCTTGGCATCGGTGGTCATAGCTGGATCACCAGCGGCGCCTGGTCGAACGTCATCGGTCTGCTGATTTTCGGCGGATTGGCTTACTTCCTGTTCACGATTGCGCGCAAACGATCCGCGTGAATCCGTGCAAAGAGGGGAGCGGGAATAAAATCGCCTGCTCTCCTCCCAGTACGATTCGTTGTACAATCGCGCAGGAAAGGAAATATCCACATGAACACCGCAACTCATGAAGAACTGAATGCTGCTCTGACATCCGATTTGAAAGAGGAAATCCGCCACATTCGTGAGATGTCGAAACAGGCTCCGGCAATTACCACCAATCCCGAACGAATGGGCGGCACGCCGGTTATCGGTATTCATCGTCTACCGGTAGTCTCACTGCTTGATCACCTGATGGGCGGGTATACGGTGGACGAATTTCTTGATTCATTTCCCGGCACAGACCGCGACAAGGTAATGGCGATTTTGCAAATGATCAGGGAAGAACTGGAAAAAGGTTGGATGGCGGAAAAGGTTGATTATTGATGCGCTTGCTTTTCGACCATAACTTGCCGCGCAAGTTGAAGAAGCACCTCACGCCACACGAAGTCATTCTCACACACGAAGAGGGTTGGAATGATCTGGGGAATGGCCTGCTCCTCGCCGCTGCGCAAAAGAGCTTTGATGCCCTGATCACGATGGATGCAAACATTTACCATCAGCAAAATGTTTCGCGGTTTGATATTGCAGTCGTTGTACTAAGCGCTTACAACAACAAATATGAAACTTTATGCCCAATGATGTCCGATGTTTTAAGCCAGCTTGAGAGCATTGAACCGGGCAAGGTCTATCACATTTACATTGACGAAAAACTGAAAGACAGCGACCGAAAAAGAGGCAAAGGATGATAGGCGATTGATAATGAGACAACTTCCACTGCAAGGAATTCGCGTTCTGGATTTTGGCCGCTACATCGCCGGGCCGTATTGTTCGATGTTGCTGGCGGATTTCGGCGCTGAAGTCATTCGCATCGAACGTCGCGAAGGCGGCGAAGATCGCAACGTCGCGCCGATCACCGAAACCGGCGAAGGCCCTATGTTCATCGGTCTGAATCGCAACAAGAAAGGCATCACGCTCGATCCGGGTCACGCCGAAGCCGGCGAAATCAAACGCCGTTTGATTTCCTCCGCCGATGTCGTGCTGGCCAATTTGCCGCTCGACGTGCTGCAAAAACTCGGCCTCGATTACGATTCGCTGACGGCGATCAAACCCGACATCATACTGACGCGAATTTCCACCTACGGTCACGAAGGGCCTTACGTCAACCGGGTCGGTTTCGATCCGGTGATTCAGGCGATGTCCGGCGCTATGACTTTGACCGGAACTCCGGGCATTCCCATTCGCAGCGCAGTTCCCTTTGAAGATTACGGAACGGCTCTGCACGCGGCGTTCGGAACGATGGTCGCGCTGTTCGATCGGCAAAAAAGCGGGCGAGGTCAGATCGTTGACGCTTCGCTGTTGGCGACCGGAATGACTTTCATGCAATCTTTGCTGGCCGAACGTTACGTGCTGGACATCGTTCGCCAGCAACAGGGCAACACGGCTTACCACGCCGCGCCCGCGGATTCTTACCGGACGAAAGACGGTTGGGTGATTGTCGCGGTCATCGGCCAGCCGATGTTCAAACGTTGGGCGCGATTGGTCGGCAGACCGGATTTGATTGACGATCCGCGCTGTGTTGACGATCTGTCGCGAGGAAATAACTCCGAAATGATCACCGAAGCGATGAACGCCTGGGTGTCGCAACTGACGACTGATGAAGTCATCGCGCAACTGGAACAAGCTCGCATTCCTTGCGGCAAGGTTTTCCAACTCGGCGAAGTCTTCGACGATCCTCAAGTGAAAGCCCGCGGCCTGTTCAAGTTCATTGATTATCCCGGCGGTAAGAAAGAAATCCCTTTGCCGAACACGCCGGTTCAATTGTCCGAAACTCCCGGCTCGGTTCGTCATCGCGCGCCGATGTTGGGCGAACATACGGACGAAGTTATGCTTCAGCTTGGATTCAAACCGACTGAGATTTCGGATTTCCGAGAGGCTGGAGTTATTTGAAGCCCGACATCATTTCTTCGGCGTCGGGTAAGCGGAGATTATCTTGAAGCCGTCCTTCGGTTCGAACATCAACCCGATCTGTTTGTTTTGGATTTTCGTGTTGACGATGTTGACCTGATCGTCGAACAAATCAAAAAAGATTCGATTGCGAAGCTGGGAGCCATCCAGGCCGTCCAACATTTTTCCCTCGACATAAAGCCAGAACATATCCGCCTGAGATTCAATTCCAACCCAGCCAAGTTTGACCGGACGGCCAGACTTGCTTTTCAATTCAAAATTGTCGCGCAGGTAAGCAATCACGGCTTCGCCAATTCGTTTGTCATTTTTGGCCGTGGCCGGATCAATCTTGATTTGACGTTTGGCCTGCTGGCTGAGCGCGTTTTCCAAATCGTCGGCATAAACGCGAACGACAATTTCGACCGATTGAGATTTTTGATTGAACTCAACTTGCGCGACGCTGACGTGAATCTTGTGAAAAGCCAAATTGCGAACAGCGGATTGCGGATTCGCCGTCCGAACGGAAAACGCTTCAACGCAGAGCATCGCCAATGCGACGGCCAAACAATGCCACCAAAGGCTACGCCGCGAAAATCCGCAATCCTCAATCGTGAAGTTCAATTCGTTCACCAGAACATTTCTCCCTTTGCCACGACAACCGACGATCCGGCGATTCGCACCGTCTGAATCTTGCCGTCTGCGACTTCGACTTCGGCTTCGATGTAACTGGCGCGTCCCATATCAACGCCCTGTTCGATGGTAAACCTTGCGACGCCGTCAACCGCAGGCGCAAAACCGAAATGCGTCAGCGCTGCGGCACAAGGCCCGGCAGCCGAACCGGTCGCGGGGTCTTCGCTGATTCCCAATTCAGGTTCGGCGAACATTCTGGCGCTGATCAGCGCGTCAGATGAAGCGGATTCGCTGAAGGCAAAGACTCCGTGCGAGTGTGATGGTTGCAGCAATTCCGCCAACGCAGTGTTGTTGATCCTGATTCGGCTGAGCGCCGAGCGATTGCGCAGCGGCAGCATCAGAAACGGATTGCCCGCCGAAGCGACAACCGCAGGCAACGAATCGTGTCCCACCTCTTCAACAGCAAGCCCTAAAGCCCGTGCCGCGACTTCGGCGATTTGCATCGGCTGGCTGATGGTCGGCACGGGTTGAGTCATCACCACCTTGACCGGCTGGCCGTTCGCGAATTCGATTCCAACGGGCAGAATGCCGACTTTGAGTTCCTGATGAATCTTCACCAGACCATCACCCGAAACCGGAGCTTTGACGACGCCCAATCGCGCAAGCACGTTCCAGGTTCCAACCACAGGATGACCGGCCAACGGCAATTCCATACCCGGCGTGAAAATGCGCAATCGCCGCAATGCTTTTCCAGCGTCGGTCGGCGGCAGGACAAAAACCGTTTCCGACAGGTTCATTTCCCGCGCAATCCGCTGCATCGTCTCGTCGTCAATTCCTTGCGCTTCGGGAAAGACCGCCAGCGGATTTCCGCGAAAAGCCTGATCGGTAAACACATCGCATTGAAAGAAAGAATAGTTTGGCAAAATGACTCCTTTCCTGATCTTCAGGTTTGAACGTGAAGCTCTGATAAATCGGCTTCCGATGACAGCCCCTGCAAAGCGAACAGTTCGGAATAATAACCGCTCTGCCGCAACAATTGCGCATGAGTTCCGCTTTCGACAATTTCGCCGTCGCGCAGAACGAAAATCTGATCGAAGTTTTCCAGCCCGGCGAATTGGTGAGAGATGACCATCATCGTTTTCCCGGCCATCACACGGTTCAGCGTTTCCTGTATCAAGGCCGATGATTCGGCGTCAATCGCCGAAGTCGGTTCGTCCAGCAACAACAGCGACGGGCGTTTGAGCAAAGCGCGCGCAAGGCAGAGCCGTTGTCGTTGTCCGCCGGAAAGCGTCGAGCCGCGTTCGCCGATGATGGTGTCGTAAGCTTCGGGCAATTGAATGATGAATTCGTGGGCATGAGCTTCGCGGGCGGCGGTTTCGATTTCTTCGTCGCTGGCTTGCGGTCTGCCGTAGGCGATGTTTTCGTTGATCGAAGCGCCAAACAAAATCGAATCCTGCAAGACGACTCCGATCCGTCGGCGCAATGATTCGCGTTCGTATTGTCGAATCTCGACGCCGTCAATCAGAATTTCCCCTTGCTGAGGTTCGTAAAATCGCAGCAGCAAACTGGCGATCGTTGATTTGCCCGCGCCAGATGATCCGACAAAGGCCACGCGTTCGCCCGCTCTTATGGCGAAGGAAACATTGCACAGCACGCCTTTGCCGTCGCCGTAATCGAAGGAGACTTTGTCGAAAACCACGTCGCCGCGCAGATTGCTGACTTTCAATCCTCGATGATCGTCCAGCGTTTCAGGTTCGATCTTGAAAATTTCCGACAGCCGTTCGGCGCTGGCCATCGCTTTGGAAAACTGGCTGGAAATTCGCGCAAGCGTTTTCAGCGGTTTGTACATGCTGGTCAGATAAGCGGTGAAAACCAAAACTTCGCCGGGCAGCATTCGGCCATTGACCACCTGCACAGCGCCGAACAGGACGACGGCGGATAAGCCAGCAGCGCTGATGATTTCGACCGACCGCGAAGCCGCCGCTTCCATTCGCGCCGTGCGGACGCCTTCTTCCAACGTATGGCTGCTTTCCATCTCGAATCTTTCCTGCTCGTGCTTTTCGCGGGCGAAGGCTCTGACCAGATGCAGCGCCGACAGAACTTCGTGTATGCGCGAAGCGACGCGACCTTCGCGTTCGCGTTGCCGTCGAGCCGAAGCTTTGATGCGGCGATAAACCGCAAACAACGACCAGCACAAAACCGGAAACGATGCCAACGCGATCATCGCCAATCGCCAGTTGATCATGAACATAACCACGAACATGCCTGTCACCGTCAACAAATGCGAAACGAAGTTGACAGCCGATTCGGCAAAGATGTCTTTCAATGCCGAAGTGTCGCTGACGACTTTGGTCAACAGTTCGCCAGTCCGCATGCGCGCGTGAAACGACAGCGAAAGCTGCTGCAAATGCGCGAACAATTCCATTCGCAAACGATAAACCACCTCGTAACCGATGCGCGCTGTGATGAAGCTGTGCAAATAAGCGAAGCCTCCGCGAAAAGAGGCGATGACGACAATGCTCAGGCTGAGCGCGATGATGGCGGCAAGTGTTCCCCGCGCCATCAAACCGTCCAGCCAGCCGAGCGAATCGGGCAGGCTTTTATCCAGCAGGATGTGATCGAAGACGATTTTCAACGGCCACGGCGACAGCAATTCCATCAGCGTGAATCCGAGCATGCACAACGCCGAAGCCGCCAGACTCCATTTCGATTCCAGCAAATGCTCGCGGATGATTCCCTGCAATGTGATGTCGCGATTTTTCTTCACTGATTCTCTTTTCCCAATTCGTCAGGCCATTTCAAGCAAACGGCGAAAGGTATGAAAGCCTACCGCCTTCGACCGTCGCAATTCAGCCAGCAACAGGCGCACGAACTCAAACGCCGCTTCATCCATGACTTTGTGATGAAGCATGATTCCCACCATCTCAAGCTCGCGCAATTGGAAAGTTAGTTCTTCGATTAACTCTTCCGCTGGCTTCATCGTCGCGCCGTCTTTCCATCTAAAAATATCCAGCGTGACTGAAAGCTCGCGAAAATTGTAACCGCTGACGGATTGCTTTCCTCGCAGTTTGGAAATGGCGGCAAAACCAAGTTGATCCAGCGCGCGATGAGTCTCTTCAGTGCAGCGGTTCCACGGAGGCGTGAAAACCGGCGAGAATGCTTCGCCAAAAGCGTTTTGCAAAACTTCCTGGCCGCGACGTATGTCTGCAAGCTGCCGGTCGTAACTTCGACTGACTCCGAATTCGCACTTGCGCCCTTCGGACTCGTGATTCACGTGAAGCCAGCCGTGTTGATTCAACTCGAACAAATCAGGACGAAGTTGATGGTGGCGATTGAGCGTTGCGATTGCCGAATCGGTCAACAGGCCGGGAATGATTTCCAGGTTGATCGGGGTTTCAAGCTCGCAAAACAGATCAAGCAATTGACGCAGCGAAGCTTCGTCATCGTCAACGTCGTCATCGCGAACGAAGACCTTGACCGATCGCCCTTCTGATTCCACCTGCCTGAGCGATGTTCGAAGCGGTTCAAGCCATTCGGATTTTGTCATTCGCTCCGCCAAACTGATCCTCCGTTACATCCGCATCAACAATCAATGCTCTCTAGATCAACCCGGAAAACTTAGACAGGATTTACAAGATTCGACAGGATGAGATTTCGATTGAGCAGATTTGATGCCAATCCTGTTCAGTCTTGTCAATCCTGTCTACTTCCTGTTTGTCCCAATGTTGCCCGAGCGACCAACGCCGTCAACGCCTCTGCCGTCTTCCGAACTCCATTCAAGTCCAACTGGACAACCGAAGTTTTCGGTTTGCTGAACGCGATGAAAATCTTT
>CAYRQB010000301.1:0-7421 GCA_964426025.1 uncultured Heliomicrobium sp.
TATCAATAACGTTTGTCAATCTTGGGAAATAAGCCCCATCAATTCTAACGTAAAACGTGGAATTGTCGGTCAGCGACTTGACCTCATAGAATGGATAAAACGCTGATAGTGACTGGAAGCATGGCTTCCAGACGAGATTAGGAATCGGCACTCCATTTCTATCTGTTTTTGCTAGTTCTTGACGGAAAGCCTCTCCCCAGATTGCTCTTTTATTTGCGGGAAACTTATCTATGGCAGCAGTCACCAATGCAGAGTTAAGAGATGCCCCCCCGATCAGATATTCTGTCGGTGGTATGTTTAACGCGTCAATAAATTCACCAGTACGAGCTGAAAAGCGAGCCAGCAAAATATTTTTGCGTGGCAGATTTGCTACTCGCTGGTTATTTGGCACAGGCAGGTTACTTGTGCCTTGCAAAGCAACAAAGCAGTAATCTCTTTCGGGACGACCGATCCATTTCACATAGTAAAGCGCCGATAATCTTCTCACAACAGAGCTATCTCCGGGAACCTCAGGTTCAAGCAAGCCAAACTCCCTGAGTTCCCTGATTACAGACTCGGATGTCGGAGGCAAAGGAGTAACAGGTTCAATGGGAAGGTCAATAGGTGGAAATTTCGGCCTGATTCTTGCACCACTGAGATCAACTTTCGGGGTTATCCTGACCAGAGTATTCTCAGTTGTTACTTCTTGACCTTTACTATTTATCGTTGTCTCATAATAAAAGTATTTAGGGTGATTTCTGACAGTAACAATTGTTCTGGGAGTCGGCGGAACAGTTTGGCCAGCAGACAGGTAATAAGGATCATGTCCAACAAATTTACCTGTTGTAGTTGAGTTATTATTAGGCTGAAATTTATAGAAAATGACCCAGTGACCTTCGGATTGGTAAGGAACTATTTGCGGGCAAGTTTCTGGCGCTTCAAGTATCTCTCTCAGAGAGCGAACAAAAGCAGTTTCGCTGTGATTGACCTCTTTCACATATTCAAACTTAATTGAATCAGGCTTCAATTGTCTGTTTAGCGATTCAACAAGCTCTTTTGGACTCGTAGTATAGCTATTCCAGGCCTGCTCATCCCATAAATCATGAATGGGCAAACTAACGAGTAGGTCTTTCTGCTCCGGAACTTTCCCGGACTCGATAAGGTAATCGGTAAGGTAGGTTAGCATCATTTGGGCACAAGCCGGTCCACAATAATCAGGGTTATCCATTAAACGATAAGGAATCAATTCTTTATCCGGATATTGTATTGAAGGCATTTTTACACTCCTTGCCGAATTATATCTCCGACGTCTGTCCCAAAAAGATCAAATCGCAGGGCGTTATGCGATCACCCGATCCTTTAGGAATGTCAAGCTCCAGTCTTTCTGCGACCGGAACATTCAAAACATTGTAGTAATGCTGAAAGTCACTTTGACGGTTTCGTTTTTGCGCCTCAGATGCGGGGCAGTTATTGCTGATGTATATTTCATAGTAAAAACCCTCATCAGGATTTGCCAAAGGAAGATTTTGCGGCTTACCCTTCACGGTATAAAAGACGCTGAGTACTTCATCCGCTTTCAATTCACTGATTGCGATTCCCAATTGATTAGTTACGTAGAAATAGCGTGGCTCAATATCATTTTTAACAAGGCTTGCAGCCTGCTGATATGCACTAAGTACCATTCTTTTGACAAGCCTATGTGTATAAAGCACACCGTTGGGAATAGTAATTTTTCGGTATAAAACACCCGGAACAATTTCCAGCTTTTTGTCGTGAAAGCGCTTTCCTTCAATATCAATTACCCATCGAAAATCAGTTGAATACGAAAATAGATTTTTATCGCGCTCGGCTACAAGGTCTCTCGGATCACTATTAAAATAATCGCTCGCCAATGAATCAAACTGAAAACAAGAAATATCAGGCTCCCGGTTCGCAACAGCAATGGAAACATCTCCGGATTTGATTTCGCTTTTTGTCTTATCATCCAGCTTTTGAACAAGCTCGCCTCCCTTACCCGGTTCCGAAGAATCGCCATTTTCTTTCTTGCTTACTCGAATGAAGAAATCATGATCATTGGCGTATTCATAAACCCATATGTCAGCCTCGCGCTTCTGCTCATTAAGACAAAGAACGAAGAGGCCATCTATGATTATTTTGGCTGCTGGTTGTTCAGGTAATTGATTGGTTACGTTTTTCATATTTCCCCTTTTGAAAATTAAAGCAAAGCATCAGCGCCAAACGTACTAAAGGCAGCCCAATAGTATGGATGGCGGTACTGTGAGTTTGCCTGATACAACAGGCTCAATTGAGCGCGTCTCAACGCCTGAGGCGCGGAATGTTGTTTTAGCTGATGATGAAATTCAGTCATTAACATTGCGGTAACTTCGGAATCCACATCCCAAAGACTTGCTACAACAGTAGGCACTCCGGCAACCAAAAATGCCCGGCCTAATCCGATCATACCTTCACCTCTATAAAAACGTTCGACACCTGATTGGCATGCCGACAGCACAACCAATCGTGTCAATGGCAGACGCATTGCAGCTATTTCATAGGCTCGCAATGCGCCATCCTCACCATCGCTTACCGTAGAATTGGCTAGTAACAATCGCGAATTAGCCCATGATCTTTCATCAATAATGCCGTGCGTGGCCAGATGGACAATTGTAGATTGTTTAATCTGGGCTTTAACTTTACCTTCAGTTGCTTGTTCGGCAATTAGCACATTACGACGGTTGTAATTATCTGCAATAGAATTCACCTCACGCCTTGCGGCTGTCAGCTCCGGCAATGTCGGATAATCTTTCAGATCAAAGCGTGGATTGCCTACCGCCAACAAGCGTTCATTCTGCAATGACTGTCGGCTCCGAGCGCGTTCAAGGCAAAGCAGAAAAACCGAAGCGCTTGGCGATGTAACCAGAGCGTGATCTTCGATCAGGTATTTCTGTCTTCGGTCGGAAAATAACGCAGCAAAAGGTAGATGGTAGAGCGCCTTGTCAGGCACGACGCAAATAGTTTGCGCCCCAGACAAAAAGTGTTCCAGCGGCTCGATCAAGATTCGATATAACTCGACAGAATGTGATACTGTTTGGTTATTATAAGACTTCGGCGATTTTGAAAACTCTCGTAAAAAGCTCCGCACTTTCTGTTCCAGTTGAGACAAAGGAATAACATACTGGCTGTTGGCAAAACTTTTAGTTGAAACACCAAAAACCAACACTCGATCCTGTAAACAGACAAATTCCAGCAGTATTACTTGCGATGGCATTCGTCGTTGCACATCATGAAGGCTAAGCGGCTGTATGCGATTTAGCACAGGCAAGTCATTAACGGCCTTGCTTGCCTTTGTCGGACCTGCGCTTTTCATCGTCTCCAACAAAGAAGGGGCGCGGCCTCGCTCCGACAGATCAAAAGCCTCTTTCGGATTTTCGACGTATGCCACGCCGATGGCAGCGTCATAAGCTTCATATTCTTTATCCAGATAAGTCGTGCGTTCTTCCTCAGCAACGATTTGGCCACGATTTTGTTCAAAGATGGTTAAGGCGTGAGTCAGATCGCGTTTGGCCTGATCGGTGTGACCCAAGGCAATTTCCGCCAGAGCTTTGCCTCTGTAAGCTTCATAATCATACCTTGCCATGCCCAATTCTCGATTGAGGTCAATAACACGCTCATAACTTCGCAGAGCTTCCAAATAATCGCCTGATTCACGTTGCAAATCAGCGAGAAAAGAACCGCTGTAGGCTTGAATCTCTTTCCCCGTCTTTTCGTTTCCTTGACGAATTCCTATATTAACCGCTTCTCTGGCTAATGGTATGGATTCGGTAAATCGTCTTACTTTCCCAAGCATCACTCCAAGATGAGTGTACGTGCGCGATAGCTGCAATTGACGTTTGGTTATCAGTTCAATATTTAGTGCTTCTTGTTGATAAGCTAGCGCGGCTGAATAAAATCCTACGGTAAAAAACTGGTACGCCGTTCCACTATTAGTTGCCCAATGCTGTTGATGGCCGGTCGGTTTTCGGCTAATAATCTCTAGCGATTGTTGTTGATAAGCGAGCGCCTGTTCCCAATTGCCTAACTCGCCATATTTCAACGCCAAGGACACCAGGTTAGTAACAATTTGGTTAGTACTGCCAAGTTGCCTGGCATACGAAAGCGCTGACTGATTGGCGCGAATAGAGTCATTCGGCAAAGATTTAACTTTATATAACTCAGCCATGCCATTGAAACTATCACTCCGTAACCAAATGTAAGGATTCTGCTTGCCTGTTAACCTGGCGAATAACTCGCTGCTTTTTTCCAGGTTAGATTGCCGCAAATGCAACCGCGCAAGCAGGCAGGTCGTCATCTTCGCTTCGCCCTGATCTTGTGCCTGCAAAAAAAGCGCAATCGCATTTTCATAATTCGCCGCCGCCTGTGATTGACTGGTCGAACGTAATTTAATGCCTTCGGCCAAATGATGGCGGGCTTGCAATAAGAACGTTTGTTGTTTGGAGTTGATTTGTCGGTAATACCGAGCTACATCGCGAACGTAAGGATCGGTCGTCCGTTGATAGACAAGCGCGCCGAGTTTTTCCAGCAATTGCAGCTTGTGGATAGCTTCGGATTCGTCGCGGCGTTCTTTGGCGGCGAGCAAGTCGTCAATCAATCGTTCGGTAATTCCATTGCCGATGGTGGAATAAGCCTGGCAAAACAGATCAAAAGTAACATCGTCGTTTGCTGTGTTATTCTGGTACTCCTGGTAAAGCTGGCCGTCGTTGAGCGAAACCTTCGACGGAGCTTTTTCCAACTCCGCCAACCGGCGACGCGCTTCGTCCGCCCATTTTGATTTGCCATCTAATTGCAAGTACTTCTTCCATTCCGCGATGGCCTGTCGAGACAGGTACATTTCCTGCAAACAAAGCGCGCGATTGAAAACCGCCGCCGGGTAATCGGGTTGCAGCTTCAGAGCTTGTTCAATTGATTCCAGGCTGGCGGCCAGATGTTGCAGGCTTTCTCCGGGTTGATTGTTGCGTTTTTCGTCCCTGGCTTTTTCCAGCAAAGCCGCGCCCAGATCGTTGTGCAATTCGGCTTCTGAAGGTGTTTCTTTCAGCGCGGCGTTGAATTGTTCTATGGCCTGGTCAAATCGTTTTTCGGCCAGATAATATTTGCCAAGCATATGCCTGTTGGCCGGTGTTGGATGTTCGGTGTAAGCATCCAGTAATACGAGCCCGGCGCGTTCGCGAAAGATGCGCGCATTGGTGTCTGCATCGTTTGCACCTCGCGTGGGTGCATAAGGCGCGTAATCCAGTCCACCAATGCGCGTTTCCAGCGTTCGTCCACCGGCATAAGCTCGATTCAGCGCCACAAGCGAAGCGCTTTGCGATGGACGAAGCGCGTACCGCCAAACCAATAATCCTACGCTGCCTATTAACAAAATAACTGCCGCAAGTTTTAAGTAACCCGAACGGTTCATACCCACGAAAAATGGCCGCCGCGTTTGCGTTACGGGTAAGTTGATAACTTTGCCTGTGGCCGATTCAGACTCCATTTGTCTGGCAGCCACGGCACGAACGGCTCGCAAATAATCCAATCTGTCTTTGCGAGCCTTGGTGCAAAGAAAATGATTTTCGAACAAATCCAGTTGTTCCGCATCAAGCTGGTCGTCCAGAAATTCTTCGATCAAATCTTCTTCGGCCATTTCCAGACGCAGCAAACCTTCATCGCTGACCAGCAACGTATCTTCGATTTGTTCGCGGGGGTCATCTGCCAGGTTTCCCAACAGATACGAACGGATTTCTTTGTCGGTAATAAAAGACATTTCAACAGGTTTTCTTCCCCACGCATTAATGAATGGCAGGAAACGGCAAAACATCACGCAGGAGAATTTTCCAAACAAGCAGTAACACAAATCGCCAACCGCTGGTTTAATCGGAAAACACGGTTGCGCAACGCGTTCAGGCTCAAACCAAACTGTTCGGCAAGCTGTTTACGCCTGTCAATTTTGGCTTGCTTCGATTCGCTGTAATAACCAAGCACCAGTTTGCGCTCGTCCGCCGGCAATTTGGCCAGACAATCTTCAAGACAAGTATGACTGCGTTCCAGTTCTGATTGAGGCTGAGTTGAAATGGTCGCTTGAGCCGAGCGAAGAACTTCGGCTTTTTGCATTGCACGCAGTTCGTCGCGGTAGATGTTTTTGGCAATTCCGATCAAATAAGCCATTGGACCGGCTTCGGCGGGAATGTCGGCGAGTTTGCGCATAGCGCAATCAAGCGTTTGATCGGCCAATGATTCGGGATCAAGGCATTTCCGCCCGGAGAAAAAAATAATCAAACGACGGCGGGCCGATTCATAAATCTCTTCCCGATTTGTCGCGCCGTTGGCCAACCAATCAAGAAAAGCGCGCAAGCCCTCTGGCGTATACGTTTGTTCATTCGATCCGTTCAAGGTGCTGGTTTCGCCCATCATGGATTCACTCCGTGTCAGCAACGAAGCCCAAGTTTGATAACTATGCTTTGATTTATAGGTATGGGATGAATTGCGTCCCGAAGACTTGGCAACTGCTGCGGCAGAATAGATGATCTCAAAAATTTCGTCTACTCATCTGTTTGTGTACTGGAACAACCACAATCTCTCAGATTCTGTTCAACGTTAAAGGGAAACGACAGAGTCTGAAAGAGTCGGATGATGTTGGAAAATCTCATCGCCAATTGGCGCCGCTGACTGTGGGTTCAAAATATCCCGGAAAGCGGTTGTTCGCTCTGGCTTCGCTGGTGACGCTGGCTTTGTGTTCCATAGCCAGTTTGACGCCAGCCCATCCGATGGCCAGCATGACGCTCCAGACCGGAGAGATGCTGACCTGCACCAGATAGAAAACCGTTCCGATCAGAAAGACTCCCCAGGCGAAAGACCATTCTTCCGATTGCCGTGAGCCTTTTTCGCGATTGGCCAGAAAGCGCAGAGCCAGCCAGCAGGTAATGATTTGAATGAACCACAAAGTCAGTCCCAGCAATCCGCCGTTGGAAATTTCCAGAAGAATTCCGTGAAACGGCAAACTGTTGATGCCGACATCCGGCGTCCAGATGGCGCTGTAAAGTCCCAGAGGAACATGCAGCGAAGCAGGCAGCGAAACCAGCCCCGGCCCGGTTCCGATCAAAGCGTAGAAAGGTTCTTCCAGCAGAAACAACATCGAACTGGCGTCGAAAACATCCAACCTGTAGGCGATTTCCTGCATGAAAGTGCCGGGCGGAATGCCGCTCAATTTGTATGAAGGATCAATTCGCAATTGAATCGTATGGACAGCCAGATCGAATTGAGTCGGCAAAAAAACAGACGCGCCGAACAACAAAACCACGGCCAGTAAAACCAAAGCCAGAATGGCTCCGCGAGTGCGGTTGGAAAAGAACAACCAGCCGGTGACGATTCCGGTCATCAACAAAGCCAGCGCGCTGGTCGAAACCGTG
>CAYRQB010000302.1:0-7356 GCA_964426025.1 uncultured Heliomicrobium sp.
TCTTTGCGCAATCCAAACCGGCAACTGCTCCCAAAGTTCGTTCGGAAATGCTGGTGACGACCGAATGGCTGGCGAAGCATTTGAATGACAAGAGCGTCTTCGTGCTGCACGTTTCTCGCGAGCGGAAAGCTTATGACGAAGGTCATATTCCGGGAGCGCGATACCTGGCAATGGGTGAGTTACTGACTACTCGCGAAGGAGTAGCTAATGAGTTACCTACGGTTGAAAAGCTGCAAAAGTTATTCGAAAGCCTTGGGATCGGCGATCAGGGCAGGATAGTGATTTACGGCGATACAAACGGGCTGGCGGCGGCCAGAACTTACTTCACGCTGGATTATCTGGGACACGGCGATCGCGCGGCTTTGCTGGACGGCGGACTGGAAAAATGGAAAGCGGAAAAGCGACAGATCGAAACTCAATCGGCAACGCCAGTCGCCGCCGCTTTCACGCCGCGTTTGCGTCCGCAAGTGATCTCCAGGCTCGATGCGATGCGCGATCTTTCCTGGGTGGCGGCAAATGTCGCCGATTCCGATGTGTCAATCATTGACGCTCGCCCGGAAGAACAGTACGTCGGCTCGTCCAATCCGCGCAGCGGTCACATTCCGGGCGCGGCGAATCTTTACTGGATGAAGCACATGGCCAGCGCAGACAATTTGACGATGAAGCCCGCGCCGGATTTGCGAAAGCTTTATGAAGCGGTTGGTCTGAAGCCGGGTCAAAAGGTCGTCACTTACTGCAACACTGGAATGCAGGCGTCGCATGCCTACTTCACGCTGAAGTATTTGGGTTACGATGTCAGCATGTATGACGCTTCTTTCAGCGAATGGAGCAAAGCCGAAGGCGCTCCTGTTGTCATCGGCAAAGAACGAAAATAAGTCGTAACGAGGTTTTCATCTTTTCTTGAAGCAGAGCTTGCTAATTGAAGCAGAGAATGCCGCCCGTGACAAAATCGTTACTTTTCAGGGAGGCTATCCGCAAATTCCCTGCAAATACAGTCTTGACGAGCATCGGCCTGCGATAGTAAAAATACGTTCACTTCGCGCCAGCAGTGCGTCGAAATTCTAAACCTTATAACTTAAACAGACAGGCATTAAAGAAACTAACGAAGATGTTCAAATCAGCTTCTACAAAATTGCCAATCCTCATCCTGGCTTTATTGGCCTGTCTGATTACCGTGTCTGGTCCTGTCCGAGCAGTGACGCTCGCGCAGGCATCAGAGTCAGAATCGGAAAAACTGATAGAGGCAAAAGAGTTTTGTGAACAAAAACATGAAACTCGTCGCCTGAGGCAAAAACATCTTCAACACCCGGTCAATGCTTTCCAATTTCGGGACAAACTCACAAAGCTTCCTTTGCTGACTGAGTTCAATCCAACACCGAAGAGCATTAAACGCTCTTCTCCGCCTCCGTTACGCGCGCCTCCAGCCTAAATTTCCTGCTGTCTTCTCGACACCGAGTCAAGTCAGTCATTCGATTGCGATGCAATTGAGTGATCTGCCCATTCATCACCGGCAGATTTATTAAACAAGAAGACAGCCGCCCTATACTGAAACAACAAGTCGCAACTCGGCTCTAAATCCGAATTGCCGACCAATTGGCTGCTGTTGATTACAGTTCGCCTGATCGTTCGCCCGCAAAGCGGCGCATTCATAAACAACCATATTACCCACAGCTAAAAAGAGCTGGTTATCGAAGGAGCATATCGAAATGGAAAAGATCGTTCGAGGAATTCACCATTTTCAAACAACACAGTTCGACACACATAGAGAATTATTCTCTCAACTATCGAAAGGACAACAGCCCGACACTTTGCTGATCACCTGTTCCGATTCTCGCATCGCGCCGGATTTGCTGATGCAGACAAAGCCTGGCGAACTCTTTGTTCTGCGCAATGCCGGGAACATCGTCCCGCCATTTCGCGCGGCCAATGGCGGCGAAGGCGCAACCATAGAATTCGCGATTGGCGGATTGGGCGTCAAACACATTGTCGTCATGGGTCACTCTTTATGCGGAGCAATGAAGGGCTTGCTGAACCCGGAAAGTCTGACGACGTTGCCATTGGTTGCTGACTGGCTGAAACAGGCCGAAGCCACCAAACAAGTTGTCAGCGCTTGTTATCCGGATTTGGATGGTCAAGACCTGCTCAATGCCACAATCAAGGAAAACGTTCTGGTTCAACTGGACAACCTGCGGACTTATCCGATTGTCGCTGCTCGCCTGGCCAAAGGCGAATTGACGCTACACGGATGGATTTATGAAATCGAAAGCGGACAGATTCTGGCGTTCAATCCAGAACAGTCACGCTTCGTTCCGGTCACAAAAGACAAGGTCATTCCCGCAGCGACAAACAGGCCTGTGGCCGAAAGTGTCGCTGTCGCCGCCAAGTAAATTGATCAATACAGATTATGCTAGGGGAGGTTGTAACCAATATGAGTGAGAGTGATTCCTTAAAGAATACAGAGTCCGGCGGCACATTTGCCAAGGACTTTATGGCTTCGATCGTGGTTTTTCTGGTAGCGCTGCCTTTGTGTATGGGTATCGCCATCGCATCAGGAGTTCCGCCAGCGTTAGGGCTGATTACCGGAATCGTTGGTGGATTGGTTGTGGGTGTGATTGCCGGCAGCCCGCTTCAGGTCAGCGGTCCCGCCGCCGGTTTAACCGTGCTGGTGTGGGAAATAGTCACTCAGCACGGCATTGCCCTGATGGGAACCATCGTGTTGCTTGCCGGGGCGATTCAGATTTTGATGGGCTTGCTGAAAATTGGCCAGTGGTTTCGGGCCATCTCGCCTGCTGTAATTCAAGGCATGCTGGCAGGCATCGGCATTTTGATTATTGGCAGCCAGATTCACGTCATGGTTGATGACGGACCGAAGGGCAATGGACTGAAAAATTTGATGTCCATTCCTGAGGCCTTATGGAAAGGCCTGGTTCCGTTGGACGGATCAAGCCATCACGTGGCGGCTCTTATCGGAGTATTGACCATGGTTGTCATCTTTGCCTGGGGTTACATGCCCAAAAAGGTGAAGCTGATTCCGGCGCCATTGGTGGCTGTTGTGGTGATGACTGTAATCACCGTTATCCTGCAACTGCCGATCAAAAATGTTCAGGTCGCCAGCAATCTGCTGAACGTTGTTCAATTGCCGACCATCGAAACCTTGAGCAAACTGGCGGAGTTTTCCGTACTGGGTTCTGCGCTCGCGTTATGCTTTATCGCCAGCGCGGAAACGCTGCTTTGCGCGACGGCGGTTGATCGAATGCATCAGGGGCCGCGAACAAATTACGACCGGGAGTTATTTGCTCAGGGCGTTGGCAATTCGATTTGCGGCCTGGTCGGCGCATTGCCGATGACAGGCGTCATCGTACGAAGTTCAGCCAATGTCGAAGCTGGCGCACGCACACGCGTGTCAGCAATCATGCACGGCGCATGGATTCTGGCATTGGTTGTGTTCGCTCCGTTCATTCTCAACAAAATACCGACCACAACCCTGGCTGCAGTGTTGGTTTACACCGGCTTTAAGCTTGTGTCGCCCAAAGCAGTGCGCGAGTTGAAACCATACGGCAAACAGGAAATCGGAATTTACTTCGCGACGATGATCGGAATCGTGGCGACCAATCTGCTGGTTGGCGTCATGATCGGATTCGGCCTGGCGCTGTTGAAACTGCTTTACGCGTTTTCGCACCTCGGCATACGGCTTCACACCGATGATGCTTCGGGCGAAATAACCATCCATCTGGAAGGCTCGGCAACCTTCGTTCGATTGCCCAAGCTGGCTGCGGCGTTGGAATCAATGCCCGCCGGATCAAAAGTCAATCTCGACACAAACGAACTGCGCTACATTGACCACGCTTGTCTGGACCTGATGTCCAACTGGCACAAACAACATACGGCTCGCGGTGGTCAAGCGCACGTCCTATGGGATGATTTGCATCTACGTTATTTCGCCAGTGAAAAGCCGCAGAATAAACCGACTCTTACAACCCCGCAGGCAGATGTAGCGACTGCTAAAACCGCAAATTAGCGAGTGTTTTTTTGGGGGAGAACGCAGGGCGATGATTGAATATGGTCAGATATCCGATTATTCGCTCTGCGTTCGGTAAGAAATTGATTCAGTGATTGGAGGTATAAGCATGAGAATTTTGATAGGAGTAGACGATTCCGAATTCAGCCTGGCTGCGGTTGAGAGTGTTTCCAAAAGAGTTTGGCCGAAAGGAACTGAGGTCAAAGTCGTCACGGCAATCGAGCCGTTTTTCAGTCCGGGACACACCATCAAGTTCGAAGGAGAAAATCTTTACGAATCAGCACGGCACGCGGCTGAGCGAGCAGTAGAGATTTTGCACAAAAGCGCCAACAACTTTGATATTACCACGGAAATCGTCGAAGGATCGGCCAAGCACGTCATTCTGGATGAATCCGAGAAATGGGGCGCAGATTTGATCGTCGTCGGTTCGCATGGTAAACGTGGGCTGGGACGCTTCCTGCTTGGCTCAGTTTCGCAATCAGTCGCCTTGCACGCGAAATGTTCGGTTGAAATTTTCAGAGCGCCAATGGCAAAAACGAACTGAAATGTCTGGATTGGGGAAAACGAGTTGCCAGCTTGTCATTTGACCTGATAACGACGACTCAGTCGGTCTTTGACAGGTTGGCGACTCGTTGAATTATCCCAGGATGAATTCCTAATCGCGATCTCTTTTCAGCCCTTCGCGGGTAAAACGCGCGGGGCTTTTTTTTACCGGATTCAAAACCAACAATGAAACGAACAATCATTCAGCCATTTTCCATAACTTTGCTGTTATTCTTACTTTGCTTGCCGACACTGGCCCAAACATCGTCCAACCCTTCGGATGAAAATCAATTCTGGAGCGAGACCCAGGTTTACCTGCCGTTAAATGAAAAGACCGATCTGGTCTTTATCGGTGTGATTCGGGCGGGTGGAAATTTTTCCGGCTTTTATCGTCCCATTGACGAACGAGGCGGTGGCGCCATTGCTTTCAAACTGAACAAGTATCTGACTCTGATGCCGACGTATCTTTACATTGCTCAGCAACCGACGCCTACGCGCAAAAACGCCGAACATCGTTTGATCATGAACGTCACCGGAAAATTCTCGCTCGGCAAATTCAACTTCACCGACCGCAACCTGATCGAACGTCGTGTCCGTCACTCGCTCAGCGATTTTGTGATGTATCGCAACCGCCTGCAAATTGATCATCCGGTCAAGCTAGGATCGCTCAACTTCAGAATCTACGTCGCCGACGAAGCCTGGTACAGCACGATGGCCGATGCCTGGGTTCGCAACCGCATCTCCGGAGGAGTCTTCAAACAATTCACTCGGCGCTTTTACGCCGAGTTTTTCTACCTGCGACAAAATGATGGCCGAGCGCGTCCAGGAGACGTTCACGCGCTCGGCACTCTGTTCAAAGTCACTCTCTGATCAATAAGAAAAATGACTGGAAAAGAAATCGGCCTGCCCCGAAAGATGTTTTTCGGACAGGCCGATTTTGGTTTAGGAGTCGTTTGTTGCACTCAACATCAATTCCCCGACAACTGCGGCGGCAGCGGTTTGTCCACTTTGGGCCGAGTCGGAGAATTCGCCAGCTTCCACATCGTCGCAAAAACTGTTCGCGTCACTTTCTCCATCTTCTGATAATCAATCTTGTCCGGATGATCAGTCGCCTGATGGTAATCTTCGTGAACGCCGTCGAAATAAAAGATGATGGGAATTCCCTTCTTCGCGTAATTGTAATGATCGCTGCGATAAAAAAACCGCTCGCGATCATTCGGGTCGTCGTATTTGTAATTAAAGCTCAGGTTGAGATACGACTTGTTGACCTGTTCGCTGACTTCGGCCAGATACGAACTCATCATCTTCGAACCGATAACGTAAATTTCATTCGGCCCGGTTAAATTCGCGTTCCGAGAATCCGTATCACCTGCCTTCTTGCTGCGACCGATCATGTCAATGTTCAGTTGAGCGATGATCTGGCTGAGCGGAACAGGCGGATTGTCGCTGATGTATTCCGATCCCCACAAACCTCTTTCCTCTCCGGCGTGCCAGACAAACAACACTGAGCGTTTGGGACGCGCGCCTTTTGCCAAAGCTTCCGCTATCGCCAGCACAGCGACAGTTCCCGATCCGTCGTCGTCAGCGCCGTTGCAGATGGAATCGCCATTAAGCGGGCGACAACCGGTTTGCTGACTGTTGCCGACGTGATCGTAATGCGCTCCGACGGCGACATACTCATTCTTCAAAACCGGATCAACTCCCTCAAGCACTGCAACAACATTTTGCGTCATGACGGTGTCAACGTTGGCTTCGACTTTGAAGCTCGCTTCCTTGTTTGGACTGAGATCAAACGATTCACCCACATTGCCTTCGCCAACCATTTTCTTCAACGTCTCGTAATCAAACTTTTCGCCCTGCAAAATGGCGGCGGACATCTTCGCCGAAGCCGTGATCATCGGCACGAATTTATTGCTCGGGTCTTCCAAAGTCGGACGGTTGGGAGTGATGGATGATTTGAATCTTTGCTCCCAGAAATTCAACGTTGATGAACTGGGAACGAAGATGATGCCTTTCG
This sequence comes from uncultured Heliomicrobium sp., assembly GCA_964426025.1. GTDB lineage: Bacteria > Acidobacteriota > Blastocatellia > RBC074 > RBC074 > RBC074. The sequence continues at coordinate 6,579 of CAYRQB010000302.1, forward strand.
CGCCATGCTTAATCGCATAAGTTTCCGGGCGGACAAAATCTTCACCCTCCTTGCCGCGAAAATCGCGAGCGTTCACTCCTTTCGGAAAACCCTCGGCGACAAGCAGAATTTTGTCCTTCACATCAATTCCCTGATAAGGATTGATGTTTTTGGCTTTGATCAGATAACCGTGGCCGACGAAAACTATCTTGCCGCTGGCTTTGCCGGGAAATGGGCGGGCGTAAAAATCTTCGCCCATCTTGAAACCTTGTCCGGCGATCTTCGCTTCTGATTTTTCAGGCACGACCGAACGGCTGGTCAGATTGATCTTTTGAAAAAAAGTTCCGTCAGACCCCATCGGTTTCAGTCCCCAGCGCGACAGATTCAGCGCAATGAACTTCGCCGTCAGATCGAGTCCGCGCGACGGCGTAGCGCGACCTTCCATTTCGTCCGAAGCGACGAAGTAAAGATAATCCTTCAATTGATCGGCGGTAATTCCTTCGGTGTTGCCGAATTCGCCCGCTGACTTTTCCGCCGACAATTTGACGTTTGGCGGATTGTTGTTAGCTGTTTTTTCATCTTTGCGCTGTGCCTGTGAAATCGTTTGAGACGCGACCAGGCCGATTGTCAGCAGCAAACTTGTCAGTATCAGTTTTCTCACTTTACCTCCATGAATCATCGCGAGTTTGATTTTTTTGGCGCTACTGGTAATTCAATGGGTAAAAAGTTTAATGAAAGAAGAGCGCCAAAATCGAATTAGCCATTAACCATCACCCATTATCCATTAACAGACAGGGGG
>CAYRQB010000303.1:0-7353 GCA_964426025.1 uncultured Heliomicrobium sp.
CAGAAAGAAGATGGCCGTCAGCAACAGCAAGCCGATCAACCGCCACACGCCGTCGAAAATTCTGCCCGCGGTCAAATCGTCCAGGCTGATTCCAAACCAGGTAAGTATCGTCGTGAAATCGCCGATCACCTGCAACACCACGTACCAGATGATGGCCAGACCGATCAGAACCATCAGAATTGCCGGGTTGAACTTCAAGGCTTCTCTGAGCGGGTAATAAAAACGCGATTCGCGGGCGTTGCGGATAAGCGTGTCGGTTGGTCGTCGCACGTAATAAGCGATTCGTCCGAACGGGCTGGTTTGCATTGTGTCCATCAGCCAGCGTATGAGCAGCAGCACAATGACAGCGCCGATTGTTATGCTGATGGCCAATCGCGAAAAGTTGGTGATGGTATCGGCGATGCGACTTAACAGCAGTCCGGCGGAAGCTTGCAGAAGAAATAGCATGGACGGTTCCGTTGATTGGTTGATTGAATGATGATTTGTTTCAGACGCGAGCGCCAAATAACGCCGTGCCTATGCGAACCAGTGTTGCGCCTTCTTCAATGGCGACTTCGAAATCATTGCTCATTCCCATTGAAAGGTCTTTGAACTCTTCGCCGACAATGCCAGCTTGTCGCGCTTCATCGCGCAGATTTCGCAGGCGGCGAAAGAATGGCCGAACTTCATCGGCCTCATCCAGGTATGGGGGCACAGCCATCAATCCTCTAGGTTCAATGTTTGGAAGTTTACTGACTTGTTCGCAGAGAGGCAAAACTTCTTCGGGCGCGATGCCTGATTTTGAAGCTTCGCCTCCCAGATTTACTTCGATGAAAACCGGCAGTCGTTTGCCGAATTCAATGGCAATATCATTGAGTCGCGCTGCCAGTTTGAAGCTTTCGACAGTTTGAATCGCCGAAAATAATTCGACGGCGCGGCGAGCTTTGTTCGATTGCAAATGACCGATCAAATGCCATTGGACTTCGCGTTCGGCGGTGATTGATTTCAGTTCTGCGATTTTAGCAGCGGCTTCCTGAACCCGGTTTTCGCCCAAGACGCGAACGCCTGCTTCGATGGCCTGATGTATCCGAGCCGGTTCGACGGTTTTGCTGACCGCGACCAGCGTCACGTCAAAAAAATCGCGGCCAGCGCGATGACACGCCGCCGCGATTCGCTCGTTGATTGCCTTCAATCGTTCCTGCAATTTTTCTCTGTTCGTTTCGACTCAGTTTTTTTCGTTCGGTTTCAGCTCAACATAACTTTGGCGATGTTGGATGACGATCAGCTTGGGATCAATCTTGTCTCCCAGATTCACCTTCACCTGAATTTTGCGACGTTTGCCTTCCTGTCGAGTGTTGGTCGGCGTGTAACCAAGGCTGTATTGATTGCGAACCAGCGCCGAAATTGATTGCAGCACGCCGGGAATTTCTCCAGGGAAAGTGACGGGAAAATACTTGCCGCCTGTCGAGTCGGCGAATGTTTTAAGCGTGTTTTGCGCTTGCAGCAAAGTCAGGCGATCAATCGGAATTCCGCCGACCAGAATGCCGCCGCGACTTGGGTCCAGCGCGCGCGAACCGTCAAAAAGCTTCATGAACAATTGCCCGGTTCCAATCACATAAATCGGTACGCCCGAATTTTCGACGATCTTTCGCGCGTTGTCGTAATTGATCTTGCTGAAAGTATCCAGGCCGGAACTGACCAGCAGAATGGCTGTGTGGCCCTGAACTTCTTCCAAACCCGCGTACTCGGTTTTTTCGCTCTTGCTGTCTTCCAATACGACGCTGTCACCGACGCCTCCCTTGAGCACAAGTTTCAGCGCATCAAAAAGATTGCTTTCGGAAAACGCAGGGTTATTGCGGATGAGTAAATTAACCGCCTGCATCAATTTATTCTTGTCGTCGGTGAAATCCACCAGCGGAGTGGGGCGCATGTCATAAGCGACGATTGAAATGAAATCCTTCGGCTGAACGAAGCGGCTGACGAATTCATAAGCGGGACGCAATATTTCAACCCGGCCATATTCGAAATAACCGCCCGATGGACTTCCCAGAAAATCCACCAGCTTGCTGTATTCCAAAACCAGCACCATCGTCACAGGGGCTTCGGGGGTCGAGAAATTTTCGATCTCCTGTTTGATGCCGTCTTCGTAAATTTCAAAATGTTCCTTCTTCAACCCCTGAAGAATTCCGCCGGTCTTTTTGTTGTAAACGACGGCCTCGACGTTGACGACGTTCGTGTCAATGCTGATGCTGGCTGGCGGAAGCGTCTTGTCAACCTTTTGCCGATCCTGTTTTTCCTGCTCCTTTGCCTCCTCCGCCGGATCACCGCTGGCATTCGGATTCTTCTTCTGTTTTTCAGAAGACTTGCGCCCGGCCTGAGCAAAGGTTTGATCGTGCGTCAACGAAGCGTTGGCGATCAGAGCAACGGCAAGCGCGAATGCCAATCCAATGATCAATTTCGATCTACGATTCAATTCCAGTTTCATAGCGTTACCTCAATTCACTTTGTTAGCAGGTTTTTGCAACAGGCATCCTTGTATCGGTCAGGTACTGGCAGTCTAACAAATGACATGCCTGCTGCAAAGTTACCTGTCTGACAGTGCTTCTCGAAATGTGTGCGGCAGAAAACAAAGTGGCGGCGATTTCAGACTATGGGCGGATGCCCTGAAGACCGAAATCGCCGCCACAATAGAAGCAAGAATTAATTTGGCTATGGCGACTTTTTCTCGAATGGTTTGTCGTAAGCCTTGCCGTCCTCTTCGATCAATTTGATCAGGTTGTAGGTTTTGTCTTTGCCAAGTCCTTCAACATCGTAGGTGACTTCCGGCAATTCCTTGTCCGCGCCCGGCAGTCTCCCGCCGTTGGTTGGATCATAACCCGGTTTGTAATCGAGCAAATACGCTTTGAGTTCGATGCTCAACTCGCAATTGCCGATTCGTTTCACTCTGACGTCCACGTCAACGTAAGCCGCAACTCCTGCTCCGCTGCCGGGAATTTGATTGGCGGCTCCGGCGCTACGTATGGGCACTAAAAGAAAGCGCCGCGTGTAAAAACCATCCGCGCAGGGATTTTTCGCTTTGGCGCTTGCCGCGTAGTTGTTTCCGCCGAAGCTACGGATGCGATTTTCGTCGCGCAGTGCCGGATAGTTGACCTTTTCGGAAACCGTAAACAAATCCGGGCCAGGAGCGGCACTGCTGCGAGTGATGGCGGTTCCGGGCGGGGCTGTGTGGCCCAATCCATTCAGCCCAATGCCGTCCAGCAGCACATAGGCGTTGGGGTCGGGGACGCCGCGGCCTCTGGTGACATCCAGAAACTTCATCTCCACCAAGACTTCCATTTCGCCTTTGCAGTTTGGCGAGTCGCAGCGGCACTTGGCAGGATCGGCTTCCAGGCTCAGTTCGATTCGCGCGGTTTGAAACTGGTAAGTCTTCCTGCCTGTGGCTTCGTGCTGAGCCTTCATCTCGTCCCAGTCGTTGTTGCCGCGCGAATATATCAACATCTTTGTAGCCTTCTTTCCGCCGCAGCAGTCGCGTTTGTCCTGAAAAAAGACCGGCGTGCTGGCTTCAAGCTGAACTGTCGCTAACGTCGAGTTATTCAGGCCGCCGCGAATGGCAATCGAGTTTTGAAAAGCTCCGCTTGTTCGCGGCTGGAAACAGACGCGGAATTCGCGCTGCTGTTGCGGCTGCAAAGTGAATGGAGTCCTGACCGGGTCGCAGAACGAAAACGGCGAATTGGTCTGGTTGGCGAAGGTCATTGAGGTTACGACCAAATCGGATCGCGTCAGGTTTCGTATGTTGTAAATGCCTTCGCCGTGTCCGCCGGGCGGCGTGGACGAGCCGAAATCAATTTTGGTCGGAGCGACATGAAGCGATGAACCTAAACCGACTCCACCGCCGCCGCCCGAACCATCGGTCGTCGAAATCGTCATTGAACCGAGCAACGAGCCGTCTCCGTTGATCGCCCCGAGCTTGTAAACCATCGCAGGCGGCGGTTGGCTTGACGCCCAAACTGACGGCCCGCTGCCGGTGTCTTCATCAGACGGTGCAGCGGCAGGTGTGGCAATCTCTTCACCCCACAACACCCAGACGCGATTCGGAATGAAGGTTTCGCCTGCAATGTCAATCACGTTGCCGCTGATGGGCGCAGGCAGATTGGCGCGCTGGTACAGACAAGGATTGACCGAACCGGCGCAGCCATTGAAACCGCCGAAGCCAGCGTTGCCCATATTCAGCCAGCCTATGCTTTGCGCGCCTGTGGTTTCGTCGCGCAGCAGCATATGCACAACGTCGCCGGTCATTTGCTGCATCAACGTGCTTGCCCAATTCGGACAGTTCACTCCCGGAGCGCACAAAATCTGATCTTCATCAATCGGCGGCAGAACGGCTACGCCGCCTGTCGGCAAATGGCGCAGCGTGATGTTTTGATCGGGCGTGAGTGTGCCCGGCTCAAGTCCGGGAGCGGTTTGCTCCAACGACCACAGATGGTAGATCAAATAATCCTGCGGATATTGAACCGCGCCGACCGATGCCGGGCTAATGTTGAGTGACAGCACCGGCTGAAGAAAATTGCCGCAACCGCCTCCGGCGCTGATGCCGACGATCTGTGTGCGATGCTGGCCTGTGGCTGGGTCGCGGCCAACGACTCTGGCCGTGGTGTAATAAAAACCATAACCGCCGAAATTGCCCGGCCCCGTCGCCACATCGTAAAGCTCGAAGTTCGACGGAATGCCGAAGCCCGACGGCACGCTCAGATTCATGGTGTTCACTTGAATGGCCGGGCTGGCAGGCCAGTTTTCAGGCAAGAGCAACAACGTCAAATATCTGTCCTCGTACAAAACCCACAGGTACGTTCCCGGCACCGGGATCGTCGAAGGCGGAATCGTGAATTGAGGCGCTCTGGCAATCGCGCGCGGAATCGAACCTGGCGGCGGTCCGCCCGGCGCGCAAGGAATTATTGCCTGCGCCTGAGCGCCGATACAGATGACCGAAAGAATGATTGTCATCAGAATCATCAGGCGCAGTTGGCTCTGCAATCTCCTCAGGCCTGAATTTGAAATACTGTTTTTCATAGCTACTTCCCCCCATCGAAAAATGTTGATGAAATCGCAACGTGCGATTCACGGCGGATTGGTAAAGGAAGCAGTGTGCCGGAAGTCTGGTTTGATGAATTATTCGAGCCGGTGTCAGGTAAACGCCGCCGATTCAATTGTTAGCTTAGGGCGAGAAAGCTATTGCCCGTGAGTCGCAAACCCTGTCTCGAAAACGTTGTGTACACAACTGTCAATTGCGTTGACAGCGCAGCCAAACGGCAACAAACTAAGCCGAAATTTACAGCGATAATTTTGTATCAAACGAAAATCCTTTTAAGGACTGCCAAAGTTCGAAATGAAGGGAGGTGGTTCAGATCGAACAGCCAATCCCTGATCAACTCATCCATGCCGAGAACAGGCTTCTGGCGCTGCTTAAAATCTGTCAGCAGATGAATTCCGAGCGAGATTTGACCACGCTGCTTGATCTGATAGCGCGCGAAGCTACGAGGTTGATGAGCGCAGACCGCGCCAGCATATTTCTTCTGAATAAAGACAAAAGCGAATTGTGGTCGAAGGTGGCTTTGGGTAGCGACGAAGTTCTTCGTTTCGATGCGAGGCTGGGTATTGCCGGAGCCGTGGCGATGACCGGCGAAACCATTTGTGTTGACGATGCTCAGGACGATGAGCGTTTTTATCCGAAGATTGACGAGCGTACCGGATACCTGACGCGAAACATGGTTGCCATTCCGCTGCGAAGTTATGAAGGCGAAATCATCGGCGCTTTCGAGGTGCTGAATAAACTCTCGGGCAATTTCGCCGATGAAGATGTTGAGATCGTTCGTTCGCTGGCCGCTCACGCAGCAATTGCAATTGAAACCGCGCAAATGATTTCCGAACTTCGTACTCACCGCGATCAATTGCTGGAAGAAACTGTTCAATTGAGAAAAGAAGTCGGTGGTTTGTCGCTGAATCAATTTCTGATAGGCACAAGCCAGCAGATTCAACGGATCGTCCGGTTAATCGAACAGATCAGCGACAGTATGGCCAGCGTTCTGATCACTGGCGAAAGCGGAACCGGCAAAGAGCAGGTTGCCAGAGCTATTCATTACCGAAGTTCGCGATCACATCGCCCGCTGGTTGCCATCAATTGCGCCGCATTGCCAGATAACCTCATCGAAAGCGAATTGTTTGGAATCGAGCGAGGAGTTGCGACCGGAGTCGAACGTCGAATCGGCAAATTCGAGGCGGCTGACGGCGGAACTTTGTTTCTGGACGAAATAGGCGATTTGAGCTTGACTGCTCAAGCCAAAATCTTACGCGCATTACAGGAACGCGTCATTGAACGAGTCGGCGGGCGCAAATCCATTCCTGTAGATGTGCGAATAATTGCTGCCACCAACAAGGACCCGGAAGCAGAAATCAGGAAAGGAGCTTTTCGAGAAGACCTTTTCTACCGCCTTCGCGTGATTCATATCCACCTGCCGCCGTTGCGTCAGATTGTGCAGGACATATCTTTGTTGGCTGAACACTTTCTGAGCATGCATTGTCGCGATGCAAATCGAGGCAGGATGCAGTTCGCTCCCGAAGCCTTGAAATGCTTGCAGGCTTATAGATGGCCGGGCAATGTGCGTGAGCTTGAGAATGAAGTGAAAAGACTGGTTATCTCTGTGCGCCATACAGTCATCAACAAAGATGACCTGTCTCCAGCAATTATGATTGCCGAGCCTGAATCTTTGTCTCAACCGGATACTCATTCGATGGCAGTGGCCATTGCCGATTTGGAAAAGAGGATGATTCATGATGCGTTACTGGAATGTGGGCTAAACCAGTTGCAGGCTGCAAGAAGACTTGGTCTTAGCCGTCAGGGACTTATCAAGAAAATGAAGCGATACGGGATAAAGGTTAAGTGAGCCTTTCTTTGCTCAAAGCTAAGACAAGCGAACAGCCAGACCATTTCCAAAATTCTAAATCATCGGATACGAAATTTCGGATTTAGGCAGGAAATTTTATTAAGACCTGAAGTCTATCTATAACTATTTCTACATTTAGCGGATTTGGTGACCGTCAAAGACAAACTTCGGTTGAAATCGCCAACGGAGCTATGCTAGCTTCCGCCATCGTTTTAGTGGTTGCCGTCATTGATATGCAAGTCCCGTGTGAGTTCCCCCGACGGCAAAAAATCAAGTATTTCAAAACTCACAGCCCGCTGAACAATTCTGCCCATAAAGCAGTGAGGCTTCCCCACACTCGCAACCCGAAATGTGTGGTTGTTGAGTCAAGGAGTTTTTTCAATGAAAGAAGACAAACGTTTTTATACATTTGTTTTTGCTCCGACAGCTAAATCAC
>CAYRQB010000304.1:0-3705 GCA_964426025.1 uncultured Heliomicrobium sp.
TAAACTTCAGCGCGTTTTACCGGCACACCAATCCAGACAAAAAGGAAAGCATCATGGAATTTGCAATTACGTTCAAACCCGACATGACGCCGCAACGCATTGTCAATTTGACGAAGCAAGCCGAAGCAGCAGGTTTCGATTACGGCTGGGTGTTTGATTCGCACGTGTTGTGGCAGGAACCGTTTCCGCTGATGACGTTGATGGCGGCGAACACCGAACGCCTGCGCATTGGCCCGTGTGTGACCAATCCGGCGGTTCGCGATTGGACGGTGACGGCCAGTTTATTTGCCACGCTCAACCGCATTTCCGGCGGACGAATGGACATCGGCATCGGGCGTGGAGATTCGTCGCGGCGCGTGATGGGCAAACGGCCTACGACGCTGGCCGTGCTGGAAGAATGCGTCCAAACCATCCGCGACCTGTGCGGCGGCAAACAAATCACTTACGAAGAGAAAGACATTCAGATGCCGTGGGCTGACGCAGGAGTTCCGCCGATCTGGGTAGCCGGTTACGGGCCGAAAGCGTTGCGTTGCGCGGGAAAAATCGGCGACGGAGTGATTCTGCAATTCGCCGATCCGCATTTGATCAAATGGTGTTTGCAGTTTGTCCGCGAAGGTGCGGAAGAAGCCGGGCGGGATTTCAGCAAGATCAAAGTCATGGCGGCGGCTCCGGTCTGGGTGTCGGACGATCTGGCTGTCGCTCGCGACCGCGTGCGCTGGTTCCCGGCTCTGGTGTCCAACCACGTTGTTGATCTGGTTTCCAAATACAAGCCCGAAGAATTGCCGCCGGAACTGATCGGCTTTATCAAAGACCGCAAAGGGTACAATTACCTGCACCACGCCGAAGTCGGCAGCAGCAATGCCGAATTCGTCACCGATGAAGTCGTTGACCGGTTTTGCATTGTCGGCAACGTGCAGGAACAGTTGCGACGATTGAACGAACTGAAAGAAGTCGGCGTGACGCAATTCAACATTTACCTGATGTGCGGCGACGAAGAACAAACCGTTGACGTGTATGGCCGCGAAGTGATTCCGGTCTGCGAATGAATCCCCGGATTTATGCTAAAGTTTGTTTGGAGGTAAGTTTTATGGAACAGACATTTAAGCTGGATATGACAAAAGACGAAGCCATGCAATTGAGCGCCATCCTGGAGCATTTGAACAAAGTGCTGGATGAATCGAACGCGAGTAGCGAACAACTGCATGCCGAGATTGACCGGCGGCAAGCCAAAAACCGCGCAACACTGAAGCAGTTGGAGGTGATGCTCAATGTGGAAAAGGTTCCCGGATATTTTCGTTAAGATCATCACTTTCGTGCAGCGCAATGACGCATTGGCCAAGAAAGTGAACGAGCAAGAGCAGGAAATCGAGCAGTTGACAGACATCACGCAACGACTGGTGTTTGAGTTGCAACGCCTCAACGACAAGCTAGATCATTCGACACAACGCGATGCGCTCGAACGCGAAAAGTTGTTGCTCAAGATCGAAAATCACTTGCTCAAAGCCAACCGCCAGTTGCCGCCAGCGGACGATGACGACCAAGAAAAGAAATAGTCCGTCGTGCATTGACCCGTATGCCAAACCCAATCATTGGCCAATCTGTATTCCGCAAAGAAGGTGTTGATAAAGTCACCGGGCACGCCCGGTATGTGGACGATTTGACCTTTCCCGACATGCTGCACGGCGTGACTGTGCGTTCGCCGATTGCGCGCGGACGGTTGCGCGGCGTTCAGTTCGGCGACGGCATTCCCTGGCACGAATTCACCATCGTCACCGCCAAAGATATTCCCGGCGCTAACTGCGTGGCGTTGATTCTGGAAGATCAGCCTTATCTGGCTGATGAATTTATAAACCATCCTGAAGAGCCTATTCTGCTGCTGGCGCACAAAGACAAATACCTGCTGGAAGAAGCCCGGCGTGCGATCACGTTCGACATCGAACCTCTGCCCGCCATTTTCACCATCGAAGATTCGCTGAACAAAACCCAAACCATCTGGGGCGAAGACAACGTCTTCAAAAAGTTTTTGATCGAGAAAGGCGACGTGGATGCCGCTTGGTCGCAAGCTGATTTTATCGTCGAAGGCGAATACGAAACCGGCGCTCAAGAGCAGTTGTATATCGAACCGAACGGCATGATCGCCATCGCCAACCCGGCAGAAGGCGTAACCGTCTGGGGTTCGATGCAATGCCCTTATTACGTTCACAAAGCGTTGTTGAAGCTGTTTGATCTGCCGCCGGAAAAAATTCGCGTGGTGCAGGCCGTGACCGGCGGCGGGTTTGGTGGCAAGGAAGAATATCCTTCGGTGATTGCAGGACACGCGGCTTTGTTGGCGTGGAAAGCGCGCAAACCGGTCAAGATGATTTACGACCGCGCCGAAGACATGGTCGCGACAACCAAACGCCATCCTTCGCGAACGCGCATTCGCACAGCAATCGGCAAAGACGGCAAGCTGCTGGCGACGGAAATTGATTTCACGATTGACGGCGGAGTTTATGCGACGCTTTCTTCTGTAGTGTTGTCGCGCGGAACAATTCACGCCGCCGGGCCTTACAACTGGCCAGCCGTCAGAGTTCGCAGCAAAGCCGTTGCCACCAATCATCCGCCACACGGAGCCTTTCGCGGCTTCGGCGCTCCGCAAAGCATCTTCGCGGTGGAACGCCACCTCAATCAGGTCGCGCAAACTGTCGGCTTGTCGCCGGAAGAATTGCGCCGCCGCAACTTTTTGAAAGAAGGCGAAACGACTTCGACCGGACAAGTCATCAAAGAACAAATTGATCTGAACGGATTGCTCGACCGCGCGCTCAAGCTCAGCGATTACCACGCGAAGAAAACTCGCTTCGCCGAATTCAACGCCGCCAGTTCAACCGAAAAGAAAGGCATCGGCTTTGCCACTTTCATGCACGGCGCAGGTTTTACAGGCTCCGGCGAAGTTTATTTGTCATCGGTTGTCGGCGTCGAAGCAACCAAAGAAGGCCGTGTGCGCGTGCTGACTTCAAACACTGAAATCGGGCAAGGCACTTACACCATCTTTTCGCAGATTGCCGCCGACGCATTGAGAATTGGTCTTGATCAAATTGAAATCGCTCAACCGGACACGGCCAATGTGCCGAACAGCGGGCCGACCGTCGCTTCGCGTACGACGATGATCGTAGGCAAGCTGGTCGAATCCGCCGCGCTTGGGTTGCGGCAAACTCTGATTGCCAGCGGCTTGCTCGGCGAAAGTTATTCGGCTGATGAATTCGCCGAAGCTTGCCGCAAACACATCACCACGCACGGCGAGCTGAAATCTTTCAGCAAGTACGAACCTCCGCCGGGCGTTCACTGGGACGACGAAAAATATCAGGGCGAAGCGTATGGCACTTACGCCTGGGCAGTGTACGTCGCTGAAGTGACCGTTGACCTGACGACTTACGAAACACGCGTTGATGATTTCATCGCATTACAGGAAGTCGGCAAAGTCATCAATCCTGTGCTGGCCGCCGGTCAGATCGAAGGCGGCGTAGCGCAAGCGATTGGTTATGCGCTGTACGAAAACGTCGTCTGGCGCGACGGGCGCATGATCAATAACCAAATGACGAATTACATCATGCCCACTTCTGCTGATTTGCCGCCGATTCGAGTTTATTTTGAAGAACTGCCTTATGCTTTCGGCCCTTCGGGCGCGAAAGGCATCGGCGAATTGCCGATGGACGGTCCGGCTCCGGC
>CAYRQB010000304.1:3805-7346 GCA_964426025.1 uncultured Heliomicrobium sp.
TGCGCGAAGAGTTGCAGTTGACCGGCACGAAAGAGGGCTGCGGAGAAGGCGAATGCGGCGCGTGTTCGGTGATTGTTGACGGCGAACTGGTCAATAGTTGTCTGGTTCCGGCGGCTCAGGTCACTGGGGCGAACGTGACGACCATTGAAGGTGTCGCCGATGAAGAACGATTGAATGCCGTGCAACAAGCCTTCATCGAATGCGGCGGCGCTCAATGCGGCATCTGCACTCCGGGAATGGTGCTGGCGGCAGTCAGTTTGCTGGAACGAATTCCGCAACCGAACGAAGAAGACATTCGCAACGGACTGGCAGGCAATCTTTGCCGTTGCACAGGCTACATGAAAATTTTTGATTCGGTGGTGAAAGCGTGTCTGAGTCAATGATGCTATAGCTTTTAAGAAAATACTTCCCGCGAATCACGCAGATAGCGCGAATGAAGAGGAAGGAGAGCAATCAAATAATCAAGGTCTTGTCGAACAGTCAGAGCGATTGCCTCGCTTTTTCCAAGCATCTGCGGTTATCCGCGTAATCCGCGGGAAAAACATTTTCTTGAATTCTACATGAGAGCTTATCTTCCTGATTACGAACTGAAAATTCCGGCGAATCTGGGCGAAGCCTTGCGGATGCTCAGCGATGAGCCGGGTGTCTGGCGTCCGTTCGCAGGCGGAACCGACCTGATGGTTTTGCTGGAAGCAGGCAAGCTCGCGCACACGCGCTTTGTCAGTTTGTGGGGTTTGCCGGAACTCTGCGGAATTGAAACGAACGGCGATCAAGTCACGATTGGCGCGATGACGACTTACAGCCAGATTCAACGGAACGATGTTTTGCGCTCGGAATTTCCTATGCTTTGCGAAGCCGCCAGTCTGACCGGAGCCGTCGCCATTCAAAATCGCGGGACGCTTGGCGGCAACATTGCCAACGCTTCCCCGGCGGCGGATTCGTTGCCGGCCTTGCTGGTATACGAAGCCGAGTTGGAATTGATTTCGGCTGATAGTTCGCGCGTTGTGCCGTACGTCGGATTTCACACCGGTTACAAAACTACAGTGATGCGCGAAGACGAATTGATTCGCGCAATTCGCCTTCCCCGCACAACCGCTGGCTGGCAACAATATTCGCGCAAAGTCGGCACGCGCAAAGCTCAGGCAATTTCCAAAGTCTGCATCGCCGCGATGGCCAAGCTGGACGGCGACACGATCAAAGACATTCGTCTGGCTTTCGGCAGCGTAGCTCCAACGCCGATCAGAGCTACGAAAACTGAAACCGCGCTGAAAGGTCAAAAGATTGATTCGGCGACGATCCAAGCGGCGCGAACGGAATTGCTGAACGAGTTGAAGCCAATTGACGACGTGCGCTCAACGGCGGATTATCGTTCGCTAGTGGCGGCGAACCTACTTGAAGAATTTTTGAATAAGCTGAAATAACCTGCCCACGAAGCCACACGAAGAGGCACGAAGCTTTCATCATTCTTCGTGAAACTTCGTGTTACTTCGTGGGCGAGTTTAGTGGAGGTAAAAGCAATGAGTACGATTTGTCATAACTACATCGGCGGCGATTTGATGACCGCCAACTTTGCGCATTTCACACCGGTTTACAACCCTTCGCGCGGCGAAGTGATCGCACAAGCGCCGGATAGCGACGCGGCGACAGTCGCGCAAGCCGTGCAAGTCGCCAAAGCCGCCTTCCCGGATTGGGCGGATACGCCTGTGGTTGAACGGGCGCGAGTCATGTTTCGTTTTGTGAATTTGCTGGAACAGCATTTTGAAGAACTCGCCCGGTTGGTGACGCGCGAACACGGCAAGACTCACGACGAAGCCAAAGGCGACATCAGGCGCGGCATCGAGATGGTCGAATTGGCCTGTCACGCGCCGACAATGCTGTTCGGGCAATCGCTGGAACAGGTCGCGCGCGGAATTGATGGCCGGGTCGAACGCCATCCGCTGGGAGTTTGCGCAGGCATCACGCCGTTCAACTTTCCGGCGATGGTTCCGCTGTGGATGTTTCCGATTGCGATTGTTTGCGGCAATACCTTCATTCTGAAACCTTCGCCGAAAGTTCCGCTGACTCCGATGCGATTGGCTGAATTGCTGACCGAAGCCGGATTGCCCAAAGGCGTGTTCAACGTCGTTCACGGCGGCAAACAAACGGTTGACGCTTTGCTGACGCATCCTGATGTCGCGGCGATCAGCTTTGTCGGTTCGACGGCGGTGGCCAAATACATTTACGAAACCGGAACGGCAAACGGCAAAAGAGTGCAAGCGGCGGGCGGAGCGAAAAATTACATGCTGGTTATGCCCGACGCGGATTTCGACGCGGCGACGAATCAGATTATGGGCGCCGCGTTCGGTTGCAGCGGCCAACGTTGCATGGCTGGCAGCATCGCCGTCGCTGTCGGCAAAGCGGGCGATCCGCTGCTGGAACGTCTGCACGATTCGGCCACCAGCATGAAAGTCGGTCCGACTGACGGCAACGCTTCGGTTGACATGGGGCCTGTGATTGATTTGGCGGCTCGCGACCGCATTCGCAACTACATCGAACTGGGTTTGAAGGAAGGCGCGAAACTGAACACGGACGGACGCGGCGTCGAACCGACCGAACGCACTGAAGGTTTTTTTGTCGGGCCGACTATCTTCGACAACGTCGCTCCGCAAATGCAGATTGCGCGCGACGAAATTTTTGGGCCGGTTCTGTCAGTGATGCGGATGGAAGATTTGAGCGAAGCCATCACGCAAGCCAATCAATCGCCATACGGCAACGGCGCTGTGATCTTCACGCGCGACGGCGGAGCGGCTCGAACCTTTGCTCGTTACGCCAAATGCGGAATGATCGGCGTCAACGTAGGCGTTCCGGCTCCGATGGCGATTTTTCCCTTCACCGGTTGGAACCAGTCGTTCTTTGGCGATCTGCACATTCAGGGAACTGAAGGATTTCACTTTTACACCCACAACAAAGTCGTGTTGAGTCGTTGGGACGGCCCAGGCAAACGTGTGTTGGGTTGGTAAGTTATGCGGTACGGCGAGCGGTAGCGAACTGGTTGATTCGCCAAAAAACGAAATCATTACCCGGTCGCTACCGCTCCCGGTACTGAACCGAGGGTAGGATTGAAAATAATTCCGCTTGGCACAAGTTCCGGCAAACCCACGTTGCGGCGAAACGTCAGCGCTCTGGCCATTGTCGGCGAAGGCGAATGGTGGTTGTTCGATTGCGGCGAAGCGGCGCAAATGCAAATCGCCCGCGCCGGTTTGTCGCCGCAAAAGCTTGCAGGCATTTTCATCTCTCACCTGCACGGAGATCATTTCAACGGACTGCCGGGCTTGCTGTCTTCGATGGCGCTGGACAATCGCGAAAAGCCATTGACTCTGGTTGCGCCAACCGGAGTAGGCGAATACCTGGAACTGACGGCGCGATTGAAAATCTGTTACGTCAATTACCCGCTCAATCTGATCGAGTTCAACGAAAAATCTTTTATCGGCGATGTGCAGACGCTGGTTTACGAATCGGAAAAGTTCACGGTCGTCACGCGTCCGCTGGATCATCGCATCTT
>CAYRQB010000305.1:0-7314 GCA_964426025.1 uncultured Heliomicrobium sp.
CCGACGCTGGCCGCCGAAACGTTGCCGTATTCGGTCGTCAGCGATTTGGAATTTTCCGCGACGAATTGCAGCATCGAACGCAGGTCTTTCAGATCAAGCAGGAGCAAGCCGTTGTCGTCTGCGACCTTGAAAACCAGCGAAAGCACGCCGCCCTGAGTGTCGTTCAGATTCAGAATGCGCGTCAGCAGCAATGGTCCCATTTCGGAAATCGTCGTTCGCAACGGATGGCCCTGTTCGCCGAAGACATCCCAAAACATGACCGGAAAAGCCGTGTAGTCGAAACCGCCTGGATAAAACAACTGCGCGCGCTCAGCCACTTTCGGGTTGTCGCCTCCCGGACGGCAGATGCCCGCCAGATCGCCTTTCACGTCGGCCATGAAAACCGGAATGCTCAGCTTGCTGAAACTTTCGGCCATCACGCGCAAGCTCACGCTTTTGCCTGTGCCAGTCGCTCCGGCAATCAATCCGTGACGGTTGGCCATTTTCGGGAGCAGGAAAATATCTTCGCTGTCTTTGGCGATGAGAATCGGATCAGCCATAACTTGTCACCATCCTTCGAATGTTGTGAACAGAAATTGAATGTGTGGGAAATGACGGGCGGAAGTATCCAACGAAAATGCGGGCAGGTCAAAATCACGAATCAGTCTTTGGCTGTTGCGCCATGATCTTCGGACAAATTCAACTCGATCATCCGATTGGAATGGCAATTTACCTGACATTAGCATTGATCCGTGGCATGAATGACTTTCTCAAAGTTGTACCGTTTGACAGCGTAGGCTAAACTTCGATCATCCACTGGATAACTGCCTGCATTGGTCTTCCCCGTTTTCAAACTTCCGAAAGGAGGAGGATGTGATCTTCAAAGTTGGGCAGAAAGTTGTTTACCCCACTCAGGGCGTCGCCACCATTGAGCAAATCGAAGCCCGTCAAATAAATGGTGAAGTGCAGGATTTTTACCTGCTTCGTTTGCGCGCGACTGATTCGATAGTCATGGTTCCAACCACGAATGCGGACGAAGTCGGGTTGCGTTGCCCCATCGCGAAAAGAAAATGTGATGACTTGCTTGAAGCTCTGGCCAAAGATTTCGACTCGCCGCCGACGGATTGGAAAGATCGTTTCAAAGGTTTTTCAGAGATGATGCGCAGGGGCGATCTTTTCGACGTCGCAGAAGTGTTGAAGACGTTGACTTATCTGAACCAAACAAAGCCGCTTTCATTCCGCGAAAAACAGATGCTCGAACGCGCGCATTATCTGGTTGTCAGCGAATTGGCGATGGTTTGCCGGAAGTCCGAAGCCGCAGTCGCTCCAAAAGTTGATGAAGCTTTGAACAAGGCTTGTCAAAAACACACGATGGCTGTCGCTCACTGATCATGTGACGGAACATCAACCGCTTCGACGCAGACGGTGGTCGCATCTTTGGTGTGAAGCGGCGTGTAAGGGCAATGGCGACACCCTGATCCGCAGCAGCGCCCGCGATGCAAATGAAAATTGCGAGTGAAAACCAGAAATTCGCCGTCCCAGTAGTAGTCTTCACCTTCGATCAGTTCTTTCATTCTTGCTCTTGATGTTTTGAATCATTGGCGTCGCTTTCCGCAATTGAGCCAAGCTTGACGCTTTTTTTACGCGACCTCTATAATCCGCGTTTCTCAGAGGCAAGTCAAAAATCGCTTTCGGCATCCGAACGATGCGGAAAGCCAGGGCATAGGCTCTTAAAGCTGGCACGCATGACCGAATTTTCCCGACTGCTCCGCTACCTCAGGCCTTACCGAATCATCTTTGCGATTTCCATTGTGCTGATGATCGCCACAGGCTTGCTCGAAGGCGGAACGGTTTTGCTGTTGCAACCGATCTTTGATTCTCTGGCAGGCAAGTTGGGCCAAACGACTTCGGCGATTCCTTTGATCGGGCGCTTTTTGCCCAGCCTGGGCAAACTGACCTTGGACAAAGTGGCGATGTTGCTGGTCGGGTTTACATTGGCAAAAGGCGTCGCCGAATATTTTTCGTCTTATTCGATGAGTTACATCGGCCAGCACGTCATCGCCGATGTGCGGTCTTCGCTGTACGATCACATTATTCGACAGGCGGCTTCGTTTTTTGCCAAACGCCCGACCAACGAATTGACCGCGCATCTGATGAGCGACGCGGCGCAAGTCGAGCGAGCGGTTTCCGACACCTTTCGCGATTTGCTGCGCGAATCGGTCAGCCTGGTGGTTTATCTGGCCGTGCTGTTCGGCGCAAACTGGCGATTGGCCGGAGCGATTATCTTGCTGGCTCCGCCAGTGGCGTTTCTGACGACGAACTTTAATCGCAAGCTGCGGAAGTACGTCACTTCGCGACAGGAAAGCGGAGCCGAGATGCTGGACACCGCACAGGAAGCAATTTCTTCTCAGCGCGTGGTCAAAGCCTTCGGCATGGAAGCTTATGAAAGCGAGCGTTTTCGCCGGTCGGCGCGTAAACAGATGGGCGATCAATTGCGGGCGATGCGGATTTATTTCTTTTCGCCGATTTTGCTGGAAACCGTTGGGATCGTCGCCGTCGCCGCCTTGTTGCTTTACGCTCAGCGAAGCATCAATCTTGGGCAAATGTCGCTGGGCAGCCTGGCTGCTTTTTTGGTGGCCATGTTCAAAGCCTACGATCCGATTCGCCGCCTGAGCCGTTTGCAGCACGATCTGCAGCAGGGACTGGCTTCCGCCGCGCGCATCTTCAAATTGATGGATGAGCAGATGGAGATGCGGGACAAGCCGAACGCCGTCAGGCTGGAGCGATTCTCGAACGAGATTGAATTCCGCGATGTTTCGTTCAGTTACGGCGCCGGTTTCGATCTGCCTGTGCTGAAGAACGTTTCTTTCAGGGTTCGCGCGGGTGAAATGATTGCCATTGTCGGCCAGAGCGGCGCGGGCAAAAGCACTTTGACAAATTTGATCCCGCGTTTTTACGACGCAATCGAAGGGGCAGTTATTGTTGACGGACACGATGTTCGCGACCTGAAACTGGCAAGTTTGCGAGAACAGATCGCCGTCGTCACTCAGGAAGTGCATCTGTTCAATGATACAGTGCGGGCGAATATCGCTTACGGAGCTTATCGCCGCAACGACAGCGACGCGGCAATCAAGGCTGCGGCAAAAGCGGCGCTGGCTGACGAGTTCATCAGCAAACTGCCGGATGGTTACGAAACTGTTGTCGGCGAACGCGGTTTGATTTTGTCCGGCGGTCAACGACAACGCATTGCCATCGCTCGGGCGATTTTGAAAGACGCGCCGATACTGATTCTGGACGAAGCGACAAGCGCGTTGGACACCGAAAGCGAGATTCTGGTTCAACAGGCATTGAACAATTTGATGACCGGACGGACGACGATTGTCATTGCGCATCGCCTTTCGACCATACGCCGCGCCGACCGCATCATAGTGATGGATGCAGGACGAATTGCTGAATCCGGCACGCATCAGGAATTGCTGGCGCGCGACGGCATTTATCGTCGGCTGTATGAATTGCAATTTGCCGAAGAGTCGGCTGTCAGTAGCCAGTTGTCAGCGGCGGGTTGATTTGACCGCCTTCCAACCGGCAACCAAATAACGGGCAGATAACAACGGAACAAAATATATGCTCAAAAGCATGACTGGCTACGGGCAAGGCACGGCGAATGGAGAGACTTATACGGTGACGGTTGATTTGCGTTCGGTCAACAACCGCAATCTGGATATTCACTGGCGAGCGCCGCAGGATTTGGCCTCGCTGGAAATTCCGCTTAAGAAACTTGTTCAATCGGCGATTTCTCGTGGCCGAGTGGATGTCATCATCAACTTCGCGCAAACAGCCGACACGCTGTATGAACTCAATCGCCCGCTGATTCGCGGTTATCTGGAAGCATTGCGGACGATGCGCGATGAGTTCGGCCTGGCGGGAGAAGCCGATCTGGCGACAATTGCCCGGTTGCCGAATGTCATGCTGGCGCAAACCACCACAAACACTTTGAGCGAAGCTGTTGTGCAGGGAATCGAATCGGCAATGACGCATGCTTTGACGGCGCTGGTGGCGATGCGCGCGGTCGAAGGTCATGAACTGCAAAAGGAAATGCTGGCGCGCGTCGAACGAATCGAAAAACAAGTGACCGTGATTGAATCTGGAGCCGATGGTCTGGTTGACGCCTACAGGGAAAAATTGAGAAAACGCGTGACTGAGTTGTTGGATAAAACCACGATTGATGAAACGCGGCTGGCGCAGGAGGTCGCTTACCTGGCCGAACGCAGCGACGTCACAGAAGAGATTGCGCGTTTGAAAAGCCATCTGGCTCAGCTCAGCGAATTGCTGGTGGCCGACAACGAGATCGGAAAAAAACTGGACTTTCTGTTGCAGGAAACCAACCGCGAAGCGAATACGATTCTGTCGAAATCGTCCGAGCTTTCAATTTGCGACGCGGCGATTGAAATCAAAACCGAAGTTGAAAAGCTGCGTGAACAGGCGCAAAACGTGGAATGAAAGGCAATCTTATCATCGTTTCGGCTCCATCAGGCGCTGGCAAAACAACGCTGGTCGGTGAAGCACTGAAACGCGACCAGCGAATTAAACCGTCGGTGTCGTATACTTCGCGTGCGCCCCGAAACGGAGAAGAGAACGAAGTGCATTATAATTTCGTTTCTCGCGAACAGTTTCGCGCGATGGTTGAACGCGGCGATTTTCTGGAATGGGCTGAAGTTCACGGCAATTTTTACGGAACTTCGCGGAGAATGGTCGAACGATTGCGCGGCGAAGGTTACGACGTGATTTTGACAATTGACGTTCAGGGCGCGACTCAGGCTCGGCAGATTTTCCCGGACGCAATCGGCGTTTTTATTCTGCCGCCGTCATTTGAAACTCTGCTTGGCCGGTTGGACGCGCGCGGAGCGAATCATTCGGACGATTTGAAACTAAGGCTGCGAAACGCAATTGATGAATTGGCGCAGTACAGAAACTTCGATTACCTTATTATCAACGACGATCTGAATCAGGCGACCGATGAACTGGCCGCTATCATTCTGGCTGAACGTTGTCGGCGCGAACGGTTGGCCGAAACAGCCGAACGGATTATCCGAACTTTTGGACAAACTTTTTAACAGACAAAGGAGATAGTGAAAGATGGAAGACCAGGAAGATTTTCAAACACCGCCGGAAATTGACAGCAAGTACCGCAAAATTCTGATTGCCGCCAAACGCAGCAAGCAAATTCAGAAAGGCGCCATGGCTCGCGTCAAGATGACGAACAGCATCAAACCGACTCGCGTTGCTCTGGAAGAAGTTGAGCGCGGTTTGGTCAATTTCGAAATCACCGTGGACCTGGTGGAAAAATAATTGACCATGACATTCTTATCAGAAGGATGCGGAGACAGATCAATCCTCTGTTTCCCGCCTTCTCTGTCATAGTGAAATTCGGATCATGAAAATCCTGCTTGGAGTCACAGGCTGCATCGGCGCTTACAAAGCCGCTGAGGTTTTGCGCGGATTGCAGAAAGCAGGAGCGCAGGTGCGTGTTGTCATGACGAAACATGCCACCGAGTTCATTCGCCCGCTGACGTTTGAAGCGCTTTCGGGCGAACCTGTCGTCACATGGATGTTCGATCAGCCCAACCACGCGACCATCGAACACATTGCCGTCGCCCGCGAAGCAGAATTGTTTTTGATCGCTCCCGCCACCGCCAACATCATCGCCAAATTCGCTCATGGCATTGCTGACGATTTTCTTTCGACGGTTTATCTTTCCAACACCAATCCGGTTTTGATCGCTCCGGCGATGAACGTTGAAATGTGGAATCATCCCGCGACTCAGGCGAATCTGAAAATCCTGCGCGAACGCGGCGACCGGATAATCGAACCCGGCGTCGGTTATCAAGCCTGCGGCGAAGTCGGCATGGGGCGTTTGGCCGAACCTGAAGAGATTGTTGCGGCTGTGATCAATTTCTTATCCGGGCATCAATCGCAATCGCAATCCGCAATCCGCAATCCGCAATCGAAAGATTTCGCCAGTGAACGCGTCATGATTACCGCCGGGCCAACCGTTGAAGACCTGGACCCGGTCAGATTCATCACCAATCGTTCGTCGGGCAAGATGGGTTACGCATTGGCAGAAGCTGCGCGTGATCGCGGGGCTCGCGTCACGCTGATTTCAGGGCCGACCAAGCTCGAAGCTCCTTCAGGCGTCGAAACGATCAACGTTCGTTCGACGCGTGAAATGTACGAAGCCGTCATGAATCGTTTGGCTGACGCCACTGTTTTCATAGGTTCCGCCGCCGTCGCCGATTTTCGACCGGCCAATCAACCTGAACACAAAATCAAAAAACAGGGCAAAGGGAATATCACTCTTGAACTGGAAACGACCGAAGACATCATCGCTTCGGTTGCTGCCGACCCGAACCGTGACGGTCGCATCGTGGCGGGTTTTGCGGCGGAAACTCAAACTCTGCTGGAATACGCTGGCAAAAAGCTGCGCGAAAAAAATCTGGATATGATCGTCGCCAACGACATTTCGCGCGCCGACGCCGGATTCGACGTTGAAAACAACGCGGCGACGATTTTGAAACGCGACGGCACGCGCGTTGAACTGCCGCTGCAAAGCAAACGCGAACTGGCCGACCGTGTGCTGGACGAAATTCTCAAGTTGAGGTGACGACGTGGACGCGCGCGACGAATTGCGAGAACTGATTCACCAGGCCAAAGAGCATCTGCTTTATTTTCGTGACTTGGGACTGACAAACATCGGCGAGATCATACGACCCGCGATGGCCGAATCGCTGTCGGTTCGTTCCGAACAAGCTGCCGATGCGATTTCCGCGCCGCAGCCGGAACCGGTTGTTACAGAACCGCCGACGCACATTCACCAACCTGAAACCCCAATGAAAAAAACTCCCGCCCCGGCAATCGAATCCTTGTTTGAAGCCGAACCCGCAACTATCAACGAAACCCTGGAAGACATTCGCCGCGATCTGGGCAATTGCCAACGCTGCAAACTGTGGTCAACGCGCACGAACATCGTTTTCGGAGAAGGCAATCCGAACGCCGAATTGATGTTTGTCGGCGAAGCTCCGGGCGCGGACGAAGACGCCAGCGGGCGACCGTTTGTCGGCAGAGCCGGTCAACTGTTGACCAAAATGATCGAAGCGATTGAACTGAAACGCGAAGACGTATACATCGCCAACACTTTGAAATCGCGCCCGCCCGGCAACCGCAATCCCGAACCGGATGAAACCAGCGCCTGCATTCCGTTCGTGTACAGGCAAATCGCCGCCATTCGCCCACGGCTGATCGTCACGCTGGGTAATCCTGCCACGCAAGGATTGCTGG
>CAYRQB010000306.1:0-7290 GCA_964426025.1 uncultured Heliomicrobium sp.
GCGGTCACAACCTGCACAAACTGACGCTGTCAGCGGTCAACGCCTACACCGTCCCTATTTTCCCACCAAGCTGCTAATGCTTGAGCGCATCGCACACAGAAAAGGCCAAAACCGAAATGGGTTTGGCCTTTTCTGATTTGAACATCCTGTACACAATCAAGATTTCCCGTTTGACTGATCAATCGTTCACTCCTAGACTGCCTACCTTTCGCGAAGTACGAGTCATAACGTAAACATCCATCTTTTTTCACTACATCTATGAAGCTGATTTTCATGGGGACTCCGGAATTTGCTGTTCCCTCGTTAAAGAAGTTGATCGAAGTCGGACACGAAGTTTTCGCGGTCTTCACACAACCCGATCGTCCGGTTGGCCGCAAACAAATCATCATGCCGCCGCCGGTCAAAGTCTTTGCCGCCGAACTCGGCATCAGAATTTTTCAGCCAATCAAAATCAAAACAGCAGAGGCACGGGCTGAGATTGAACCGCTCTTCAAACAGGCTGATGCCGGAATCGTGGCGGCTTATGGAAGGATTTTGCCGGAATGGATGCTGGCAGCGCCGAAGTTTGGTTGTATCAATGTGCATTCATCCTTGTTGCCAAAATACCGCGGAGCAGCGCCTATCAATTGGGCGATTGCCTGCGGGGAAGCCGAAACAGGCGTCACGATCATGCAGATGGATGCCGGATTGGACACAGGCGCAATGCTTTTGCAGGGACGAACTGTGATCGGCGAAAAAGAGACTGCGGCGGAACTGACTCCGCGATTATCAGTGTTGGGCGCTGATCTGTTGGTTGAAACTCTGGCCAAACTCGAAAGCGGCGAGTTAAAACCTATCCCTCAAAATGACGCTGAGGCCAGTTATGCGCCGATTCTCAACCGTGAAGACGGACAAGTAGATTGGTCGAAAATTGCCGATCAAATTTTCAATCGTCAACGCGGTTTCAATCCATTCCCCGGCTGTTACACATTTTTCGACGGACAGCGATTGGAACTGGTCAGCATTGCCGTCGAAACAACAACAGCAGATGAACAACAATATCAACCGGGCACGATTTGCGAAGTAGCCAAAAACAGTTTCGTCGTTTGTTGTGGTGGTGACACCAGATTGCGAGTAACAGAGGTTCAACCGGCAGGCAAGCGCGTAATGGCAGTGCGCGATTATCTAAACGGAGTGAAGCTGTCCGTCGGAATGAGGTTTGAATCTGTGGAGGCAGCTCAATCGTGAAGTTCGACATTTCTCCGTCGCGCGCGGCTGCTTTTGATGTTCTGCTGCGCGTTGTCACGCAAAATTCTTTTGCCAGCAATCTGCTGGCTGCTCCTCGATTCGATAAACTTTCGCGCGAAGACCGCGCTTTGTTGCAGGAACTGACGCTAGGCGTATTGCGCTGGCAAGGCCGATTGGATTTTCTGATCGAACGTCACACGCGGCGAGAAGTTGAAAAGCTGGATTTGGAATTGGTCATAGCTTTGCGGATGGGATTGTATCAGTTGCTGTATCTTACGCGCGTTCCTGCTTTCGCGGCGATCAATGAATCTGTCAATCTGGTCAAGGAGTACGGCAAAGCTAAGGCGGCTGGATTGGCCAACGCCGTGTTGCGCTCCGCTCAACGCGAGCTTCAGTTCACAATATTGCCAAGCGGAAAAAGTCCCGTTAATCGTCTGAGCGTCGAGACTTCGCACCCGGTGTGGTTGGTCAAACGATGGATGGCGCGTTTCGGCGAAACCGAAGCGCGCGAAATGGCAATGGCCAACAATGCGGTTCCGCGAGTTACTTTTCGCTTCAATCCGAAAATCAAACCCATAGAAGAAACGAAGGCCGAATTGGAATGGCGCAAGATTGAAATCCGCCCTTCGGCGCTGACGCCGGAAGCATTCGTAATTGAAGACGGAAATTTATCGGCCAAGTCTGAACCTGTCGTCAACGGATGGTTGTATCTTCAGGATGAAGCTTCGCAATTGATCGCGCGTTTGGCCGGGCGAAAAGCAGAGGGAGATTCTCCGGTTAAAATTCTGGATTTATGCGCGGCTCCCGGCAGCAAAACGACATTGCTGGCTTCAGAGCTTTCTGAAAATTCGATGGTCGTCGCCTCGGACATACATTTTCACCGCTTGCGAACGCTCAAAGAGTTGAGCGAACGGCTGGGCGTCAAAAACATCAGTTCGATTCAATTGGACGCCGAGCGCCAGATGCCTTTCAATCCGGAATCCTTCGACGTTGTTTTGCTTGATGCGCCGTGCTCCGGTCTGGGAACTTTGCAGCGGAATCCTGAAATCAAATGGCGAATCAAGGAAGAAAAAGTTGTCGAGTTGGCCGGGTTGCAAAAACGCCTGCTGGCAAATGCCGCCGAACAGGTTCGCGCAGGCGGCTTGCTGGTTTATTCGGTTTGCTCGACTGAGCCTGAAGAAGGCGAAGACGTGATTGCCTGGTTTCGCAAGCAGCATTCGGAATATCGCGACCTAACTCGCGAACGATTGATCGAACTTGGAATTGACCCCGCGCCGCTGCTGACATCAAGTTTCGGCGCGCGCACATTCACACATCGCCACGGCGCTGAGAGCTTTTACTTCTGCGCGCTATGGAAAAGGAGAACGACTGACTGAAGAGATGAGCTACACACCGCGAAAGGGATTGAACGTCCCGGCAATCACCGTGATTGATTCCGATGGCCGCGTCGTTGTTGAAGAACAGCGACGCGTCTTTCGTCACATTGTGCAAAACGGTTACGGCGCTGACGTGATCTTCGGCGTTGGAACGACAGGCGAATGGAATCGTCTGGCCAATCGCGAACGCCAGCGAGTGATGGAAATCGAAGTTGACGAAGTTCGCAAAATCAATACTGAGCTTGACAGTGACAATCCGCAATCCGAAATTCGCAACCCGCAATCGGTCGAAGCCTGGGTTGGAGTCAACGGCAAGACGCGGGCAGAGGTGTTGGAAAATCTGGACGCGGCGATTCGGCTGGGCGTTGACGCAGCGGTGATCGCTCCGTTGGCGATTGAAGATTTGCCCGACAGCGAAATCGTTCGCTTCTTTCAGCGCGACATCACCAATCTGCTGGAATCGTCAGGCAAAGAAACGCCCGTCTTCCTTTACGACAACGCAGATATTGCCGCCACCGGCCAGCCGGCTCACATTCGCACGCGAATCGTCAAGCATCTTAGCCGGTTGCCGTGGGTTCGCGGGTTGAAGGTTTCGGCTTCGCGCCGCGTGCTGGGCAATTACACTAAAGCCGCTCTGCATTACAAACAACCGGGTGAGTTCGGGATTTACGTCGGCAACGCAATGCTGATCTTCGATCTTTATCGCACGAGTCGCGGATTGCTGGGGCGATTGCGCGAAGGTTGGCGAGATTACCTGCTCAACGATACTCCGCCAATTGGAGTGGTTTCGGGGCCGGGAAACTGCATGCCGCGCGAATGGCAAAAAGCCTGGCGCGTGAGTTGGGCGGGCGATGAAGAGTTGACCGATGTTTATCAGGATATATGCCAGAGGTTTGAAGCGATCTGCGCTTTTGACGAAAACGGCCAGCAGGTCAGGAAGACGATTGCCTGCGTCAAATATGCGATGGAAATTGACGGGGTCATTTCAACCGCCGAAGTCGGGAAGGGAACAAAAGCATTGACCAATGAGCAACGGTCAATTTTCAAAGACCGTTGGCTGGCTTTGCGTGATGAAGTGAAAAGCGGAATTGAACCGCTTTGGCAAACAACAAGCGTTGATGACTCGCCTGCCTGAAGCGTTTTGACCACTCAATTTCAGTCAGGCAGGCGAGCCATTCACATCAACGGTTATTTGTTGATTCCTCTTGGCGAAAAAGTCCGAAGCGCTTTCGGGAAGATTTCGATTTCAGCCGGCGTGCGAGCCTTGCCGTCAACAATGATTTCGCGAGCCGAAATGTCTCTGTCGTAAATGTCGCGATTGGCGCCGTTGTCTTGGGTAATCACTGCGCCTTTCAGTTCCAGCCCGGCGAAAAGTCCGCGACTTCGCGAATAAGAGACGATGGAAGATTTCAGCAGGATGTCGGTCGAAACATGAGTATTGCGTCCGACAGGACCAGCCGAAGCTGCCGCGCCCGCGCCAATTTCGAACTTATCCTGAAGCAATCCTTCGACGCCGGATTTGTTCATAATCAGCAAGACCAGATCAACTTCCTGCCCGCCAATTTGCAAACCGAAACTGCCCCCGCCAATTGTGAAAAATGCTGGCGCTCCCCACGAACCGCCCTGCCGACGGCAACTGACCAGGCCTTTGCCGTATTGGCCGCCGACGATGAATCCGCCTTTTTTAACTGCGGGAAAGACGGCCACGCAATAAGCGCGATCGAGCAATTCCAGCGGAACCGCCTGATCGGGCGCATCCATAATTTCGCGAAAAGCGTTGGCGGCTTTACGTGCGCGTTCCTTCTCTTCGGCTTTGGAAGCTGCGGCCAATGACGATGTCGGATTGGGCAGCGCGTTCGGTATAACAAACAAAGCTAACGCCAGGAGGGCAAAGACAACAATTCGAATCATGATTTTCTCCGTTGAATAACTTTTTACGGTAAGGGCGCAGAACATTTCTAACCCGTGCAATCCCGTTTTTCAAGCGCGAGACAAATCGCGTAAGATGTATCCGGCTGGATCGAAAGGCAGTCTCAGCCAAAATCGAATGCCTCAATCAGGAAAAGCTATGAACTCCTTCGACTCATTCACGCTTGCGCCAATGTCAGCCGGCGATGTGATTGACCGCGCCGTCAGATTGTACCGTCGCAATTTCCTGGCTCTGCTCAGAATTGTATTCGGACCCAGCCTGGTCGCTTATTCGGGGACTGTGCTTTATTACATCGGCGAGCGCAACTTTTCGCTGGAACGCGGCGAGACCAGAGTTCTGATGTCGTTTGGTCTGATCGTCGCCGGATTCTGCGTGTGGCTGGTCGGCAAAGCGGCTTTTTACGCCGTGCTGGGCGGAGCGTCGCGTTCGTTGGTTGATCATTTCTTCGAAGGCAAACCGATTCTGGCTCGCGATGTTTACCGCGCCGTGCGCGAACGATTCTGGTCGCTGATCGGAGCAATGATCGTCATCGGGTTATTGCTGATGGGCGCGGTCGCAATCTTCTATTTTGTAATTGCAATTGTGGCGGTGGCGGCGGCAATCGTGGCGCCTCTTTTCAACGACGCGCCTTCCTGGTTGCAAGCTACTTTGATCATCAGTCTTGCCTCGCTGCTCGTAATTGGTTTGGTGTTACTGATGTTGTTGGTTTACAGCCGCGTAGTTTATGTGCCTCAGGTAATGATGGTGGAAGGCAAAGGGGTATTCAATTCCATCAGCCGCAGCTTTTCGCTGGCCAGTGGCGGGTTCTGGCGAATCATCGCGCTGTTGCTGTTTTGGGTCTATGTGGCCTGGTCGGCGTGGATGTTGTTGTTTACGCCGCTTGGCTCAATCGCTTACTGGCTGGGAATTGATCCGACGCCGTTCAACCAGGATAGCCCGGTTTGGTACAACGTCGCATATCAGACCGTGACTCAGATCAGCGAAATATTGATCGCGCCAATTGCCATGCTCGGTTTCACATTGCTTTACCTGGACAGCAGAGTTCGCAAGGAAGGCTTTGACGTGGAATTGCTGGCCAATCGTCTGTTGCCGGCAACGCCGCAAATGGCTCAGCCGGTTTTGACGCAGCAACCGGCTAATTTCGGTTCGCCGATTATTACGCAATCGTCGTCTCCGTTCCCGTCAATTCTGGGTTTGAACGATTACACGCCGATTCCGCGAACTCTGCCTGAATCTGCGCCAACACAATCATTTGATTTTGTGGCCAACGAATCGAATCAAGTTGACGGCGTTGCCGAAAACATCGAATCGAATATCGCCAATGAAGAAGCTGCGACGGCTGAAGTCGGCGAAGAGGCGTATGCTGGGAATGAGACGGCAGCGATTTCGACTGCAGAACCTGTGTATCGAGCCTGTCATTGGTGCGGAACGCAGGCTGGCGATGAAGATCGTTTCTGCCGCGTCTGCGGCTCGGTGTTTTAGACCGGTTTGGAATTTTGTGCATGGAAAGAAAAACCACGGGGGACACAGGGGACACGGGGATTAATTGGGGGACTCCAGATTTTCTTTCCCCGTGGTTAAGCCCAAACAAACAACTGTAATCTGATTTAAGATGCGAGTAGAAAGAAGAGTCATTGTCTTGATCGGCATTTCAAAAACTCGAATTCAATTTGCGATGGTCGCCATACTCGGTTTGTGGTTGGCCGGATTTGCCGTGTCTGCGCAGGCTGCCAGTTCGGTAAAAGAGTATGCAGCACGGCTGGTGCAGGCAGAGCAGGCGACGGACGAATTGATTGAAAGCACGCCGTCGCCTCAGCAGATAATCGAGACAATGACAGCGATCAAGCAATTGATACCGGCGCAGGAAGACGTTGAGGCGAACGGACAGAATATTCGCACAAGCAATTTCTGGATTCACGAATCGGCTGACGTGATCATCAAAAACGCCTTTGGCGATGAAGAGCAGGTTCGTTCGATGCTGATTGAATTCGCGGACAAACTTTTCCTGCTGGAACAACGCGTCGGCGCGTCGCTAAACGCCGGCGCAATGCAAGTCCAAAGAGCCAGACTTGAAAGCATTCTCGAGCGCCGCGAATACCTTCCCGAAGAGAAGAAAGAATCGGCGATTTATAAACGGTTGAACAATCTGTTGAAGCAAACTGTGATTTTTCTGGTTCGAATCTTCGGCGGCGGAAACTCGCGCGTTGGAAGCTCCGGCTCCGGCTCGATTGCCGGATTCAGAATCGCGATCATTCTTGTTTTGTTGGCGGCGGCTTCATTCGGTCTTGTCAAACTGCTGCGGCGCAGACGCAATCGTGGCGATAAGAAAGACGACGACGTTCGCGAAGTTTTCGGCGAAGAATTGCCCGACGACATTACCGCTGATGAATTGCTGGCGAACGCCAACAAGCTGGCTCGCGACGGAGATTTTCGCAGCGCCATTCGTCGGGCTTACATCGCTCTGTTGTGCGAACTGGAACAGCGCGGCAAAGTGCGATTGCATCGCGCCAAAACCAACCGCGATTATCTGGACGAAGTGAAACCGGAACAATCGCTTTATCCGACCTTTTCAGTGATGACCGGAGCATTCGAGCACGTTTGGTACGGGCGGGAATCGGCCACTGAATCCGAATTCGATGACTTCCTTACGCTTTACAGGGAAACAGTCAGATGAGTCGTAGCGATCAAGAAAATGCTTTTACAGGTTGACGAAAACGACAGGCATAAGGAGAGAAAGCATGAAATCAATTTGGCAAT
>CAYRQB010000307.1:0-7275 GCA_964426025.1 uncultured Heliomicrobium sp.
CTGGCCGATGACACCGTGCTGAATCGCAAAGTCGCCATCAAATTGTTGCCCGCCAATTTCACCGTCAATCCGGATCGCGTGCATCGCTTCGAACAGGAAGCGCGAGCAGCCAGCGCGCTGAATCATCCGAACATCGTCACGGTTCACGAAGTCGGAATGTTCGACGGAACTCATTACATGGTCACGGAGTTCGTCGAAGGGCAAACGCTCCGGCGACGATTGACGGACGAAAGACTCTCGATCACCAAATCACTCGACATTGCGATACAGATCGCAGCAGCGCTTGCCGAAGCGCACGAAGCCCGAATAATCCATCGCGACATCAAACCCGAAAACGTCATGATCCGCCGGGACGGGTATGTCAAAGTGCTTGATTTCGGTCTGGCCAAATTGGTCGAACCGCAATCGTTCGGGGTGGACATTGACGCTCAGACATTCGCAAAAGTGAGCACTGAAGCCGGAATCGTGCTGGGCACTGCAAGTTACATGTCGCCGGAACAGGCGCGCGGTCTGAAGGTGGACGCGCGGACGGACATTTTCAGTCTGGGCATTGTGCTTTACGAAATGCTCACCGGTTACAGACCGTTTGAAGGCAAAACAACGATGGACATTCTGGCGGCAATTCTGAATCAGGAACCTCCACGACTGGATTTGCATTCCGGCGGAGAAGTGGTTTTCGGCGAGTTGCAGCACATCATCGGCAAAGCGTTGCGCAAAGAGCCGAACGAACGTTATCAAACAATCAGAGATTTGCTGGTTGACCTCAGGAATCTGAAACAGGAGATCGAATTCCAGAACAAGCTCGGTCGCTCCATGCCATCGAACGCCAGCGGTCGGACATTTGGAAACAGCGGCAGACTACGTTCGTCACAAACCGGGACATTCAGTCGCCAGACCGACAGCGTCCAAACTCATTCCAGCCTGCAAATAATTCTGGACGAAATAAAACAGCACCGAACCGGCGCGGCGATGACAATTGCCGTCCTTGCCCTGGTCATCGCGGCGGGCGGATATGGACTGTATCGGTTGATCAGTTCGAATCAGCAGGCCAGGACTTTTCAAAACCTGAAGTTCAGCAGGCTGACTTCGACCGGCAACATCGCCGCATCGCCACCGCCAGCCATCTCTCCGAACGGCAATTTTGCGGCTTATATTGTCGAAAAGGGCAATCAGCGCAGCCTGTTGGTTAATCAGGTCGAAACGGGCAGCACGCTAACAATCGCTCCGCCCGCCGAAGTCGCTTATGACGGGCTGACGTTTTCCCCTGACAGCAATCACATCTATTACGCCGTTGGCGATGGCAAGACTTCTTCGACTCTTTACCGCGCGCCGACGCTGGGCGGAGCGCCGGTCAGAATCCTGTCGAACATTGACAGCGCGATTACTTTTTCACCCGACGGCAATCAGTTCGCTTTTGCGGGCGACATCAACACGACTTTGATGATCGCCGACGCGGATGGCAAGAAAGTGCGGAAACTAATTTCCAACCAGGGTGAAGAACGATTTATCCTGCCCGCCTGGTCGCCTGACGGAAAAACCATCGCCTGCGCCACGCCATCGTCGGCGACGGGCGAACCGGAATTGATTGCCGTCAGCGTCCGCGATGGAAGCGAAAAGCGTATCGGGACGGGAAACTGGGGTCGAGTGTTTGGATTGAAATGGATGTCGGACGGTAGCGGCTTGATCATCAGCGCAACTGAAAAAGGGGCGAGAAGCTATCAGTTGTGGATGCTTTCTTATCCCGACGGCGAAGCGCACAGAATGACCAACGACCTGAGCAATTATTTCGGCGTAAGCTTGACGGCGGATGCCACTCGTCTGGTCAGCGCTCGACAGGACAAGGTAATCAACCTGTGGGTCGTTCCCGACGGCGACACCGGCAAAGCGCGACAGATCACGTCTGAAAGCGGATCGGATGACGGATTGTCCGGCCTGACCTGGACGCCGGACGACAGGATCGTTTACAGCTCGATCAACGCAACCGGATCGGACATCTGGATCATTGATTCCAACGGCGGCAATCGCAAACAGCTCACGCTCAACGCGGGCAGAAATCATTCCCCGACGATTTCCGCCGATGGCCGACATATTCTTTTTATTTCCGATCGCTCGGGGGTTTCCA
This sequence comes from uncultured Heliomicrobium sp., assembly GCA_964426025.1. Taxonomy (GTDB): domain Bacteria; phylum Acidobacteriota; class Blastocatellia; order RBC074; family RBC074; genus RBC074. The sequence goes on from CAYRQB010000307.1 coordinate 2,123, forward strand.
GCCTGTGGCGAATGGATATTGACGGCGGCAACCTGAAACGCCTGACCGATGATTCGGCAATCGTTTCAAAACCGGTCTGTCTGCCCAACACCCCTGAAGTCGTTTACGAAGTCTATCGCGACCGACAACGCAGTTTATGGTTAATGCCGATTGACGGCGGTTCGCCAAAACAGTTGACGAAAAATTTTTCGCAACTGCCGGCCATCGCGCACGACGGGAAGTCCATCGCTTACAACTTCCGCGAGGCTGCGACGGATTCCTCCTTCAGACTGGCTGTACTTGCACTTGAAGACGGAGCTTCGCCGCAATTTTTCAACCTTCCATCCGTCATCAAATCGCCACTTTTCTGGTGGATGCCCAACGGCAACGGTCTGGCATACCTGGATTCCCAAGACAATGTCTACAACGTGTGGGGACAATCTTTGACCGGTGGCCCGCCAAAACCGCTGACAGATTTCACGACGGATCGAATTTTCTATTTCGCATGGTCTCGCAACGGCAAATACCTGGCTTGCTCGCGCGGTCGAGAGACTTCTGATTTGGTTCTGGTCAGCAATTTTCGATAACCGAATGATGGCCGAAAATATTCGTACTTCATCAACCCACAATTAAACCTCGCGGACGGAAAATTATCGTCTGCTTTTCCCGAAAGGAGCTTTTGTATGGCCTCCCAATACGCCGATAGCGATTTCTGCAAAAACGGTTGCACCCACGCCATTGATCCTGTTGCCGAATCGGCGGTCTGTGTCGAAGGCGGCACCGATTGCCTTCGCCCCCAATTGCTGGTCGCGGAACCGTCGAAATTCCACGATCAGACGCTGATTGACGCGACGGCGAAGATCAATCAGATTTTGGCCGCATTACCCGCCGACCCGGATGGACGAAAAGTATCGCTGATAGTCAACAATCTGGGAGCCATGCTGGCGTGGGTTCAGCACAACGGTAACCTTAATGACAATTATTCCGTAACATCGAAAAGCGACGATGCGACTGTGATCAAGGCGCTGAAGTTGAAAATCTGATCCGCGACTCAATTCGATCATTCGCAAAAGATGAATCCTCTGCAAACGCAACCTGCGACTTCATCCGGACAAGGTGGTCGCAGTTTGCGACGGGGATGGACAAAGATGGTTGGGGATCAAGGTTTGCTCGTTGATTACCACGATGTCCGACACTTAATTGACCGCCCCTGAGGTTTAACTCAACAAGAGAGCAATGAAAGCCGACCATTGGCGACAAATCGAAGAGCTTTATCACGCGGCGCTGGAACTTCACGGCGAACAACGCGCTGCATTTCTGGCCGAAGCCTGCGCCGATGATGAAGCCATGCGCCGCGAAGTCGAAGCATTACTCGCCGCCAACGACCAGGCCGATGGTTTCCTTTCCGATGCCGCCATTGAATTGGAGGCGAAAGAACTGGCTCGCGAAAAAGTCACCGCGCCGCTGACGATTCAGATTGGCAATTCATTGGGACATTACAAAATCCTTTCTCCCATCGGCAGTGGCGGAATGGGAGAAGTCTGGCTGGCACAGGACACCAGGCTTGAACGCCGGGTCGCAATCAAAATTTTACCCACACAATTCATTAAAGACGAGCACCGATTGCAGCGCTTCGTCCGCGAAGCAAAAGCCGCCTCTGCGCTGAACCATCCGAACATCATCACCATTCACGAAATCGGCGAGGCAGTCACCACGGGTGGCACAACGCATTTCATCGCCACCGAATACATCGAAGGCGAAACGATTCGTTCGCGAATGTCCGGTGAAGGATTGACGCTGCGCACGGCGCTGGACGTGGCAATTCAATCCGCTTCGGCCCTGGACGCCGCGCATCAGAACGGCATCATCCACCGCGACATCAAACCCGAAAACATCATGCTTCGTCCGGACGGCCTGGTTAAGGTTCTGGATTTCGGACTGGCCAAACTGGCAACGCCACGCACATCTCAGGCCGTCCCGATTGACACCGACGCGCAAACAATGCCCGCTGTGGCAATGACAGAACCCGGAATGATTTTGGGAACGTTGCGTTACATGTCGCCGGAACAGGCGCGAGGCCGCGATGTTGACGCTCGCACGGACATCTTCGGTCTTGGCGTTGTGCTTTATGAGCTGATCACCCATCAAGCCTTGTTTGGCGGAGACACTTCCGCCGATGTCATTGCGGCCATCATTCACAAAGAGCCTGAACCTTTGTCGGCATCCGCGCCTGATACTCCGGATCAACTGGAACGCATAGTTCACAAGGCGTTGGCCAAAGACGCTCGCGATCGTTATCAAACCGCACGCGATTTGCAGTTGGACTTACAGAGCCTTAAACAGGAACTGGAATTCCATTCTCAGCTTTCCAGGTCCGGGCAATCGGTTTCATTGCGCAATTCATCCGGCGGTTTCATCGCACAACAGCCGTCAAACAGACGATGGCCGGTGATTGCCGCCGCTTTATTCGGGATTGTGCTTATCCCGCTGTTAGTCTGGAAATTCCTGATTCCTTCGTCCGACACTCGTTCGCGTCCTGCGTCACGAATCACCAAACTGTTCAACGAAAGGATCAGCAGCGGCGGCGGCATTTCACGCGTAGAATTTTCGCCGCCCGACGGCAAGCTGATCGCATACAGCATCAACAAGGAAAACGGAAGCAGCATCTGGGTCAAACAACTGGCGAGTAGCAAAGCGCAGCAGGTGACCGATGGCAAATGGAGAGACCGCAACCCAATCTGGTCGCCTGACGGGCAAATGCTGGCATTCATTTCGGATCGCGGCGGAACTCGCGGCATCTGGTCGGTTCCATACCTGGGCGGCGAAACACCGAATCTGCTCAAGGCGATTGATATAGCCAATGGCTCATTGGTGGCGTGGGGAAATAACGGAAGGACAATTTACTATGAGCATTCCTCCAATCTGTTCGCGCTTGATTTGACTTTCGGAACCACAACTCAAATCACCATATCTGATCCGAAAAACTCTTTATCCAGAGGATTCCGGATTTCACCCAATAGAGAAATGATTCTTTACTCAACCAGGATAGATGGAAAATCACACATTCAGGTTCAATCAATAAAAGACGGCGGCCCAAAACAAATCACATTTGGCGAAGGTGATGACAGGTCGCCTGATTGGCTCCCTGACGGCCAGCGATTCGCTTTCAGCTCCAATCGAAATGGCCGGTTTCAGATTTTTTTAGGATGGGTTGATGGACGCGAACCGGAACAAGTGATTTTCACCGATGAAGATCACGAATCGCTTACAGTTTCGCCGGATGGGAGCAAGATTATTTCACTCGGTGAAAGAGAAAACGCCAACCTGTTCTCCTGCGAGCTACGGACTGGTAAAGAAACCGGCCATACTTCGGAATTTGGAATTCAGCTTTTCCCCGAATCTTCCCCCGACGGACAGCGAGTCGCCTTTCAGGCATCCGACGCCAGTATCAATTTGGACGAAGCTATCATGATCAAAACAAGCGATCCTGACAGCAAAGCGGTTCAAATCGCCTCAACCGGATTCAATGCAACCTGGTCGCCGAATGGCGATATTCTGGCATTCATTCGTTACACAGCCGGGAAATCGGAATTATTCAAGGTCAGCGATGCGGGACAGAATCAGACGCTGTTGGCCAGCGGTGTGCTGTTCGACGGTCAAACCGGTGTGCCATACAATCGCCTTTCCAAAAATTATGACTGGTCTCCGGATGGAAACAGGATTGTTTACCGGTCGGCTAAATCCGGTCAGGAAAATTTGTGGGCAGTTCCCATTAACGGTCAGCCTGAAGAAATGATCACTGCGAACACAGATTCGAAGGCACAGGTCTCTTCGCCATTCTGGTCGCCGGATGGCGCTCGAATCGGCTACCTGTCTCAAACCTCACTTCCGGATTCAAACAAAAAAATAAGCATCAACATCATTGAGCAAGGCAAAAACGAAGCCGTATTTGAAACCACACCACCTATCAGGCTGATCGGATGGTCAGTATCCGGCGATGTCCTGATTTTCGCTTTGGGAGATCGAACGGCCGCCACCCGTCCGCAGAAAATTTCCTTGATCAAGGTTTCGATCAACAGCCGGAAGACTTCGATAATCAGTCAAATTGATTCCGCCTATCTTTACAGCGTCACATCACTGGCGAGAGCGCAAAGCATCGCCTTGGTTTCCAGACAAGACGGCGTAGATAACATCGAAGTCATTTCGATCAATAACGGCTTTATCAAAAGGGCAACCAACAACAGCGACACGACGGCCTATTATTCAGGGGCAAATTGGTCGCCAGACGGAAAAACTATCTATTACAGCAAACAGACCAATTGGTTTTTCGTCTCTTTGATCGAAAATTTCCAGTAAGCAAACTTTTTTATTCTTTGTTGGCGGTTTTCTCATGCTTTCTTCGCCTTAATGGTTAGAAGGCGAAGTTATGGATTCTGATACCGCCAGAAAAATCCAACGCCTTCAAATGTTCTAAATATCAACTACAGGAGATGAATTATGCCAACCATAACCGATTCCCAACTTAAGGCGAGCGTCGAATCGTTTCAACAAGTATCCAGCGATTTGTTTAACAGCCTGGGAGAAAACAGAAAGGAAGAGGTATTGAATCAATTGTTTTCTTCCTTGCGTGAATACACAAGAGACTGGCGCGAGTTAACCGGCCTTGGCTGTCCTGAAGGATGGGACCAATGTCCTGACGGGTCTTGTGTGCCTGCCGGAACCGGGTGTAGCAGCAATTTGAACCTTGCCAAGTTTGCCGTGGATGACAGTGAAGTTCCCGCTGTTGACCAAGCCGCGAAAGCGCTCAATTTGTACATTGAAGATTTGGCCAGCAGTTACTTTAATCTGGTCGAAAGCGATGAACTGAAGGAAAAAACGCGGGATATGCTGGATGAAACCTTGCAGAAATTCATCGCCAGCGTCAACACCGAAGTCCAGTCATAAACTGAAAAAGAAGTTTGCCCGAAGATGATGACTGATCATAGCGAAACTGCCATCCATGCATTTATCCAGGCGGGTGGCCGCAGTTCGCGAATGGGCACGGATAAGGCCTGGCTGGAAATCAATGGCCGCCCGATGATCGAACACGTGCTGGCGGCGGCTGAACCTGTCGCCGCCAGCCTTTCCATCGTCATCAACTCAGCCAATCCGAACGCCGACCGTTACCGCGAACT
>CAYRQB010000308.1:0-7265 GCA_964426025.1 uncultured Heliomicrobium sp.
GCCGTTCAGGGCGGCTCGATGGACGCTTCGAACATTCTCAAACCGGCTCTGGCTTCGGGCGAACTGCGCTGCATCGGTTCGACGACTTACAGCGAATACAAGGCATCTTTTGAACGCGACCGCGCGCTGGCTCGCCGTTTCCAGACGATTGAAATTTCCCAGCCCAGCATCGAAGACACTTACAAAATCCTGCTCGGGCTGAAAACTTATTACGAAGAACATCATCAGGTGAAATACACAGACGAAGCTTTGCGCGCCGCCGCAGAGCTTTCGGCCAAACACATCAACGACCGTTACCTGCCCGACAAGGCGATTGACGTGGTTGACGAAGTCGGCGCTGCTACAAAGTTGAAACCGGCGGCTGAGCGTCCGGACACAATCACCGAACACGAGGTCGAATTGGTCGTCGCCAAAATGGCCAAGATTCCGCCGAAGTCGGTTTCCAAATCCGACAAGGAGCGTTTGCAGAATCTGGACGCCGATCTGCAAGCGGTGATTTACGGTCAGGATCACGCCATCAAACAAGTGGTGGACGCGATCAAACTTTCGCGTTCGGGTTTGGGCAATCCCGAAAAACCGATTGGCTCGTTTCTGTTTTCAGGCCCGACCGGCGTGGGCAAAACCGAACTGGCCAAACAACTGGCCAGAAGTATGGGCGTTGAATTCCTGCGTTTCGATATGAGCGAGTACATGGAAAAACACACCGTGTCGCGTTTGATCGGCGCGCCTCCGGGTTATGTCGGTTTCGATCAGGGCGGTTTGCTGACCGATGCGGTTCGCAAAACTCCGTACGCCGTGCTGGTGCTGGACGAAATCGAAAAAGCGCATCCCGACCTGTTCAACATTCTGTTGCAGGTGATGGATCACGCCACGTTGACCGACAACAACGGCAAGAAAGCCGATTTCCGCAACGTCATTTTGATCATGACCACCAACGCCGGAGCGCGCGAATTGAGCGGCACGAAAGTCGGTTTCAAACACAGCGAGGATGGCGGCATCGGCGGAACAGGCAGCAAAGGCAAAGGAGCAATCGAACGCGCCTTCAGCCCCGAATTCCGAAATCGGCTGGACGCCTGGATCGCTTTTGAATCTCTGAGCTTTGAAAACATCGAACGCGTCGTTGACAAATTCATCGGCGAATTGCGCCTGCAACTGAAGGACAAGAACGTCGAACTGGATTTGACCGAAGCCGGTCGCGCATGGCTGGCCAGCAAAGGCTTCGACAAACTATTCGGCGCGCGTCCGATGGCTCGGTTGATTCAATCGCAGATCAAGGAAAAGCTGGCCAGCGAAGTCCTCTTCGGCAGTTTGCAAAACGGCGGCAAGGTCGTGGTAACGGAAGCCGACGGAGAATTGAAGCTGGATTATCAAGGGAATTAAAGGAAAGGCGATGTCGGCAAAGCCCAAACAAAAACATCTGACGCCTGAAGAATATCTGGCCATCGAACGCGAGGCCGAATACAAGAGCGAATACATTGACGGCGTCATGTATTCGATGGCTGGCGGCAGTCCAAAACACAGCCTGGTTGGAGTTAATGTTTCGACAGAACTAAACGTCCAACTCAAAAGCTCACCTTGCCGCGTTTTCAACAGCGATCAAAAAGTTCGCGTCCCAAGCAAGCGCAAATACCTATACCCTGATGTGACGGTGGTTTGTTCCGAACCACAGTACGATGACAGCGACGTGCTGTTAAACCCGTTGCTGATCGTTGAGGTTCTGTCCGACAGCACAGCCGGTTATGACCGCAACAGAAAATTCCTCTTTTACCAGGAGATCGAATCTTTCAGCGAATACCTGTTGATCAGCCAGGACGAGCCTGTGGTTGAACATTACGTCAAACAGCCGAACGATAGTTGGATATACACAACGACAAAGGGATTGGATCAAAACGTCAGGCTGACGACGGTTGATTGCCGGTTGGAACTCAGAGACATTTACGCCAAGGTCATTGATTGAAAGTTGCAAGCTCAAAAATACAAAACCTAACCAGCGACTTCTTCCGCAGTGAATGATTCGTGTAAAACCACCAAAGAGCGAAGAATTTGTCCGATTGAGCGTGTCTGCTGTTTGCAGTAAATGATTCCGGCGTGAGGCAATCCTTTGGCGTGAAGCCTTAACATATCGTCGTCAAACGTGACCAGAACGCGGGTGGATTGATAGGAGAAGCTTAGCTGTTGTTCGTCTGTTGCGGACAACAACCCAGCTTCGGCGGTTGTGCAGACATCAATCTTACGTCGCCGCAAACCGTCGGCAATTGCATTGAAAACATTTTCGTCGAGGTGAAATTTGATCCGGTTGCTCATTTTGCTGATGCGCCAGTCAACCAGTCCAATTTAGCCTGTAAAGGCGAGGCGTGTTTTCGCTGAAACTCTTCGACGTATTCCTGCTCTCCACGGATTTCGTCACGAATCTCTTCGATGTGGTCAAAGTAATAGGCCAGAGCCGCGTGAACGTCGCTGAGCGTCAAGGTTGGATAATGGCCGATGATTTCGTTTGCGTTCAGCCCTAACCGCTCGTGCAAAAGCGCAATGTCCATTACACGAATGCGATGGCCTTCGATGCGTGCTTTGCCTCCGCAAACACCTGGAGTCTTTGTAATGTGTTCAGCTATCACATCAATCATGTCGTCACCTCGAATTCGCTCATTTATTTTTTGCTGGCGGGATTCTAACAGAATTTTGCTGTTGACTCTCATTGCTATTTGTTTGTCAGACAATGGCCATCTAAGCTCATCACAGGGGCTTATTCAATCTGAAGATAAGCAAAGTCTGCAAAACATCGTAGGAAAGCTAACCTCTGCCGAATTCGCCGGTCGCGCTTCAAAAACCGAAGGCGGGCGGAAAGCGGCAGAATATCTGTCCAACCTTTTTCGCGAAGCAGGATTGAAAGCGATGACCGGCAATGGATCGAACGTCGCCGCTTTGATCGAAGGAAAAATTCGCAAAGATGAATTCGTCATCATCGGCGCTCATTACGACGCTTTTGGCGGGCAGTTTGCCGGAGCAATGGACAACGCCGCGGGCGTAGCGGTGATGATCGAAGTCGCGCGCGCTTTATCAAAAAATCCTCCCGAACGAAGCGTGCTGATCGTCGCCTTCGACGGCGGCGAGCAAAACAACGCCGGAGCGAAGTTTTACGCCAACCATCCGCTGGTTCCGTTGAATAAGACCGTCGCGGCAATCAACCTGTCAGGTTTCGGCGCGGGATTCGGCGATCAATTGCACGAGACGCTGTATGTCGTCGGCGCTGAATTTTCGCCGCGACTTGCCGAAGCCGTCAGCAAATACAAACGCGGCGAATCGCATCTGGCTATGATCGGCGGCGACGTTACACGCTTCCCAGGCGGCGAGCATTTCAACTTCGCCCTCGGGCAAATTCCAGCCGTCACCATCACCAATGGTGTTCATTACGCCTACCACACAAAAGCCGACGTGCCTGGACGCATCAACTTTTCTACTCTGGAAAAACACGTCGCCACAATCGCCAAACTCGTTGCCGAAATCGCCGCCTCGCCCGGCAGCATCGAACGCACGGAACAACCAAGCTACGACGCGGACGAAGCCTCGGAATGGTTGCGATTGCTGACCGCTTTGCGCGAAAACCTGAGCAAGATTTCGGCAAACGATGCGGGGCTGGCGCAGATTGACGACGCGATGCTGGAACTGAAACGCTTCAAAGGTCGCGCTGTCGCCGATCCGAAAGCGCGCGAAGCAGTCATACGCCGCGCCGCCAGCATCTGTTTTTACATCGCCAATCCGAACGGCGTCGAATACAACTCGCTGCTCAGCGCGGCTCGGGCGGCAGAACAGAACGGCGACAGCCAACAAGCAATCGCGACTTATCAAAAACTGCTTCTATACATCGAAAACGAATACCGTCGCGACGACCAAACCGTCAGCGAAATTCGCGAACGAATCAAAGCTCTGACCGCCAAATGAATCAGGAGAGCCGATGAACGCTGACGACTTATTCGAACTTGCCGAAGACCCGCGCTTTATCGAAGGCATTTACAATTATTGCGACCGATGGTGCGAGCGTTGTCCGTTCACTTCGCGCTGTCTGAATTACGCTCAGTTGCAGATGATCGAAGATCGGCAGGGTTTCGATCCCACCGATCACGACGCCGAAAACGCGCGGTTCTGGCAAACATTGGAAGATTCGTTTCAACTGACTTTTGAATTGATGCAGCGAACCGCAGCCGAGCAAGGCATTGACATTCATTCGCCGGAGTTTCAGGAATCATTGAAAGAAGCTGGCGAGGAAAACCGTCAGCGTTTTGAAGCGGCGCGCAGCCATTACCTGTCCCAAGCGGCTGAACGTTACGGCCTGATCGTCGAAAGATGGTTCAATCGCAATGAAGCTGTTTTGCATCAACGTCTGCAGAAAGCCAAAACCGCCAGCGGCGAAATTCATCCAGAGCAATTGCTGCCCGAAGATGTCGAAGACGCCATCGAAATCATTCGCTGGTATCAATTCCTGCCTGCGGCCAAACTGGTCAGCGTGCTGGCCGTCGAAAAGATCGAAGAGATACGCGAACGTCAGCAACAACACGACAATGGGCGAGTCAAAGTCGCGCTGATCGGCATTGACCGTTCGCTGCTGGCCTGGGGACGAGTGCAGATGTTCTGGCCTGAAAGCGCGCGGGAGATCATGCGCTTTGCGGGTTTGCTTTCGGAACTGCGTTTGGAGCTTGAACTGGAGTTTCCCGAAGCGCGCGATTTCATCCGACCGGGATTCGACGACGCCTCAGAACGAGTGATGTAAGCCTCAACAAAACAGCCGCGGCGCGTTATCATCTGCCCGCACGAATTCCCGATAACAATCAATCCATCTGCGAAGTCACACGAAACGACAGAAACCATGTAGCCAACCCGATGGCTCATCGTGCGCTTCACGGATTCCACCAACCAAGCGAGGTTCATAGCGATGAAAACCCACTTTCGTTTTTCGCGTCCATTGACGGTTCTGACGATCTTCGCGCTGCTGTTTGGCGCGGCGATAATCTTTCAAATCACAACTTCACAGGCTCAACAAGCTTCGTCATCAAATCCGCTCGCCGGTTTGCGCTGGCGCAACATCGGGCCGTTTCGCGGCGGACGTTCCGTCGCCGTCGCCGGTTCGGCGGCGCAACCGAACGTGTATTACTTCGGCGGAGTCGGCGGCGGCGTGTACAAAACCACGGACGGCGGCGAAAACTGGATTCCGGTTTCTGACGGCCAGCCCTTCGGCACAGGCACGGTCGGAGCCATCACTGTCAGCGAATCCGATCCGAACGTGGTTTACGTCGGCATGGGCGAAAGCTGCATTCGCGGCAATTTCTCGCACGGCGACGGAGTTTATAAATCCGTTGACGCCGGCAAAACCTGGAAGCGCGCCGGTCTGGAAGATTCGCGCATCGTCGGTCGCATCAAAGTCCATCCGAAAAATCCCGATGTAGTTTATGTCGCTGCGCTCGGTCACGCGGCAGGAGCCAACGAACAGCGCGGCGTATTCCGCAGCAAAGACGGCGGCCAAACCTGGCAACGAGTTCTTTTCAAATCCAACAAAGCCGGAGCCGTGGACATCAGCATGGACGCGAACAATCCGAACGTGCTGTTCGCTTCGATCTGGGAAGCCAAACGCACGCCCTACAGTTTGGAAAGCGGCGGCCCCGACAGCGGACTGTGGAAAACGACTGATGGCGGCGACACCTGGACGGACATTTCGCGCAATGCAGGTTTGCCCAAAGGAACGCTCGGTCGTATCGGCGTTGCGGTTTCGCCCGCCAATTCCGAACGCGTTTACGCCATTGTCGAAGCCGATGACGGCGGCGTGTTTCGTTCCGACAACGGCGGAACTTCGTGGACGAAAGTGAACGACAACCGCAACCTGCGCCAACGCGCCTGGTATTACACGCACATTTACGCCGACCCGAAAAGCGCCGACACGATGTACGTGCTGAACACAGGCTTTTATAAATCCATTGACGGCGGGCGGACTTACTCGACGCTGAATCCTCCGCACGGCGACAATCACGATTTGTGGATTGCGCCGAACGATCCGAACCGAATGATCAACGCCAACGACGGCGGAGCCAACGTCAGTTTCAACGGCGGCCAATCGTGGAGCGAACAGGATCAAGCCACCGCGCAGTTTTACCGCGTCTCGTTGGACAACGATTTTCCCTATCGCGTTTACGGCGCGCAGCAGGACAATTCGACAGTCAGGATTTCCAGCCGCACAACCAGCGGCGGCATCACCATCCGTGATTGGGAAGAAACCGCCGGTTCGGAATCCGGCTGGGTCGTGGCTTCGCCCAAAGATTCCAACATAGTCTTCGGCGGAAATTACGGCGGATTGCTGGAACGGCAGGATCATCGCACAGGCCAATCGCGTGACGTGAACGTATGGCCGGACAATCCTATGGGCTGGGGCGCGGAAGGCATGAAGTATCGCTTCCAATGGAACTTCCCGATTCATTTTTCGCCGCACGATCCGAACGTGCTTTACACAGGCGGCAGTCACGTTTTCAAAACTCTGAACGAAGGCCAGACCTGGACGGCGATCAGCGGCGATCTGACGCGCAACGACAAAACGAAACAAGGCCCCAGCGGCGGCCCGATTACCAAAGACAACACCTCGGTCGAGTATTACTGCACGATTTTCACTATGGCTGAATCGCCCGTCGCCAAAGGCGTCATGTGGACGGGCAGCGACGACGGTCTGGTTCACGTCACACGCGACAGTCACGCGGCGAAACCTACGTGGGAAAATGTGACGAAAAACATTCCGGGCATTCCCGAATGGGCGCAGATCAATTCGATTGAAGCTTCGCCGCACGATGCCGCGACGGCTTACTTCGCCGCGACGTTGTACAAAGCCGACGACTTCCGCCCGTACCTGTACAAGACCAACGATTACGGCAAAACCTGGAAGAAGATCACGAACGGTTTGCCCGACCATTCGTTCACGCGCGTCATACGCGAAGACCCCAACTATCGAGGATTGCTGTACGCCGGAACAGAAACCGGCATTTACGTTTCGTTCAACGACGGCGAATCGTGGCAATCGCTGCAACTGAACCTGCCCGTCGTGCCGATCACCGACATCGCCGTTCACAAACGCGACAAGGATTTAGTGATTTCCACGCAAGGCCGCAGCTTCTGGATCATTGACGATCTGCCGGTGCTGCATCAATGGAAAGACACTGTCGCTTCGGCGGATGTTCATCTGTTCAAACCCGAAGAAGCGTACCGCATGCCCGGCGGAGGTTTCCGCATTCCTT
>CAYRQB010000309.1:0-7232 GCA_964426025.1 uncultured Heliomicrobium sp.
TAACTGAGGGATGCGGGTTTCGTCATCGGCAAACGGATGATAACAGAATCATCGCTGAGTTCACAACGCCGTTAACGCCGGTGAGTTCAATAATTTTCCGACCGGGGAATTTTTACAAAGATATGCGGCGAGCAACGAGATTCGCTCACTTTGCTCGCCGCATTCGATAATTAACCAAGCACCAGGTCAGAAAAGCTAGAAGGTAAGTTTTCCAGCCAACTGGATCACTCGCGCGGCTTCGCCGGTTTGAATGATCTGCTGAGTTGACGGCGGAGCGACCGCCGCACAGCAGGTTTGGGCAAAGACAGCCGAGCGGAAGCTTGGGCTTCCAACTGAGGCATCTCGCGGGTTATCAAAGTTGGTGTGGTTGAGCGCGTTAAACATTTCAACTCGAAGTTGGAATTTGACCTGTTCTGTAATCACAAAATGTTTTTGGATACCCAGATCAAGATTCCAGTAGCTGGGAGCAATAAAAATATTGCGGCCAGCGCCGTTCGTGCCCGGAGCGGGCAGAGCGAATCCTGTGGTGTCTTTGAAAAGAACCGGCCCGATGATGTTTGAAATGTCTTGCAACTTCACTTCAGGCTTAACGCCGCCGATGATGTCAGCGCGCGATTCGTGAGCGGAGTTCGATGTAAAGGCTCCGCTGCGAACGCTGAACGGTTCGCCCGTCATAAAGGTGAAAATACCGTTTAGCGCCCAACCGCCGATGATCTGATTGATCGCGGAATTTATGCCGCCGGCAAAAGGTTTGCCTTTGCCGAAAGGCAATTCGTAAACAGAGAAGGCCGAAAAGACCTGAGTTCGGTCAAAATCCGAACGGGCTTTTTCGTTGAACCATTTGCGCGCGTCAGTCGGAGTTCGGGAGTTGGTGGTTGAAAGTCCGCCGCCGGACGCCGCTCCAACCGGATCAACCGACTGGTCGTCAATTGATTTCTGGAAACTGTACGAAGCGCCGAAAAGGAATCCCTTCTCGAAGCGTTTGCGAACAGTCGCCTGGAAGGCGTGGTAATGCGAACTGCCTCCGCCATCAATGTAGGTGATTGTGCCAAACTGTTGATTCGGTCGAAGGTTCAAGGCGAGTGTGGTTTGCTCAATACGACCTGCCATATTGCCAGCCGCATTCAAACTGAGATCGGTACGCGATTGCGCGGAATTGACGAATGCCGCAGTCACGCCATTGGCTCCGACAATCGGAATCGCCGACCCGGTCACGCCCGACGGACAACCACTGCCATCCGGGTTACAGCCTTTGGCCACGTTCTGTTGCATCAACAGGAACGACGGCAAAATCGGCGCAGCATCAATCTGATTCACGTCATAAGCGCGTTGCAAACGCATTCCGCGACGACCGACGTAGGAAATCTGTCCAACCATGCCAATTGGCAATTCTCGTTGCAGGCTCAAATTCCATTGATGCACGGTTGGAAGCTTCAGATTCGGATCGAAGACCGATACCGGCGGCGCAACGCCCACCAACTGCCGTGGCAGGGTCAATTGCGAAGACGGTTTGAAAGCAGGAGCAGACAATTCCAGCGGGAATCCTTCGCCGATGCGCTTATTGGGAGCCACCTCACAACCGGCGGTTGTCGCTCCGCCAACCACTGAACTGCAAGTGCCGATCAATCCCGGGGGACGACCGGAAACGGCAGTCACCTGGAACGTCGGCAAAGCATCGTAGGCAATACCATAGCCGACGCGAACGACAAATTTCTGGCTGTTACGCGGACTCCACGCAATGCCGATACGCGGGCCAATGCCCAGATTGTTGCGGTCGAAAAAGCTCTTGGCCTGTCCGAAAGTCACCAATCCCCCGGAACCGACAATCGGTTCGTTGGGAACATAAACGCGGTCGTTGACTTCGGTTGGAGCCAGATTCTCCTCGAAACGCAAGCCAAGACTGAGGGACAAATTCTGGCGAACGCGCCATTCATCCTGAAGATAGAAGTTGAGCTGTTTGGCGCGATTGCCAACCGAGAACAAAGTAACCTGACCGTCTTTTTGGAACGGCAGATAAGCGTCGGTTGACAGGTCGCCGAGGAAAAGCTGCTGTAAACGCGCCGGAATGCCCAAGATGTCATTTATCGAGCCAAGCAGGCGGTTGTTGTCCACATTCGCAATGCCGGCACGAGTGGATGAGGAAAGCGTCGGGGTATTGAATCCCGTTGGAACTCGCAACGTGCGGCTGAAACTGATTTGCGGAGTGACGTTGACGCCGCCCGGTTGTCCGCGTTGGTCATTGTGCTGGTAAAAACGTAAGTTGAATCCGCCCTTGAACTGATGCGAGCCTTTCACCCAGCTAATGTCATTAATGATTTGCGGCGTGGTGACTGCGCGCTCTGTTCGCGGCGTGTTGTTGAATGGATAAGAAACGTTGTTGAAGGCGTATCCCGGAGTGTTCGGGAAGCTGGGATTTGCTTCGCCCTGCGTAAACCGGAAACGGAAGCGCGAAAATCCCATCGTAAATGAATTGACCACGCTGTTGCTGATCACCCAACGATGATTGAGAGCCAGATTGCGGCTGCGTCTGAAAACTTCGCCAAGCGGAGGGAATCCCGGAAAAAGTTGCGGGCGACCATTGAGCGGATCGCCTTCAAGCGTGTCCTGATTGGCATGCAGGTAACGACCGAAAACCGCATGACGATCGTTGAAAGAATGATCTACGCGAACGTTGTAATGCGGACCTTCATTGGTCGTCGGCGGATTCCACAAAAAAGCCGCTGTGTTCAAACCATCGCCAAAACCATAACTGTTTGGTTGCGGGTAAGAAGAAAACAGCTTGGCGATGGCAGGGTCAACACCTTTGATTGTGGAATGCGACTGGGCGAAGTTGAAACTGGCAACGCAATTGGTGTCGGTTGCGCTGGCGCAATTGCGGACTCCTGTTCGATATGCTCCCGTGTTGCGATCAACCAGCAACGGAGTGTTCTGTGTGATGCGCTGACCGTCAATCAGGAAAGGCGTCATCGGATCGGCAACCCAGTAACGATAAACTCCTGACAACGCCGTTGGCGTGTAAATTGTCGGAATGCCGAAGCTCTGGTCAATCGGCTGCGTGAACTTGACGTTCTGTCCCTGCCAACTGCCGAAGAAATGAGTTTTGTTCTTTTTGATCGGGCCGCTGAGTTCGAATCCGTATTGATGGAACTTGATTTCGTTTTTCGGCGTGCCTTGAGCGTTATTGAAGAACCCTGTGGAATTGAGCGCCGTGTTTCGTGCGAATTCGAAAACCGTTCCGTGAATGTTATTTGTTCCGCGGCGAGTGGCAATGGAAACCGAAGCGCCGGAGTTACGACCTTCTTCAGCCGTCGCATTGTTGGTGACGACTTTGTATTCCTGGACGTTGTCCGGATTGATGCGGTAAATATTCGAAACCGGATTCGGCACCGAAGATTCATTGGCGTCAATGCCGTCAATCGTCACGTTGAAAGCGCGGTCGCGCGAACCGTTGACGTGAACGCCTGATCCGGCTGCCCCGCCCGAACGCTGAACCACGCCCGCTTCCAAAATGATCAACGAAAGCGGATTGCGTCCGTTGAGCGGCAAGGATTCAATCGTTTTCTGTTCGACAATGTTTCCGAGCGTGGCATTGGTTGATTGGATGCGTTCGTATCCGCCTTCGACATTGACGACTTCATTCGTCTGCCCGACTTCCAGTGTCGCATCAACAACCAGCGGAGTCCCGACGGCCAGCACGTTCCCGGTTTTATTGACGGTTTTGAAGCCGGTAATTTCAAATGTAATCGTATACAGGCCAACAGGCAGCGACGGAAAAGCATAGAATCCGGTGCCACTGCTAAACTGAGTGTAAGTCTCTCCGGTCGCCTCGTTCTTGGTTGTAACTTTAACGCCAGGCACAAGCGCCCCTGTCGAATCTGTCACAGTACCAACAATGCGCGATGTACTGGTCTGAGCCGACGCGACAACTACTACAATCAGGCTCAAACAGACCGCTGCCAAACTGCTGATAAGGGTCTTTTTCATATCGGGTCCTCCAGATATTTCTCGGATTTATAGTGAAGCAGGAAGTGAGAAGCCGCAGTAGAGGCAAACAGGTTGAAAACCCTGAGGTAAAAACCCTGTCTGCCCCAACTGCGGACTGATGTTTTAACGCTCGACCGTATTTGGACGAGAGAAAATTCGTTTTAGAAATTGAGCTTCGCGCCCAATTGAATGACGCGAGCAGCGCTTTCAGTGCCCAACGACCGACCCAAAGTCGGCAAACTCAGCGCCGAGGTGCTGCCCGGAATGCCGAAGTACGGGGTGTTGGTGACGTTCGTCGCTTCGGCGCGAAACTCGAAATTCATGGCCTTTTCCAGAATCGTGAACGGCACGCGTTTGATGATTGCCGCATCAAGATTGAATTGCGGAGGCGCGCGGAACGCGTTGCGCGGCACGTTTCCGTATTCGCCGGGGCCGGGTAACGAGAATTGACCTCGCTGTTCGGTCGAGAACAGGAATGGCAATCCGGTTGCCGGATCGTTCGTGTATTTCGTCGAAAAATCCTTGCCTGAAAAATTGGCGCGCGAACTGACGACGCTGCTAAACGAATTGGTGCTGGATACCACATTGAACGGGCGTCCGCTTTGGTAAATGACATTGGCGGAAACCGTCCATCCGCCGACCAAACGATTGACGAATCCGTTGGCGCCAGCCAGGTACTTGCGTCCGTTTCCGAAAGGCAGATCGTAAACGACCGTGCCATTCAGAACGTGACGGCGATCGAAATCCGACAAGGCGTAATTCAAGCGGCGATTATTTGCATCAAACGGAGTTCCCTGCGCCGATTGGCCGGTTCCGGTTGAAATTCGTGTAAAGGTCGGATCGAAGGATTTGTCATCCAGCGATTTTGAGAAAGTGTAGCTGATGCCGAAATCCAGACCGCTGGAAGCGCGACGTTTCAATTCAAAAACCGCGCCGTGGTAATTGGAGAAAGAGCCGCTGTCAATCACGGCCAATCCGCCCAAGACCTGCGGGTAAGGCGTGAAAAAGTAAGGCCCGAAACCGTTGGCATCCGGCAGCAATTTTCCTCCGACCAGGGTGTTGTTCAGCGCCGAAGCCAAAGAAGCGACGTTGTTGTTTTGCACTGTGGTCGAGAAGAAGCGACGAATGAAATCAGCGCCGGTTTCGCTGGAACGACGGTTCGGATGCCCGGTCGTCAATCGGTCGAGCAATTGGCTTTGCCCGCCGGCTTTGACCACGTTGAATGCATCCAGAAAACCGTTGTTGAAAATTTCAGCCTGATTGCGCTGGTAACCGCCAATCAACTGGCGAGCGGCGCGTCCGATGTATTGAGCGTCAACGACGAATCCTTTGCCGATTTCCCGCTGAACGCCGAACGACCACATATAGGTTTTCGGCGATTCAAAATCCGGATCGAGCAATTCCTGTGAAAGAAAGCCTGGATTGGCCGGAGTCGAAAGCGAGAACGGAGTTGATCCGGCAGGCGGCGCCAGCGAAGGAATGCCGTCGCGCAAACGGTAATCGCCCTGTCCGATTACCTGATTGATGACCGCCAACGTAATGCCCGGAACATTCGGGAAAACCGCCGACGAGGGCAGGAAAGTCGAAATTCGGTCGAAGGCAATTCGGTAATTGCCGCGCACAGAGGTCTTGCCATCCTTGAATGGATCCCAGGCCACGCCAACCGCCGGAGCCCAGTTGTTCAGATCGCTCTTGTAAAGATCGGCGTTGACCCATTGCAGGTCGCTGGCCGGAGCGGCTCCGAGCACGAAGGGTTTGTTCGGCGCGAAGATTCGGGCGTCACTGCGGGCGTAAGGCTTCGGTTTTGGCTCGTAACGAATTCCGAGGTTAAAAGTCAGGTTCGACAAAATTCTCCAGTCATCCTGGAAATAGAAGTCAAACTCCGGGAAGTAAGCGTCGAAGATGAACGGGGTTCCCGGCGGGCTGTACTGTCCGCTGGTTCCGACCAGACCGACGTCCACACGATTGAGTTTGCCGAGCATGTCATTGATGTGACTGCGCAACCGGGCAAAATCATTTGTGTTGATGCAATTGGTCGTCACGCTGGCGCTGCATTCACGCGGCATTTGGAAGGTTGTCGGATCAACCGCGCCGCCGACCAGGTAACGCGGATTAACGTCCAAACCGGCCACTGAGCCGCGAACATCGAAATGCCGCTGCAAGCGCAAATTCAGCCCTGTTCTTAGCGCATGAGATCCGCGAACGTGCGTCAGGTTGTCGAGTACTTGATAAGTGGTAATTTCACGAGCGTTGCCGAATCCGTTCGGCAAGGGGTCTGTGAACAGAGCAGTGATGATCGGCGTCGAACGCGGGTCTTGATTGGTCGGAATGGCGAAATCGAACTTGAAGTAATTTCCGCCGGCGATCAATTCATTGGTCGTGCGGGTGCCGAAACTGGAACGCCAGCCGACAGCCAGATTGCGCGGAGTGCGGAACGTCGCCACCACAGGAGGCAATCCCGGATAACGGGCGGCGCCGCTGTTGGTCGTGTCGCCAACCGTGTCCTGCTGTCCCCAGGAATACCGGCCAAACAATGTCTGACGTTCGTTGAAAGTGTAATCAACTCGCGCGGTGAAATCCCGCTGCGGATCGGTTCTGGTCGCCAGCGAAGTGAACCCCCCCGTGTTCAATCCGTCGCCGACATCAAAACGGTTCGGCAGAGGAGTCAGCGCGATGATGCTTTGAATCTGGGGATCAAGCCCTAATCGGCGAGGATCGTTGGTGACGGCGTTGTAAGTTCCAATGGTCAGATTCGGCAGCGGATTTCCCTGCGTATCAACTGAGGGAGTAGCCGATCCGGCGGGGAAGTTTCGACCGCCGACGACATAGCGGAAAATTCCCTGCCGCGCTTGAGAGGTGTAAACCGTGCTGGTCTGATCCAGCGTTTGTGATTGACGTTGGATTTGAGTGTTGAAGAAAAAGAATGCTTTGTTTTTGATGATCGGCCCGCCAATGCTGCCGCCGAACTGGTTGCGCAGCAGAAAGCGGCGATTGAAGGTCGAAGCGGCCTGGGAATTGCCCAGCGCCAGTTGCTGGAACTTCAGCCGGTTCAAATCCCATTCGTTGGCGTTCAACACGCGGTTACGATGGAACTCAAACAAATTGCCATGGAATTCATTCGTCCCGGTTTTCGTCACCAACGCGATTTGCGCTCCGCTATTGCGACCGAATTCAGCAGAAGGATTCGACGTCACAATGCGGTATTCCTGGATCGAATCGGGATTGGTGCGAACCGGCGTGAATGTGGC
>CAYRQB010000310.1:0-7226 GCA_964426025.1 uncultured Heliomicrobium sp.
ATCCTGCCAAGGTTGCGCTGCTTCTCAATCAGTCTTCTTGAGAACCGGCGCAACCCCTTGGCAAGATTGCACTACGGTTTTCCTAGGGAACACTTATTTCGGTTCCATTCCTAAGGATGGATTTCTTGTTGTGAGCGAGACGCTCGCGTTCATGAGGAGCACCGGCAATGAATTTTGAATACTCCGATAAAGTCAAATATCTGCAGAAGAAACTCTCGGCCTTTATGGACGAGTATATCTATCCCAACGAACAAACCTACTACGAGCAAAACCATTCGGGCGAACGATGGAAAGTCATTCAGATCATCGAAGACCTGAAGCCGAAGGCCAAAGCCGATGGTTTGTGGAATCTGTTCTTGCCTGAAAGTGCGCACGGCGCGGGGCTGACCAATCTGGAATACGCTCCGCTGTGCGAAATCATGGGACGAGTGCCGTGGTCGGCAGAAGTTTTCAACTGCTCTGCGCCGGACACAGGCAACATGGAAGTTCTGGTCAGATACGGAACCGATGAGCAGAAAAAGCAATGGTTGACGCCGCTGCTGAATGGCGAGATTCGTTCCTGTTTCGCGATGACCGAACCTGAAGTCGCTTCGTCGGACGCGACAAACATTCAGGCCAGCATCAATCGCGAAGGCGACGAATACGTCATCAATGGGCGCAAGTGGTGGACTTCCGGCGCGGGCGATCCGCGATGCAAAATCGCCATCTTTATGGGCAAAACGGATACTTCGGCTCCGACTCACAAACAGCAATCAATGATTCTGGTTCCGATGGACGCGAAGGGTGTGAAGATCGAACGAATGCTGCACGTCTTCGGTTATGACGACGCTCCGCACGGACACGCCGAAGTGAGTTTTGAAAATGTTCGCGTTCCTGCTGCGAACATGCTGTTGGGCGAAGGCAGAGGTTTTGAAATCGCTCAAGGTCGTTTGGGGCCGGGCAGAATTCATCATTGCATGCGTTCCATCGGACTGGCCGAACGTGCTCTGGAATCAATGTGCCAGCGAACCAAACATCGCGTGGCTTTTGGCAAAACGTTGGCGGAGCAGGGAACCATCCGCGCAGACATCGCCAATTCCAGAATTGAGATCGAACAAGCCCGGCTGCTGACGCTGAAAGCGGCCTACATGATGGATACGGTCGGCAATAAAGCAGCCCGCGCTGAAATTGCCATGATCAAGGTTGTCGCGCCGAACATGGCTTTGCGAGTAATTGATCGCGCGTTGCAATCTCACGGTGGAGGCGGAGTCAGTCAGGATTTCTTCCTGGCCAACGGCTGGGCGCATCAAAGGACTTTGCGATTGGCCGACGGCCCGGACGAAGTTCACCGCGAATCCATCGCCAAGCTGGAATTGAGGAAGCACGAGTAGAAAAAGCTTTTCTCGATTGCTCGCATCTTATCTTTGGGTGTTGCGAAGTTCGTGAACGGAAACAAGTGTGATGAAAGTGGGAATGCCGTTTTCAACTCCGACTTTCAGCAAAGCCTGGTAATACCTGGGCGGTTTACCGTTTGTCCCCGCCTGTGCCAATCGCTGTTTAAGCTGCGTCAGATATTGCCTGCTGGTGACGAATTCCGCAGCGGCGGCTGTTCCTTCGCTGTGCAAACCGGCAAGAACCATGACCATATCGCGGCTGGAGATGTTCGGGCTGAGAGTGATCAGAGCGTAATCTTCAATCAACTTTCCGGTTTGCGGATCAAAAGCAGAGCGGTATTCGGTCTGTTCTCCGGCTTGCGGATTCAGATTCCTGACCGTGACTTGGTTTGTGTAAACGAAATCTTCTTTTGACGGCAATTTGCTTGACCAGTTGTTGACCCAGATGCTGCCGAGAGTGATGACGTTGTGACTCTTCAAATCTTCGGCGCTGACCGTGCGACTTTGTTTCAAAGCCAGACTCCTGTCAGCAGTTCTGAACAAATCGGTGATGCGATGGAGGCCGATTGCTTCGCCGATGCCTGTGTAAGTGTCGGTGGTCATGGTCAGCCGGGAATTGCTGATGATTTGAATGATGGATTTGTTCGGGATCGCCTCGAATATCTGGTTCAATTGTTCATCTGAAACCTGGACGGATTTTTTGATTACCTGTTCCGGATCAGCCGGATTGATGAATCGGAAAACAGGAGGATTGCTCAACACAACCATGGTCGGGTCCGGACTTTGAAAAAACGGTTGCCAGAAGGAATTGAAAATCTCCAGATCGCCATTCGTCTGATTGGCTCTTTGCGCCGCCTGCTGTCTCAACTCGAAATTGAAATAGATCAATATGGCTATAACGGCCAGCGATAAACCCAAGGCGATGAATGGCCATTGTTGTCTTGCGTTTTTTGGAGGAGGAAACGCAGTTGGTGAAGCAAATGGGAGATTCGCTTCTGCAGATTCAAATTTTTCTGACTCAATCTCTATCGGCTGGGCGTGGCGAACGAAGCAAGGCTCGTAACTTCCAATAGGAATCTCAATCTGGATTTCGTCATTCGCCCCCTCTTTTTGATAATAACGCTCCAGCTTTTCGCGAATGCCATGTGCGCCAACCCGGACGATCGGATCGGTCGCAGGGTTATATGAATTATCGCGATCGAAGACTTCTCTTCCTATCAGATATTCGTTTAGTTCGCCGCCCTTTCCGCTGAGATGAAATTCGCAGATCAGTCGCAAAAATCTCTGCTTCATCGGGGCGTGGGCAAAATATTTGCTGTTCAGCACTCGATCCAGCGCCGCCCTCATCTCGTCTCTGGAAATGTCAGGTGGCGAGACACTGGTATGCCCGTTTTGTTTTGTGGAAACTGTCATTATGACCTGTAATCGTGCAAAGCTATCTAGTTAATAACAGGGTTATTACTGTTTGCTAACGGTAAAATAGCTGTAAAGGGATTGACTGTTCGCGTTGAGTCCTGTACTTACGCAATCATCAACTTACATATGAATTATATCCCATAAGAAATCAGTTTACTAACTTTGCTGGGATTTCGTGGCACATCTTCAGAACTGAAATCCGATCCTGGGTTTCAGTGTCGCTAAGCGTTTAAAACAATAAGGAAGTTTGCACTCAACAATTATTGAGGCTAAGTCCGTCAGTCGGGGCAATGTCAACTTATCGTCTCTTGCTCCATAAATTGGAGAGATTAAGATCGGTTTTTGGAGAAGAGATGAGGTTTCTTGTCCGAACAGCAAATTCCTGAGTGGCTCAACAGAGCGATTCAGCGGAGGATTCTCGATGCGATCCAGATTCAAAACACCAAAAATTTCAACCCCGAACTTATCGAAGCGCAAAGTTCTTCCAATTGCGGTTCATATGTTGTGGGCGCTAACTCTGCTTCTATCCCTAGCAATGGTTTCAACAGCGTCAGCCCAGACGGCGGCCAGTTCCACCATTCGCGGCACAGTCAAAGACCCGAATGGAGCGGTGGTTCCCGGAGCGACTGTGAAGTTGACATTTGTCAGCACACAGGCCGAGCGAACAAGCAAAACCAGCGGCGAAGGGGTGTATACATTCACCTCCATCTTTCCCGGCACCTACACTCTGACTGTCGAAGCGACCAGTTTCAAAAAATTCGTCAAAACCGAAATTGTAGTCAGTCCGAACGAGACCAAGGGGCTTGACGTAACAATGGAAATTGGAGCGGCGACCGAGAGCGTAACAGTAACCGCATCGGCGATTGAAGAAATCAAGACGGAAACCGGCGAGCGGTCAAACACCATTACATCAAAACAGATCGAAAACCTTTCGATCATCAGCCGCAACAGCCTGGAACTGCTGCGCATTCTGCCCGGAGTCGTCGCGCCTGATTCTTCGACTTATCAGGTCACAGGCTTTGGCGACGCTTCTGCTTATTCTGTCAACGGGCAGCGCGGTCAGAATAACTCTGTCAGCGTTGACGGATCGCGTGTGCTGGACATCGGCTGTAATTGCGGAAGCATTGTCAGCTTGAACAATGATTTTGTGCAGGAAGTTACTGTGCAGAGCAGCAATTTTGCCGCTGAGCATGGCAATAGCGGCGTTCAAATCAGCGGCACGACCAAATCCGGCAGCCGCGATTTCCACGGTTCGTTATACAGCTACACCCGTCACGAAGCGTTGGCGGCCAACGACCGTTTCAGAAATTACATTAAGGCGCAAGACCCGAGTTCGCTGGCCGGTCAGAAGCCTGTCGGAAGATTTTATTATCCTGGCGGCACCATCAGCGGCCCGATCACTCTGCCCAGAAAGGTCTTCGGTCCTCTCGGCGGATTCAACGAAAGCCGTGACAAGCTTTTCTTTTTCGTTGGATTCGAAGTTCAGCGGCAAACCTTCGGCGCTCCTCCGCGAATTTCCAACGTTCCGACGTTGGCTCAACGCAAGGGAGATTTCTCCGGTACGACGGTCAGAATTCCCGGTGGTTTCGCGAATGCCGGACAGAATGCGCCGAACGGCAATCTGGCTCCTTACATCAATCCAATAGGGCAGATTCTGATCAATCTTTATCCGGCTCCAAACTCCAACATTGCCGGAGCCAACTACATTTCCAACACGACGCAAACGCAGCATCGTAAAGATTTCAAATCGCGATTCGATTACAAGATCAGCGACAACACGAATCTTTACGTCCGGCTGACTCGCGAGACGCAGCAAAACGTCAATCCTTACGGCATCTGGTGGGGACCTTCGACCTTTGAATTGCCATCCGCCAACCAGGAAGATCAGCTTGGCCGTTCGGTCGCCGTCGGTCTGACAAAAGTCATCAACCCGACCATGACCAATGAAGTCGTGTTCAGCGGCAGCAAACTGAAACTGGACAACCAATATCAAGACCCTGACAAAGTCCGCCTTTCGACGCTCGGTCTTGAAAACATCTGGCGCTTGCCGTTCGATAACACGCGCTTCGGCAGACAAAGTCCCTATGTCTCTCTGTCATTGATCAGTTGGGCGCAGGGACAATTGTGGTCTACGTGCACATACCCGATCTTCGCCTACAACGACAGTTTTTCGGTCGCTGACAACCTGAGCAAGGTCGCAGGCAGTCACACGCTGAAGTTCGGCGCGTTGGTCGAACAGGGCAACAAACGACAGAACTTCCAGGGCGATCCCGACTCGCAAGGCTTGATCGGATTCAACAACTGGAACGGAACCGGCACTGGCAACGATTGGGGCGATCTGCTGGTCGGCCAATTGACTGATGTCGGCCACGGCACTCAACCGCCGATTGGAAACTATCGTTTCTACAATTACGAATTCTACGCTCAGGATTCGTGGAAGATTCGTCCGAACTTCACGCTGGAATACGGTCTTCGTGCCAATCACATGACCATTAACAAAGAGCGCAAGGGCTTCGACATTCTATTCAGCCCGCAGGCTTACCAGCGCGGAGCCGGTTATTACGTCGGCGGCGATCCGTTCCGTCCGAACGGTGTTCTTTCCGCCGCGCGCGGAGAAATCAAGAAAGGCGTGATTGATCCTCCGGCAGTCGAATGGGGGCCGCGCATCAACTTCGCCTGGAGCGCTCTGAAGAATGACAAGCTGGTCATTCGCGGAGGCGCGGGCGTCTTCTACAACCGCGTGCAGGGCAACTTCCAGTACGATGCCACATTGCGTGCCGCGCCAAACGGCAACGTCGGCGCCACCATTGGCCCCTTCACCACAATTCCGGGGACGAACGTGACCTTCAACGATCTGGGCGGATTGACATTGAACAATATGGGCATTGTCACATTGGCCAATGGTCAGCGAGTTCCGGTTGATCCGTTGAAATTGGCAAGTGGCGGCGCGCCGATCATTTCGCCTGATCCCAACTCAAACGATTTTCCGACGACCTACTCAACCAGTTTGAGCGTCGCAACTCGTTTGCCGTTCCAGATGGTTGCCGAAGCGGGTTATGTCGGAACATTCGGACGTCACCTGGCGGCTCGTTTGCCGATCAATACGATTCCTTTGGGAAGACTGTTGAGCGGAGGCATTTCCGGCGATCCGGGCAGCTCGGTCACCACTTTGGCCAATCCGAATTGCGATCGCGGCGAAGTCGGCCCGAACAACACCGTTATCAGAAGAGGCAATTGCCAAATCGTAACGCAAACAGGTGTCAGACTTGACCTGACCAATCCGCTGCACCGGCAGTCGTTTGGCGATGGCGTGCTTAACACCTTCCGCCCGTTCCCGGATCTTAACAACGTCCGTTACCAGCAATACACCGGCACGTCGAACTACCATTCGTTGCAAACAACTCTGAGCCGTCAGGCCGGGAAGAATTTGCAGTTCTTCGCCACCTACACCTTCTCGAAGGTATTGGGAACACGCGGAGGCGAGTTCAACGATCTGGATCCGCTCGACACTCGCGGGCGCAGCTACGGTGTGCTGGATTACGACCGGACCCACATCTTCAACTTGTCGTATAACTACAACCTGCCGAATCTGTCGCCGAGCAGCAATGCCTTCTCGAAAGGACTGCTCAACGGATGGCAGATGTCCGGCATCACCACGTGGACGAGCGGAACGCCGGTCAATCTGCGATTCACAGGTGACATCACCAACCTTGCTGTTGCCGCCTTCGGCTCGGATGCATTCCAATCCGCCGGATACGCAGCCGGAGCGATTGCCCCAGCTTTCAGCAAGAATCCGAACCTGGACGGCAAGAACGTCGGAGAGCGAGTTTTGGATCTGGGCGCCATCAGCATTCCAGCCTTCGGTACGACTGGGCCAACGATATCGCCCTTCTATTTCCGCACGCCGAACAGGCAGAACTGGGACATCTCTTTGTTCAAGAACTTCAAGATCAAAGAGAGCAAGAATCTGCAATTCCGCGCCGGTTTCTTCAATGTCTTCAACCACGCATTTCCGAAGAACATTGATAACCAGAACGCCAGCAACAGCGACATTTTCCTGACGCTGGAAACTGTTTGCGCGCGGACGGCGGTCAACGCTCCTCTGGTTTTGGCGGACGGCACAGTGACATCGTTCACTCAAACCTTCCCCAACGGACTTGGTGGAACGCAGAATAACAAGTGCGATCCTGCCGGAGGATTCGCGTTCACTCAAAACACTCGTAACAACTTCGGCAAGATTACGACCAAGCGCGGACAGCGCGTGATCGAACTCGCTCTGAAGTTCACGTTCTAAACTATCCTTCGCGGATAAGATAAAAACCAAACCATTACTGGTGCGAGGAAGTGCGGCTGTTCAACTTCCTCGCACCTGTTTTTTTAGACACTACCGTAATTGGTGTGGGTGAAAACTGCATCTGCGGCTTTGCCGCCTGATGT
>CAYRQB010000311.1:0-7195 GCA_964426025.1 uncultured Heliomicrobium sp.
TTCCGTCATTTTCCAGCTTTTCATTGCAGGCTTATTCGATGGCCTGAGCAGTTACTAACGAGAAACATGAAGCGACAACTGACAACAGTCATTTTTTCCTCAGACCCGGAAGGCGAAGCCGAGATTCGGCAATCGCTCAGAACCGATCAGCGCATTCGCGTCGTGGCGTGCAGCGCGCAAATGGAACAGGCCTACGCCGAAGTGGTTCATTGGCGACCATCCGCCGCCATAATCATGTTGGGCGAACAACCTGAAACCGGTTGGATGTTGTGCCGGCAGATCAACGCGATTTGCCCCGACACAGTGGTCATTTGCGCATCGCGCGATTCTTCGCCCGACACGATTCTGGAAAGCCTGCGCGCCGGAGCGCGAGAGTTCCTGCGATTGCCTGTGATCGCCGAAGAATTGATGACCGTGCTGGGACGCGTCGCCGAATTCAGCGCCGCTTCATCACAAAGCCCGAAAAAGAACGGGCGGGTCATTTCCGTCTTTTCCAACAAAGGCGGATGCGGCACATCGTTCATCGCCGCGAATCTGGCCGTTTCGCTGGGCGCGTCGGCTGTCCTGGTTGATCTGAATCTGCAATCGGCCAGCCTGGACCTGTTTTTCGGCGTGAAGGCTAAATATTCGATTGTTGATCTGGTCGAAAACCGCGCGCGAATGGACGACCAATTGTTGAGCAGTTATCTGATTTCACATTCGCCGAATCTGTCCGTGCTGGCTGCGCCGCTGGACATTGAAGAGGCAGACAAATTTCGACACGAACATTTGATCGAAGCGCTGGATATTTTGCGAAGCAGGTTTGATTACGTGGTGCTGGATTTGCCGCACACATTTGAACCGCTGACGATCAGCGCATTGGATCAATCGGACGACATCCTGCTGGTTTTGACGCTGGACATTCTGGCTTCGCGAGCGGCGCAACGCGCGGTGACGCTTTTTTACCGGCTGGGTTATTCGCGCGACAAAGTTCGTCTGGTGCTCAACCGTTGGAGCAAACAGAGCGATCTGGAATTGCGGCACGTCGAACGATTTCTGGGCGAGCGCATCGCCTGCTTCATCTCGGAAGATTTTCGGGCGGCGGTCAATTCAATCAATCTTGGGCGTCCGTTGGCCGAAGCTGCTCCGGCAAATCCAATTGCGGCTGAACTGAAACATCTGGCCTCGCTTTGCGGAGGCAAGGCGGACAAAGCTCCCGCGACAACGCGGAAAAATCTGTTGTCTTCTCTTTTCCGCCGTCAGACTGCTGCGCTCGACGCCGAAGGCTCATCGCCGTCGGACGTTGCCAGGCAAGATCAACCGAAATCCGGTCGTGCGTTGTCGGGGAGAGATTTCCCCGTGCGCCGCTGAAATTTTTCAAGTCGAAATTGTTCGAGGGATAGCCAATGAATCTCAGTCAACGATTAACCAAAGACCCGTTAATGAATGGCAACGGCCAGCCGAACCGTTTGACGGGCGAAGCGAATGGGGCGAGCGGTCAGCCGCTTTATCAGGAAATGAAAGCGCGTCTGCATCGGATGCTGATTGACCGTCTGGATTTGACCAAACTCAATTTGCTGACTCCGCAACAGGCTTTGCCTGAAGTCGCGAGGTTGGCCAAAGAGTTGCTGGCCACGGAAGAGATGCCGCTTTCAAATGTGGAACGGGAGCAATTGGTCGAAGAAGTGCGCCACGAATTGTTCGGGCTTGGGCCGTTGGAACCATTGCTGGCCGATCCGACGATTTCGGATATTTTGGTCAATTCGCCCAGCAAGGTTTACATCGAACGTGCCGGAAAGTTGGAGCGGGTCAACGTGGCATTCAGCGACAACGCTCATGTCGTGCGCGTGATCGAACGAATCGTTTCTTCGGTCGGTCGGCGGATTGACGAATCTTCGCCGATGGTTGACGCCAGATTGCCGGACGGATCGCGCGTCAACGCGGCAATTCCGCCTGTGACTTTGGATGGGCCTGCGCTTTCGATTCGGCGTTTCGGCGCTGAACCCCTGCGGATGAACAAGCTGATTGAATACGGCGCGCTGACCGAAGAGATTGCCGAACTTTTCAAATTGTGCGTCCAGTCGCGAATGAACATATTGATTTCCGGCGGAACCGGCGCGGGCAAAACCACACTGATGAACGCGCTGTCGGCTTACATTTCCGAAGACGAACGGATCATCACGATAGAAGATTCCGCCGAACTGCTGCTGCAACAGCCGCACGTTCTGCGAATGGAAACGCGTCCGCGCAACATCGAAGGTCGCGGAGAAATCACTCAACGCGATCTGGTCAAAAACGCTTTGCGAATGCGCCCCGACCGGATTGTCGTCGGCGAAGTTCGCGGCGAAGAAGCGATTGACATGCTTCAGGCGATGAACACAGGTCACGACGGCAGTTTGACGACCATTCACGCCAACACGCCGCGCGACGCGTTGTCGCGGATCGAAACCATGATCCAGATGGGCGGATTGCGGTTGTCTGAACGGACTATGCGACAGCAGATCGCTTCAGCCATCAATCTGGTCGTTCAGCTTGTGCGATTGAGCGACGGCACGCGACGCGTCACGTCTGTTTCGGAAATCATCGGCTTCAAAAAGAAAGAGATTGCTTTGCAGGAACTGATCCGATTCGAACGTCAGGGAGTGGATAACGACGGGCGAGTCATCGGCCAGTTCCAGGTGGCAAACGCGCGTCCGCAATTGGCCGAGCGGATGGCTGTTTGCGGATTGAAGTTACCAACTTCACTTTTCGGGGAGGTCTGACGATGATCGCTTATCTGGTTCTGATTCTGTATCTGTCGGCGCTGATGTTTCTGATCACCAGCTTAATCATTCATCTGATGTTCGATAAGAGGTGAACGGCATGACGGCTTTCTTTGTATTTTTATTTTGCCTGTTCGCGACTTACGGAGTTTATCTGGCCTTCGCACGCAAGGCGGTCGAACAGCGCGCCCAGATGAGACAACGGATTTCAGAGGTGCTGGCTTATTCAACCGGCATTGACGACGACGAATTACGGCTGGCGCGCGAAGAATTGTTGAGCGAAATCCCGCTCATGCACAAACTGCTGATCCGACTGCGCAGCGTGACGCAGATCAAACGAATGATTGATCAGGCGGATTTGCAGTTGACCGTCATGCGCTTGTTTATGTTTTCGGCGATTGCGGGATTGCTGGCAATCCTGGCGGCTTCGGCAACCGGCATCAACTTCTTTCTGGCGTTGGCGGTCGGCGCGATGGCGGCGGTCATACCTTTTCTGCACGTGATGTGGAAACGTAAACAGCGGTTCGATAAATTTTTGGCCGACCTGCCCGAAGCGTTGGAGCTGATGGCTCGCGCATTGGCCGCCGGACACGCTTTCACTGAGGCGATGAATCTGGTCGCCAGCGAAATGCCCGAACCGATTTCGAAGGAATTTCGCCAGACTTACGAAGAACAGAATCTGGGACTGTCGTTCAAGCTGGCGCTGCGAAGCCTGTCCGAACGAGTGCCGCTGATGGATTTGCATTTGTGCGTGACGGCGATTCTGATCCAGCGCGAAACGGGCGGAAACCTGTCTGAAATACTGGAAAAGGTTTCCTACACCATTCGCGAACGCTTTCGCATTCTGGAAGACCTGAAAACATTGACCACGCAATCCCGCATTTCCGCCTGGGTTCTGTGCGGAGTTCCCATCTTCATTGCGATTACCGCCAGCGTCATGAATCCGGATTACATGAGCATTCTGTGGGACGACCCGCGCGGTCACAAACTGATCGCGCTGGCTTCGGGGATGCAGATCGCCGGAATGCTGATGATCCGCAAAATTCTGCAAATCAAAATTTGAGCCGCCGTAGCTCGCAGTTCGGAGTCCGTTATGTCAATTCTCATCCCGATTTCTGTGTTCGGTTTTTTTGTCTTCAGCGCAATCGGCGTTTACTGGATGATTTTTCGTAAACCCAATCTGGCCGGTGAAAGGCTGGATCAATTACGCAAAGGCGATTCGCAACCTGCAACACCGATCGCCGAATCAATCACCGAAAAGCTGGTCGAGCATGTCGTCGAACCTGTCAATCGTCTGGCTCCGCCTTCTCCGTCGGAAGCCAGAAAGTTGCAGAAGAAACTGATGTACGCCGGTTATCGTTCGCCGCAGGCTCCAATCGTTTACCGGACGATTCAATTGGCTTCGATGTCAATGATTCCCGCGCTCACGCTTTTTTCGATTTTTGTGTCCGGTCGTTCTCTCAGCGATTCGATGATCTGGATGGTGGTCGCCGTTGGAGCGGGCTATCTACTGCCTCGTTACGTTCTCGATCAAATGATCGGTAACCGTCAGCAAAGACTGCGTTGGGGATTGGCCGACGCGCTGGATTTGCTGGTCGTTTCGGTCGAAGCCGGACTGGGCATCAATGCCGCAATGGTGCGCGTCAGCCAGGAAGTCAAACGAGTGCATCCGGAAATCAGCGAAGAGTTCGAGATGGTCAATCTGGAAATTCGCGTCGGTCGCGACCGCGCGGACGCTTTGCGCAATCTGGCCGAACGAACCGGCGTCGAAGACCTGCGCGGGCTTTGCGCCATGTTGATTCAGGCCGACCGCTTCGGATCGTCAATTGCGCGCGCCATTCGCGTTTATTCAGATTCGCTGAGAACCAAACGGCGGCAACGCGCTGAACAGGCCGCGCAGAAAGCGGCCATCAAATTGCTCTTTCCGCTGGCTGTCTTTTTATTCCCCACGCTTTTCATCGCCCTGATCGGCCCCGCAGTTTTGCAGTTGATGGATAACTTCTTCAAAAAGTAACCGCTGTTTTGATCGTCAATCAGAGGTCTGAACCTGTTGGACTGACTGGCATATGAGATCGCAACAAGACCAATCCAACTTCCTGAAGAATTCAATCGCGGGAAATCTGTTCGCCGTCACGATACTGCTGAATGCACTGTTGTTGTTTCTGGTGCAACCGATGATCGCCAGAATGTTGCTGCCTTATCTGGGCGGGACGCCTGCGGTCTGGAATACCTGCATGGTTTTCTTTCAGGCATTGCTGTTGGCCGGATACGCTTATGCGCATTTGATCACCGTGCGGTTGAGCGTTCGCCGTCAAACGATTCTGCATCTGTCATTGCTGGCGATGGCGGCGATTTTCTTTCCGCTGGGAATTTCCGAAGCGTCGGTTCAATCGCTCGGCGGTCAAAGCTCGCCGATTCTCTGGTTGTTGAAAACCCTGTTGCTGGCTGTCGGTTTGCCGTTCCTGATGGTTTCGACTGGCGGGCCTTTGTTGCAGCAATGGTTTTCAACCACCAGCCACACAGCCGCGCGCGACCCGTATTTTCTTTACAGCGCCAGCAACATCGGCAGCCTGGCCGCCCTGCTCGGTTATCCGTTGTTGATCGAACCAAATTTGCGATTGCGACAACAGAGCTGGTTGTGGGTGGCGGGTTACGTTTTGCTGATCGCGCTGATTCTGATTTGCGCGATTATGCGATGGAAAACCGCCAAACCCGCCGATGAACTCCCGGCAATTCAGGTTCAGTCGTCGGCAAAGGTCGTAACTCCGATTGCCTGGAAACGCCGAATGCGCTGGATGCTGCTGGCTTTTGTTCCTTCCAGTTTGATGCTCGGCGCGACGACTTATCTTTCGACTGATATTTCGCCGATCCCGTTGTTGTGGGTCATGCCGCTTTCGCTTTACCTGCTCAGCTTCATTCTGGTCTTTGCGCGCAAGCCTCTGTTGCCGATGAAGCCGATGGTCAAATGGATGCCGTTGTTGGCGCTGGCGCTGGCCTTGCTGATTTTAAGCCAATGGTCGTTGCCGACCTGGGCGTCGGTTGTGTTGCACCTGCTTTTCTTTTTCGTGGCTGCTTATGTCTGTCACGGGCAATTGGCAGACGACCGCCCGCCTGCTGCGCAATTGACAGAGTTTTATTTGTGGTTGTCGGTTGGCGGAATGCTGGGCGGAATTTTCAACAGTCTGATTGCGCCGATGATCTTCGACACGGTCGCCGAATACCCGATAGCGATTGTTCTGGCTTTGGCGCTCAGACCTAAATTGACCGAAGTCGTCGAAACCGTCCGCGCTCGTTGGATGGATTTTGCCTGGCCTGCGGGTTTGGCGGCAATGACCGCTGCACTGGCCGTCGTTCCTGCGCGATGGGGAATGACCGAAGTTAATTCGCTGGTGTTTTCGTTGTGTCTGCCGTCGGCCATCGGTTACACCTTCGTCAAACGTCCACTGCGTTTTGCGCTGGCTTTGGGGGCGATCATGCTCGGCAGCCAGGCGACTTCGACTTTTCATTACGGAAATACTCTGAGCCTTGAGCGAAATTTTTTCGGAGTGCTTCGCGTCGCGCGCAGTTCCGACGGCGAACTGAATCAGTTCTATCACGGGAACACCAAACACGGGCGACAGTATCTGGACGAAAATCGCCGCTGCGAACCTTTGTCTTATTACCATCGTCGCGGGCCGCTCGGACAAGCTCTGGAAGCGTTTGCCGCAACCAGTCCCGCGACCAACATAGCCGTCATCGGATTGGGAACCGGCGCAATGGCCTGTTACGCCGAAGCCGGTCAGGAATGGACGTTTTACGAAATTGATCCGGCGGTGCTGGCCATCGCTCAAAACGAAAATTACTTCAGCTACCTGAAATGTTCGGGCGGAAAGGTCAACACGATTTTGGGCGACGCGCGTTTGCAATTGCGAAATGCGCCCGACGGTCATTACGGTTTGATCGTTCTGGACGCGTTTAGCTCGGACGCCATTCCGACTCACCTGTTGACCAAAGAATCGCTTGCGCTTTATTTGTCAAAGCTGGCATCGGGCGGACGATTGCTCTTTCACATCTCCAACAAGTATCTGGACCTGCGACCGGTGATTGCCGGTTTGGCTCAGCATTACGATTTGAGCGGCTACGCTGTGATTTATGATTCCGCAGCTCAGCGCGCAGACGGAGGCAGCGGCCTCGATCCTTCTTCGTGGGTGGCAATTGCTCGCGATGGGAAAGAACTGAGTTCGTTGATCGTCAATCCTCGCTGGCAACGGCTGGAAGCCAATCCGAAGGTCAAAATCTGGACGGACGATTATTCAAACGTGTTGAGCGCGCTGAAATGGAAGTGATTGACTTCCTGATTCGCTGAACGCCAAATTTCAATTCTTCTTTCACACTCACGCCAACCTCTTTGAGCCTCACTACCGTTCGTGTACACTTTGCGCTTCTTTTTTCCGACCTGATTCAAGGAGCAGCAA
>CAYRQB010000312.1:0-4655 GCA_964426025.1 uncultured Heliomicrobium sp.
CCTGATCGGCCAGAGCGATCATAAAGAATTTGTAGCCTTCGCTGATGCAAACCACGCCGTTGGCAAAAAACCAGATTCCGTTCAGCAGCGGATTCCCGCCCAGAATCAAACTGACAGGAAAGCCCGTCGCCGTCGCGCCTGAAAAAGCCGCGCCGATCATCGAAGCTCCAGCCGCCACGCTGAAAGCTCCCAGCAATGGAGCGCCGACGTATTTCGTCAGATTGCGTTGGAACTCGACTCGTTCCCGTTCGGCTTCATCCAACTTGCCTTCGGCCAGCAGCTTTTCCTGCTCCTTCAGATAATCGTTGTATTTTTCGGTCAGCTTGCGAACGCCGACAATCGGCAGCGCGCTGTTGAAAAACCAGTTGCCCGAAGCTCCAACGCCCAGAATCGCCGCGCCCAACGATGGCAAAGCCGATCCGGCGCGAATGCCCGCAATCATCGAAAAAGAAACCACGGCGGTTTTGCCGGGGTTTTCCCTGATCCAGACGCGAGCTTTTTCGTAACCGGTCAACGCAGCTTCGGCCATTCGCGCTCCGGCGGTTCCTGTGTTGAAAGCCTGTTCGGCTCGTTGGTAATAAGCTTTGGCGCTGCCGAAAACTTCGCGGACTGTTTCTTCGGTCTGGCGGGAAAATTGTTCGGCTTCGGTTTGCGCGGTTTCTGCGCCTTGCTTGATCGTCGCTTCGGCTTTGGCCGCCGTGTCGCGCAGGTTGTCCGTCACTTTGTATTCCGCGTCGAACTTCACGAACTGCTCGCGAGCAACATTGGCGGCCTGATTGGCCGTTTCGCTCGCCTTGCGCGCGGCTTCGCCGGCGACAGTAGCGCCTTGCTCGAACTTGTTTTTAAGATCGAACTTTTCGTCTAATTCCTTCGCCGCCTGTTTCGCCGCATCGCGCAATTGATCAAATATGCTGTTGGCCATTTTCGTTTACCTCCGGAAATTTTCTGCTGAAGTTAGCTTAACGTCAGCAGAGCGGCTTTGGTTCAAGGTCATTTGCCCATTGCGTCCAGCAAGGCCCGGGCGATCTGTCCGCCGTGAAAGCGTCCGTTTTCGATGAAAATTTTTCCGGTCTCTTTTCCGGCGGTGACCACTCCGGCCAGATAAACGCCTTTCACGTTTGATTCCATCGTTTCGGCGTCGAACTTCGGCTTCATCGTTTCGGGATCAATCTCGATTCCCAACGAGCGCAGAAAATCGTTGTCGGTGTGATAACCGGTCAGCGCGAAAACGAAATCGTTCGGCAGTTCCGTTTCTTCGCCGGTTTCCAGATGGCGAATGCTGATCGTCGTCGGCGTGATTTCGGTGACGACGGTGTTGAAGCGCGCGGTGATTTCTCCGTTTTTGATGCGGTTTTCGATGTCGGGCAGAATCCAGTATTTGATGGTCGGGCGCAGCGCGGCCTGGCGATGAATGATCGTCACGCGCGCTCCGTGACGGTAAAGATCAAGCGCGGCGATGGCTGCGGAATTGGCCGCTCCGATGATCGCAACGTCACGGTCGTAAAACGGATGAGCGTCTTTGTAATAGTGAGAAACTTTCGGCAGGTCTTCGCCTGGAATGCCAATCAGGTTCGGATGATCGAAATAGCCGATGGCGACGACAATCTTTTTTGACCTGTAATTTTGCCGTTCGCCTGTCATCACCAATTCGGTTTCGACCAGAAAATTGCCCTCCGCGCCGCTGACTTTCAAAACGCGTTCGTACTGATTGACTCGCAGTTTGTAAGTGTCAGCCACTCGGCGGTAATACTTCAACGCTTCCTGACGATTTGGCTTTTCGCGTTCGCAGACGAAAGGCAAATCGCCGATTTCCAACAATTCCGGCGTGGTGAAAAAGACAAGCTGAGTCGGGTAATTGAAAAGCGAATTGACGACGCAGCCTTTTTCTATGACCAGATGGCTGAAGCCCGCGCGCTGAGCTTCAATCGCGCAAGCCAATCCGGTCGGCCCTCCGCCGATGACTATCACATCGAAGATAGTTTGATTACTCATCCCGAATGCTCAAATTTGATTTCAGGTTTTCGATCCACTGGTTTGCCGTCCGCGGAGATTGAAGCCGTACCTGACGCAAATGCGCGTGCGCCGGATCGCGCAATTTGGCTGCGTAATCTCGCTGATGTCGCCAGTGCGAAGTGAACGCCCACAAAATTATCGAATCTTTTGAAAAGGCTTGTCTCAACGATTCGCGATTGCCGTTGCAGCATGCTTCGCCGAGAACCGCCCTGCGGAAAGTGCGAACCAGCAAACGTGTGATGACAACGCGAAACGGGTAATCCAGCCAGACGATGGTGTCGGCTCGTTGCCAGGCGATGGCGCTGACTTTTGTTGTGTAATTTCCATCAACTACCCAGGCCGGAATATCAGTTGCCGTTTTAACCTTTTCGATAAACTGATCGCGCGGCGTTTCCTGCCAGTTCGGATTCCAGTGCAATTGATCCAATTCGATGTGCGGCACGTTCAGCAAGCTCGCCAGCGAACTGGCAAAGGTGGTTTTGCCCGATCCCGATGTTCCGATGACAACAACTCGCTTCATTTCCCTTTATCAAGTGTTTCAATTCGATGGTCTTCGTAAAAGAAAGCCGGTCCGCAAACCAGCAGTATTCGCATCATCTGGTTGCCGGTGTTGGTCAGCGTATGGCGATGATGGCGTGGAATGTAAACGGCGTCGCCAGCGCCGACTTCGCAATGTTCGTCGCCGATGGTCATCACACCCGAACCTTCGACGATGTAGTAAATCTCCTCTAGGACTTCGTGGTGATGCGGCGGAACTGTTGCGCCGGGAGCCAACAGTTCTTCGGCCAGCGAGCATTGATTGATCGGCGAAGTCGTCCGGTCAATCAGCGGACGAATCTCAGAACCGTGCGGCGTGTTGATGGCTTTTGAATCTCGGCGATTGACGATCAGCATGACTTTCCAGGCAATAAATTTTTCCCACGAAGTCACACGAAGAAAACACGAAGTGGAAAATCGGACCCTCGATTTACTTCGTGAAACTTTGTGTGTCTTAGTGGAAGGAATGTCTTCTTAAACCGAAGCTAAAACTTTTTCCAAAAATTCGCGGTTGGCGCTGGCGTTGGCGGCGGTTTCTTCCGGCGTCGTGCCGACCTTGACGCCTTCGACCATGATCGGGCCTTTGAATCCGGCGGCTTTCAGCGTTTTGAAAACTCCTGCGAAATCAACCTTGCCTTCGCCGAATTGCATCATCACTTCGCCTTTGACCGTCGCGCAATCTTTGGCGCAGAAACCGGTCACGTGTTGGGCAATCGGTTTCAATTCTTCAATCGGGTCTTTGCCGGTGTAATGAATGATGTTTCCGGCGTCGTACCAAATCTTGAAGTTGCGATGATTGACTTCCTTCATCGCGCGAATGATTTCATCCGAAGCGCCGCTGCCTCCGCCGTGCGGTTTCATCACCAGCTTGATTTTCTTTTCGTCGGCATAAGCGGCGGATTCGCGCATCACGCGGTAGTAGTGAGCGAACTCTTCCGGCTTGTCCACGCCGAAGCTGAGCACGAATTGCAAACCAAGATATTTGGCGTTGTCTATCTGTTTGCGAACTTCCTTGATCGAATCTTCCAGCGGGATGCTGTGCCGCGAACGTAGCGCGCCCATATTGGCTTTCAATCCGCTCCCCGTAAGCCGGTTCTTCAAACTTTCCAGATAACCTGAAGTTGCATCCGCAGAGATGAACTGTTCGTCGCGCGTGCGGCTGAGCAGGCCGGTGGTTTTGTAACCGGCGGCTTTGATCTGCATCAGCGTTTCGTCGAACGACCATTTCGTCCACGGACGATTGAAACATCCGACCGGCCAATTGACTTTGGCTTCGGCGGTGAATTCGCCAGTTGCTGATATGGAAGCTGCGGTGGCAGCAGCGACAAAAGCGGTGTGTTGAATGAATTCTCGACGGTTCATCGTGTGTTGTCCTTGGTCGCGAAATGCGAATTACTTTTTTTGTTTTAGAGTGGAAAACCCAAAAGCGAATTCGATTGCCGTTACCACTTCGCGCATGCGCGCTGGTGAAAGAGTTATTAGATATTCGTCAAGGGAGTCTATTTGGACTGTTTGCAGAGTGTCCAAATTAACGGCACATTCGGAGTGAACTCCATCGGTTTCCGGTGTGAGCACGACTTCGGCGGGAATGTCGCGAATGCGTGTCGTGAGCGGCGCCACCGTAATTCCAGTCAAAAACTGAATGGCCGAATTGCGTGTGAGAATCAAAACCGGACGTCGTTTATCAGGCGGACGAAATGTACACCAATACACATCCCCTTGCTTCATGATTGCTCCCAAACTCGCACATCTTCCCATTCATCAAATTCACCCGGCTGTACCGGGTTGCGGGCATAACCTTCAGCGTGACGATTTTCTTGAGCGAGAACTTCCTGCTGATGCAGTGCTGCTTCCAACGATTGCTGGATGAACGCAGCGCGCGTCAACGACAGTTTCTTCGTGATCCGATCCAACTTTGCAAGCAAGGCATCGTCAATTGTCAGTTCAATAGTTTGCATAATCGTAGTTTGCCAAAATCGAGAGTGAATGTCTTGCTGCAAGTTGATCTCAGCGGCAAGTCACGACACGTAAGCTTGCCGCTGAAAAACCAAAGCTACTTCTTGCCCATTGGCATTCCGGGCATTCCCGGAATCTCCATCTTCTTG
>CAYRQB010000312.1:4755-7173 GCA_964426025.1 uncultured Heliomicrobium sp.
AAGCTACTTCTTGCCCATTGGCATTCCGGGCATTCCCGGAATCTCCATCTTCTTGTAATCGGGCGGAACGGCGAACAGGGAATCGTCCAGCGATTTTCGTTCGACGCTGGTGACTTCCATGACGGTTTTGGTCTGGCCGTTTTCGATCTGAGAGATTTTCAGCGGGAACGCGCCGCCTTCGACGAATTTGGCGAATTCGGGATTGGCGTCCAATATCGCTTTCTCTTTGTCGCCCATCGCCAGATTTTTCAGCTTGTCGAAGATGCCGCCGGATTGGCCTCCGCCGCCGAAATAACCCAGACCTTTGGCCAGACAAACGTCAGTGTCTTGTTTGTCGCCGACGATCCAATGCTCGCAGGCGTAACCGGCGACGGTTTCGGTCTTGCCGGTCGAAGTAGCTTTGAAGCTTCCGGCTGCGTCTTGCCCGCTTTCCTTCGCCATCTTTTCAACCATGTCTTTGAACTTGCCGTTGTCGTTCCAGTTCATTTCCATGTAGGTTTTGGTTTGAGGCATCAGCATCATCTGCGAACCGGCGGACATATCCATGATGACTACGCCCATCGCCGTGCCGCCTTGCGACAACAGAGTTTCGACGCGAGTGCGAGCGCCTTTGATCGCGTAGCGGATTTCCATCGGCTGAGCGCTGGTCATCATTTTGGCCGTGACCGTGCCTTCGAAATTACCTGCCGCAGGGATTGAAGCGGGGGCGTTTGATGAAGAGCCGGAATTTGAATTCGTCGGAGAACTGCTGCACGCGCCCAGCAGCAAGGCAATCAAAAGGGAGAAAAGGAAAATCGTTCGGGGTGATTGGGGCATCAGTTTGAAGCGAGAAACTGCCAATCGAATCATGGAACATCCTTTCAATTTGGTTTGAGTCCAACCTTCAGGTTGTTTTGACGCCGAAAGCCTGCCAGCAACCTGAAGGTTGAACTCTGAACTTATTTTTGCGTCAGAGCTTTGACCTTCAACGGCAGACCCAGAATATTGATGAAGCCTGCGGCGTCTTTCTGGTCGTAGCTGGCGCCCATTGTGAACGAAGCCAGGTCGGGGCGGTAAAGCGTATTCGGCGACGTGCGTCCGGCGACGATGACGTTGCCTTTGTAAAGTTTCAGTTTGCAGGTTCCGCTGACTCCCAACATCAGCGTGTTGACGAAAGCGTCAATCGCTTCTCGCAGCGGCGTGAACCACTGACCGAAGTAAACCATCTCGGCATATTTGTGAGCGATGATTTCTTTGTAATGCGCCGATTCGCGGTCGAGGCAAAGCGATTCCAGTTCGCGCAACGCGGTTAGCAACAACGTCCCGCCCGGAGTTTCATAAACTCCGCGCGATTTCATGCCGACCAGACGGTTTTCAACCAGATCAACTCGTCCGCATCCGTGACGTCCACCAATCTCGTTCAGCTTTTCAATCAGCGGAATCGGATCGAGCGCTTCGCTGTTGACCGAAACCGGGATGCCGCTTTCAAAACCGATCTCGACGTATTCCGGCGTGTCCGGCGCTTTGAATGGGGACACAGTCAGTTCGAACATCGCTTCGTCAGGTTCGTTGGCGGGGTCTTCCAGAATGCCGCCTTCGTGCGACAGATGCCAGATGTTTCGGTCGTGCGAATAAATCTTTTCGCGGCTGGCGGTGATGGGAATCTGGCGTTCGGTGGCGTAATCAATCGCGTCTTCGCGCGAAACAATGTCCCATTCGCGCCACGGAGCAATGACTTCCATTTCCGGAGCCAGAGCTTTGAAGGTCAGTTCAAAACGAACCTGATCGTTTCCTTTGCCGGTGCAACCGTGAGCCAGCGCGGTGCAACCGGTTTGTTTGGCGATTTCGACCTGTCGTTTGGCAATTACTGGCCGAGCGAACGAAGTTCCGAGCAGATATTTGTGTTCGTAAACGGCTCCGGCTTTCAGCGTCGGCCAGATGTATTCGGTGATGAATTCGTGGCGCAGGTCTTCGACGTAACATTCGACCGCGCCGGTTTTCAGCGCTTTTTCAGTCAAACCGTCCAACTCTTCGGCTTGACCGACATCGCCCGCGATGGCGACGACTTCGCAGTTATAGTTTTCTTTCAGCCAGGGAATGATGATTGAAGTATCGAGTCCGCCCGAATAAGCCAGCGCAACTCGTTTGGTGGAATTGGTCATTTAAGGATTATGCCTCCGGGAAATTTGGTTGGTATGAATCGAGGGCGAATTATACACCGCAAAGTTGAAAACGAAACTTGGCAAATCCTGTCTGAATCGGCTCCAGACGACCGTGTAAATTTTATCAATTTACAGGCTTTCAACGGCTGTGTTAAAAGATGGCCAGTGCCCAACCCCGTGAAGGTCTACGGTAAGCCCTGAACGAAGCGAAACCCTCCCGCTTCTATAGCTTTTAAGAAAATAACTTCCCGCGAATCACGCTGAATACGCGAATGAA
>CAYRQB010000313.1:0-7133 GCA_964426025.1 uncultured Heliomicrobium sp.
GTTTGTTGCAGCTTTCGACAATCGCATACGGGCGATGGTAACGAGTTGCGGGTTTACTTCGTTCAGCAAGTATTACAACGGCGATCTGACTGGTTGGGCAGGGAAGCGTTATATGCCTTTGATTGCTGAAAAGTACGGCAAAGACCCGTTGCGAATGCCTTTCGATTTTCCGGATATATTGGCGTTGCTGGCGCCTCGCCCGGTTTTCATCAATGCGCCGATGAAGGATTCAAACTTTGAAGTTACAGGAGTGCAAGATTGTGTAATGGCGGCTGAGCCGGTTTATAAAAATGTTTTCAATGCCAGGGAATCACTTATTGCCGTTTTCCCTGACACCGGACATGAATTTCCATTGGATGTTCGCGCTCAAGCCTGGGCTTTTCTAGATAAATGGATAGGTCAACTGTGAGTGCGATGTCTGAAGTTGAGGTACAGGCCAATAGCTAAGAACAATATCTGTGGTCCCCATACCGCAACATTTATTGGCAAGCTTTCCTGTTGTCCCGCAGCTTCGAATAAGGACATTAATAACCAGAATACCAACCCGATACCTACTCCGATGGCTACGCTAAGCAGCGGGCTGAACTTGCGCGCATGTTTTGTGATGGCAAAAGGTATAGCTAAAAATGCCAATGTTAAACAAGAAAAGGGAAATGCCAATCGCTTTTTTAAGTCCAGCGTCGCGGCTATTGTCGGCGCTCCTACTCCTTCCAGTTGATTGATGTACTCTCTTAAGTCCTGAGAATCCATCTTGCTGGATTCGTTGACAGTGCGTCTGAATATTCCAACGCCTTCATCAACCTGTACTGCCGAAGGACTTTCTTTTAACGAGGTTCTGGTAATGGTTAAATCCTTGTTGACGCTCTCAGTCCACCCATTAGCAGCCAGCCAGGCATAGCTATTTTTTTGTTTAGCTTCCCCAAAATGTACTAACTTTTCAAGCAGGTGAGAGGATGGGTTTAGGTAAAAGACGGAAGCGTTAATCAGCGTATTGTCGTTATCAATACGCTGATAATTGTAAATCGCGTTATTTTTCCCCAAAACCCATTTCTTCCCAAAGGCGATGGTTGTTTGTTCGACCTGACGGCCTTTTATTTTGTTGTACCGAACATCCTGCTCGTTGTTTGTGAATGGCAATAACTGATCCGAAACGAACCAGAGAGAAAATCCTATTGCTACCACAGTAAGCAAGATAGGAACCACAAGGCGGAGTCTGCTTTGGCCAGCACCGAATAATATTGTTATTTGGTTGCTTCGTGTTAATACACTGTAACCGGTAAGAATGCCAACCAGCAAGGCAAAAGGAGATACCTGGTAGATGAATTGCGGTGAAAGATAACCTAAATAAGAAAGGGCATAACTGAAAGTAGCTCCGGTTTTGGCCATCGCCGGTATCAAATCAAACAGAGTAAAGACAAGAGATGTAACAACCAATGCCGAAACCGAAATCAGGTAATATTTGAAAACTTCGCTGACAAGCAGGTAGTTGATCAGATTGAACGGATTAAGCTTGTGAAAGTCAATCCCCGAATGAACCGCATGGGGACTGGCCTCGCGCGCTGCTGGCTGACTTGGCGAAAAGGGATTGGCAATTGCCATTTGTGACA
Organism: uncultured Heliomicrobium sp.; assembly: GCA_964426025.1. Taxonomy (GTDB): domain Bacteria; phylum Acidobacteriota; class Blastocatellia; order RBC074; family RBC074; genus RBC074. The sequence continues at coordinate 1,608 of CAYRQB010000313.1, forward strand.
GCAACGGGAACTTGAATCCCGCTTTATTTGCTATAAATGCGTAAAGGATATAACCGCCAAAAAGTGCATTTGAAAACCAGACGCCTAACCAAACCGGAACAGTTCCTTTTACCGCCATATTCTGTCCAGCAACCAAAAGCAGGTAAAAGAACATAGCCAAGAAGAGTACGGTTATAGTTGTTCGAGGCTTGCTGGCCATTCGCCGACCTTGAATGGCAATGATGAAGGTTAACATCGTCAGCGTAATGCAAGCGAAAGGGAAGGCGAGTCGCTTGTGCCATTCCACGTTAGCCTGCAATCGTTCTTTTACGGTGGGAGCATTTCGAGCAAGTCTCTCAACCTCGCCCATTGTCATTTCTGACAATGGGCCGGTTGTAGTAGATGAATCGTTACTTTGGGAACCATTCTCTGTAAACTTGATAGATGCTTTATTGGAAGCAGCCGCAACCTCCATTGTTTGCGAGTCGCCAGATATTCTACTTTCGACTGAAACAACTTTATTCAATTCAACTTCAAATCCAAGGCGATCGCCGCCGGTTATTATCAATTGGCCGCTTTCGGCCGTCAGCAGTCTGGAAATATCACTATCAGGCTCTTTTCTTAGGAGAAAAACTCCCAGCCATTTTCCAGTATTAGGGTCAACGTCACGCACATAAAGCAGTGAGTTAGGGAAACGAGTAATAAACTTACCGGAAGAAAATTGGGTGTTGGCTTCCTGCAGGAGGATTTTAGCTCTCAGGCCTTTGAGCGTTTTCAGCGCGCGAGGAGCTATCTGCGATGAAAGATATGCCGTAAGACCTGCTCCGAGTATTCCGAATAACAAAAAGGGAATAGCTATTCCTTTTTTGCTAATACCCAATGATTGCATGGCCGTCATCTCTCCGTCAGTGGATAAGCGGCTACAAGTAATGATAGTCCCAAGTAACAGTGAAACCGGAAGAGTAATGATAATGATACCCGGAACAAGGCTTAATAAAAATTGCGTCGCAACCTGAGCTGACGAATGGAATGAGAGAACTATATTGAGGTATTTGCCAATCTGCTGAACGAAGACGAGTGAGGTCAGGACTAAAAATGTCACGATTGTGACAGGGAAGATTTCGGCGATCAGCGAAAAGATCAGTTTGATGTGTAAGCGCAATGGAAACATTGAATACAACTATTGAGTCCGATAATGGGTCTTATGTGGATTATTATTGTTAAGACTATCTACCATTATAGGAATGAGCCGCAGTACTCGAATTCTGTATTTAATCAACGATGAAGTTACTCCAAAATGCGTTGCGATAAGCTTAATATTTCGCCCTTTGGCAAGATCGCATTTCAGGGATTGAAAAGGAACCAATGCGGCAGCACCAACTGCATAAGCTTCTTCCTCAATCGCGCTGTCATAACTTCTATGATTGCCTGCGCCAACTTCTCCGGCAGAATTAATTTGGCTATGCTGATGGCCAAGAATAATATGACATATCTCTTCCATCAAAGTAGCTGCCTGGCGTTCATTGCTTTGCCAGGGATTCAATATAATTATCCTGGAGCCATCGGGTAATGTCGGAGTCGCTCCGCCAGACCATTGCTTCGAGGAATCAGATAAAACACGTCTGACGTTTTCAGGGATTCCTTCAATTTCGTCCAGGGTCAGAACTTTTACCCCTAAAATTTTCGCCAATTCGCGAGGATAAAGCCTGTCGTGTATTCCAAGCCCGGCGAATGATCGCACTCTTAAGCCCAATTCTTCGTACTGGCGGAACTTGCCGTCTTCCGCAGGCAAATAGCAGGATTGATCCAGGCAATCATTATTACCGCAAAATTTCGACATCAGCTTTTGGTGCTAAATTGGTTGTAAGCAACACGGAATAACTCTGAAAGAGCTTTTGCGGTTTCAGGCGTCAGTTTTTGATCTGCTCTCAAGTGTGCTTCCACTATATCTGGCAAAGATTCCGCCGGATAATAGACTATTGGTGCTTCGCTGGAAGATTCGAGTCCGATAACTCTCTCAAAGGGTAAGTTTAACCACTTGGCTATGCGGGCTAAGGTTTGTGCGTCCGGAGTGCCGGTTCCATTTTCAATACGGGATAGCGTTGAAGCGCTGACCTGCGTCTGTTTAGCTACCGCTCTCAGCGACAGCCTATCAGTTTCTCTTTTGCGCTTAACATACTGCCCCAACTCTCCGACATTAATTATTGGGTCGTTGCTGTTTAAGCCGCCGACTGAATTTTTGACTTTCTTCAGCTCTTCCATAATTGCATTTCAATGTGGATAATGAGTCGCGAACTCTTTGTATAAACAACGATAATGAATGGATAAGGTACGTTAGCACATAAGCCTTGCAATGGCAAGATAGCGTTGCGACACTGCAACACAACTCTAATTTCACTGCTATGCTGGTCAATCAATCAATAAAACCGCCTTTCAGTGTAAGTTCAAGCGAAGCAGATATAGTCCAATTCCCTGCTCCGCCAACTACTTCCGACGATTTTCTAATTGAAATGACTCTGGGGGGCGACGAAGCTGCGTTTGAAACACTGTTGCTTAAACACCATCGGCGAGTTTATTCGATTGCGAGACGGTTTTTCAGAACCAGGGAAACCGTCGAAGACATTGTCCAGGAAACATTCTCAAAAGCCTTCTTTTCACTCGCGACATATAAACGAGGCGCAGCATTCGAGCATTGGTTGGCGAAGATAGCAGTCAACAATTGTTACGATGAATTACGTCGCCGCAAAAAACGAAGCGAATCCCTGATCACAGAATTGTCAACCGATGAAGAATCCTGGCTACAGGGGAAACTTTCACAATCCGCGTTTGAAATACATTTTAACGAGAGGGAAAAAGGAATTGCCGCGGAAATTTCAGCCAAGCTGTTGTCCGGATTATCACCTGAAGACCGGCTTGTATTGACGTTACTGCACGCTGAAAACAACTCCGTCAAAGAGATCGCACAGATTACGGGCTGGTCTGAGGCTAAAGTCAAAATTCGCGCATTCCGAGCGCGCCATTCGATGCGCAGGGCATTTGCGCGATTGAAAAAGACTGAAGAGAGAAAATCCGGCCAAACGTCAGGAGAACTCAAATAATGAATTGTAGACAGGCAAAACGCGCAATCCCCGATTATCTAACCTTGCCGGATTCATACAGCGAAGTGGAAGATCATGTTCGTTCGTGCCGTGATTGTGGCCGAGAACTTGCTCTGGAGAAGTTGACTGATGAGCTTATAAAATCTCACTCCCTGGAACTTCCCGATCCGTCATATTGGGACGAGGTCAGGCTGGTCAATCGAATCAAATCCCGCATACGAGAAATAGGAGATCGCAATGCGGGATCGTGGGAAAACGCCATCATTGCAGTCAGAGGTTGGCTGGTAGCCTTTGGCGTCGTCGCCATCTTACTTCTCGTGCTGAGCAGTCAAATGGCAATCAGTGAAAATGACAATCGTCAGGACTCGGCTCAGAACGCCCGCACGGAATCCAATTTGGGCGAAGATATTGTCAGCAACAATGTCGCTTCTGGCTGGCTTGCCGGAGAGGAGCCGGAAAATGGTCAATAACAAACGCAAAGCACAACTTATCATTTTCGCTGCCTTTGTTTTGGGAATTGTTGTCGGAGCGTCCGGGCAATACCTGCTGATCCACAAAACCCAAAGCCAGTCGAGCAGTTCCACGCTTGACGATTTGACCCGCGCCGTGAAACTGACACCTGAACAGCGCACCCAGGCCGATCAGATTCTTTCGGACTCACAGGCTCAATACCAGGAAGTTCGGATCAAGGTTCGTCCGCAATTCAATGTCGTGCGCGACGCAACGCGTAAACGAATCGCCTCCATTCTTACGCCCGAGCAGCAGCTTCTCTTCGAGCAATACACTCGTGAGTTGGACGCCAAAAAAGAGGCGAAAGAAAAAGCTGCCGCTACCCCGAATAAATGACCCGCCACAACAAAGATAGAATCATAAACATGAAAATTTCCGGTAAGCGTTCAATCGCCTTATTCCCTGCCCTTCGTTTTGTAATTCTTGCGCTCGCCATTTGCTGCGTTTCGATTTTCGCCGGATGCAGTCGCGGCAATTCAGCCGGCGAACTGGTGATGATGATCGAAAAACGAATCACCACCTTCGATCCACGAGTCAGCTCAGATTCCGCCGACGAACGAATGCGACAGTTGATTTTCAACGGACTGACACGCAAAAACGACAAGTTCGATCCCAGGCCGGACCTGGCCGAAAGTTTCGAAGCCTCGCCCGATTTCAAAACCTTTACTTTCAAACTGCGGCAAGGAGTGAAATTTCATAACGATCAAAAACTGTCAGCGCTCGATGTCAAATACACATTCGATACAATGCTGGCTGCGGGCTTCGGCTCTGCCAAAAAAGTCGAGTTCGGACGAGAAGTCGCTCCGGGCTTGCCGTTGCTCGCTTCCGTCGAGGCAAGCAAGGACGATCCAATGACAGTCGTTTTCCGCTGCAACGAACCTTGTCCCGGATTGCCTAACATGGTTGTTCCAGTCGGCATCATCCCCGAAGGAACCAGCGACCAGCAGGCCAAGAAACCAATCGGAACCGGCCCGTTCAAATTCGACAGCTTCGCAGAAGATCAGGAAGTCGTCCTGGCCGCCTACGCCAATTATTTCGGCGGAGCGCCGAGCATCGAACGCCTGCGAATCAAAATCATTCCCGACAACAGCACGCGCGAAAGCGAATTGCGCAAAGGTTCGGTTGATCTGGCCATCAACGCCGATTTCGATCCCGTGACGGTCGAAGGTTTACAGAAAGATGCCCAGACGATTGGATTGAAGGTCGAAGCGCTTGACGGAACGAACATCACCCATCTGGGCGTGAACACTCAAGACCCTATTTTGAAGGACGCTCGCATTCGTCAGGCTCTGGCTTATGCCATTGACCGCGAATCCATTATTCGCGACGTTCTACGCGGTCAGGCGCGCTTGGCCCACAGCATCTTGCCTCCGTCGCAATGGGCATATGAACCCAACGTGGCGACTTATCCTTACGATCCTGATAAAGCCAGGACGCTGCTCGATCAGGCTGGTAAAGCTCAAAAAGACAATCAGCCCAGACTGAAACTCACGCTCAAAACCTCCACAGTTTCTTTGGCCAAAAAGACCGGCGAAGCCATACAGGCGCAACTGGCTCGCGTGGGCATCAATCTGGAATTGCAAACTCTGGAGCGCCAGAAATTGACCCAGGATATGAACGAAGGCAATTTCCAGCTTTACCTGAACACTTCGGTTGGCGGCAATCAGAGCACGGACATTTTCGCCTTTATGTACAGCGCCAAATCCATTCCTCCGAACGGCCAGAACCGCATGCGATACAACAATCCGGCAATAGACAAGCTGCTCACTGAGTCTGTGTTGGCCGGCCAGGATCGTCGCAAACAAATCTTTTCCGATGTTCAAAAGACATTAGCCAACGACCTGCCGCAAATTTATCTGTGGTATCCGTCAACCATAGTCGTTCACCGCAATCGCGTCACCAATCTGAAGATCGAGCCATCAGGTGATTGGCAGGTAGT
>CAYRQB010000314.1:0-7096 GCA_964426025.1 uncultured Heliomicrobium sp.
CTGCCAGTCACAGGAGAAGGCCCGTTGCCATTGTTGTAATTCGGGTAAGCGGGTTTCTTATGCTTCGGCATCGGTTTGGCTTTCAGTTCGGCCATTACGACTTCGACGGCTTTTTCCAGTTGCGGATCGCGTCCTTTGCGCCATTCCGCCGGATCGAAATCAACTTCGACATCCGCCGGAGTTCCCCAATTCTCCACATCCCATTCGCCTTGCAGGTTGTAGAAAGCCACGCGCGGAGCCGTCACGCCTCCGCCGTCAATCAACTGCGGATAATCGTAAATTCCCACCAAACCGCCCCAGGTGCGTTTGCCAACGGTTTTGCCGACTCCGGCTTTGCGGAACAGCCACGGCATCAGGTCGCCGCCGCTGCCAGCGTATTCGTTGATGATCATCGCCTTCGGACCGTAAATCGAACCGACTGGCGTCGTGAAATCTTCGCCTTCGCGCGTAGCCCATTTGTTCATCAGCGGGCGACGCATGTAATCAATGATGTAATCCGCCGCCGTGCCGCCGCCGTTGAAGCGTTCGTCAATCACCGCGCCTTCTTTGTCAATCTGCGAAAAGTAGTAGCGGTTGAAATTTGTAAAGCCGCCATTGGCAGTGTCAGGCAGATAAACATAAGCCAGCCGACCGCCGCTCAATTGATCCACTTTGCGACGATTGCTTTCGATCCAATCCAGGTTGCGAAGCCCCTGTTCGTTGGCGACAGGAACAACCACAACATCGCGCGAGCCTGTGCCGTCAGCGTTCGGACCGACTTTGATCGTCAACTGTTTTCCGGCTTTGGATTCGAAGAAGCTGTAGACGTTATCTGTCGAGCGAACCTCGCGGCCATTGACGGCCAGCAGGTATTCGCCTTCTTTCACGTCAACGCCCGGTTGAGTCAGTGGAGCGCGAAGCTGCGGATTCCAGTTTTCGCCGTTGAAAACTTTGGCAAAGCGGTAACGCCCGTTTTCAATCTTGTAATCGGCGCCGAGCAAACCTGTGGCGATGAAGTTCGGTTGAGGAGCATCGCCTCCGCCAGCATTGTGATGACCGACGGACATATTGCCTAACATTTCGCGGAACAGATGGTTCAGGTCTTCGCGATGGCCGACTCCGCCCAGATAAGCTTCGTATCTCTTTTTCGTCCCTTCGTAATCCAAACCGTGAAGTGTCGGGTCGTAAAAGAAATCGCGTTGAATGCGCCACGCTTCGTTGTACATCTGTCGCCATTCGGCCTTCGGATCAATCCAGACTTCCATTTCGGCGATCTTGACTACGCCTTCGCCGGGTCTGGCGGGCGTCATTGTGGGCATGATCGTGAAGCGCGCAGCCGGGCCGAAGCCTTGTCCAACCAGCATCTTTTCGCCGTTGGCCGACAAAGTGAAAGCAGTGACGCCTTCCTGAACCTTGTCGAACTTCTTCTTGTCGAGTTCAAATTTGTGAATCGTCACCGTGCCCTGATTGAGCAATCCGGTTTGGCCTTCGCCGATGAACAGCACGCCGGATTTGGCCACGCCCAGCCCGACGTAACTTCGCGCCGGAATCGGCAGAGCCAGAATGCGCTGGCCTATGCCTTCAAAATCAATCGTCACAGTGACAGGTTCTTTCTTTACCGGGGGCTTGGGAGCATCGTCTTTCTTTTCTTCGGCGACTTTCTCTTCGTCGCTTTCAGGAGCCAGCGGCGACGGCTCGCCTTTTTTCAGCACGACAACATAAACGCTGCGAGTCGGTTGATTCGGAAAGCTGGACATATCCAGCCAACCGCTGGACGGCCCGGCGTTGGTGCTGGCCGTGAAGTAAAGATACTTGCCGTTCGGATCGAAGTTGGCGAAACGAGCGTCGCTCAACCCGTCTGTGATCTGAGTCGCTTTGCCGGTTTCCAGCGAATAAGCGAACACAGCGCAAAGACGATTCTTCAATTGCCTGGTGTAAGCGATCCATTTGCTGTCCGGCGACCAGTTCGGGTCCATCACTCGCCACGGGTTGTCGAAAGTGTTCGCGTCAACTTTGACCGGCGTGCCTTTGTCAATTTCGACGTACCAGAGGTTCAAGCGTTTGTCGGTGAAAGCAATCTTCTTGCTGTCGGGCGACCACGTCGGCGAGTAAAAGTAAGACGACGGATTGCCGAGGCTGATCTTTTTGACTTCGCCCAAACCGGTTTGATTGCTCAGGTGCAAAGCGTATTCGCCGGATTCGTCGCTGAAATAAGCAATCCATTTTCCGTCGGGAGACCAAGCGGGATCGCGGTCGGCAACGCCCGATGAATTCGTCAGATTGCGAGCGTTTCCTTTGTCAGCCGGAACGCTGATGATTTCTCCGCGAGCTTCAAACACAGCGCGAGCGCCGGTCGGCGATAAAGCGAGGTTGGAAATTCGATTGGCGACTTTTTCGTAACGCGGACGAACGCTGGCAAGATCGGCGTTGATCGCGATGTTTACTTTGGTGATCTTGCCCGACTTCAGATCGTAAAGTTTGATCTCGCCGAATTGGTCGTAAACGATGGCGTCTTGAGCGGCTGAAGCCGACTTCAAATCTAGCCCGTCATTCTTGATCAATTGGGTGACTTTCTTTGTCTTCACGTCGTAATCGAACAACGTGAAGCGGCCATTGCGATCGGAAAGAAAATAAACCTTATCTGCATTTCCGAATGCCGGCCACATTGGATTGAAGTCATTGGAATTCTGACGCGGGATTTCCGTGACGCTGGAATCGCTCAGATTCGCCAGCCATATTTTGGTCGTCGTGCCTCCGCGATAATTTTTCCATTGCGCGAAAGCCGGTGACAGCGGCAGATAAGCTAATCGGGTTCCATCCGGCGAATACGAACCTTCGTGAGCCATCGGCAGCGGAACTTCCGTTTCGACTCCGCCGTCAACCGGCACTGTGAAAAACCGCTGGAAGCGCGAATAACTGACTCTCCCCGAACGGAACAGGATGTTTTTGCCGTCCGGCGCCCAGGCAACGGCGATGTCCGCGCCGGGATGCCAGGTCAATCGTTTCGGAACTCCGCCGCTGGTCGGTATGGTGAAAACGTCCGTGTTGCCGTCGTATTGTCCGGTGAAAGCGATGGTCGCGCCATCCGGCGAAAAGATCGGCGAAGTTTCAATGCCGACGCCTGTCGTCAACTGTCTGGCTTCGCCGCCTTCGCGCGCGACGATCCACAGATCACCGGCGTAGTTGAATGCGATATGCGTTTTGCTCAAAGAAGGACGCTGCAAAAGCAGCGGTGAATCTTGAGCCAACCCCAAGCTCGTAAGTAAGCATAAAAATGCGAGTACCTGAATCATCTTTTTCATCCTGAACTCTCCAAATCAAGAAGCCCTGCGAGTGTAGCAAAACTCAACGCAGTGTAGTCTCGCTACACTCGCACTGGCAGGCCAGACGCCTGCGTACCCATTACTTCTGCCCGCTGCCGTTTTTCGCCGACTGCCCATTACCGCTGGCAGCAGGAGCAATCGGATTGGCTTTGTGGTAATCGGGATACGGAGGTCGTTTGTATTCCTTCGGCGGATTTTTCTTCAACTCTTCCAGCAGGTAATTGACGGCTCGTTCAAGCTGAACGTCGCGGCCTTCTCGCCAGGCTTTCGGGTCAAGGTCAATTTCGATGTCGGGCGCGACGCCTCGATTTTCGATGTCCCATTTGCCCTCGGGCGTGTAAAACGCGAAGTGCGGAGCAGTCACGCTTCCGCCGTCAATCAACTGCGGATATCCGCCGATGCCGACCAGTCCGCCCCAGGTGCGTTTGCCGATGATCGGGCCGATTCCGTAACGACGGAACAGGTAAGGCAGGTAATCTCCGCCCGAACCTGAGTATTCGTTGGCCAGCATCGCTTTCGGGCCGGGCATGGTGGCGACGGGTTGACGGAAATCTTCGCCATCACGGCCAGCCCAGAAACTGTTGAGCGGTTTTTTCAGGTAATCAACGACGTAATCCGCCGCGTGGCCTCCGCTGTTGTAACGTTCGTCAACCACCGCTCCCTGTTTGTCCAGTTGAGAGAAGAAGTATCTGTTGAAAAATGTATAACCGCCTCGGGCTGTGTCCGGCAGATAGATGTAAGCCAGTCGTCCCTCGCTCATCTTCTCAACTTTGCGACGGTTTTCTTCAACCCAGGCCAGATTGCGAAGCCCAAGTTCGTTGGGGATCGGAACGACGACGACATCGCGCGAGCCTGTGCCGTCAGGGTTTGGGCCGACTTTGATCGTCAACTGTTTTCCGGCTGTGCTTTCAAACAGGCTGAACAGATTGTCGGCGGCTGTCACGTCGCGGCCTTTGACGGCCAGCAGGTATTCGCCCGCGACGACGTTGACGCCCGGTTGAGTCAGCGGAGCGCGAAGTTGCGGATTCCAGTTTTCGCCGTTGAAGACTTTGGCAAAGCGATAGCGTCCGTTTTCGATCTTGTAATCGGCTCCGAGCAATCCGCCCGGCACACGCTTCGGATCGGGAACGTCGCCGCCCTGAACGTACAGATGGCCGACGGTCAGTTCGCCAAGCATTTCCTGAAACAGGTAATTCAAATCCGAACGATGAACCAGCGCTTGAACATAAGGCTCGTACTTCTTCTCAGTCGCCTTCAGATCAAGACCGTGATAGTTCGGCGCGTAAAAGAAATCGCGTTCGATGCGCCAGGTTTCGCGATACATCTGCTGCCATTCGGCTTTGGGATCAACGTAAACTTCCATGTCCTCGGTTTTGATCTTGCCTTCGCCGGGTTTGAACGCGGGCGTTCCCATCGTCGCCGTGCCAGCAATAAACCAGTTCTGCTGCTGGCGATAAAGAACCTTTTCGCCGTTGGCCGATGGAATGAACGAGGCGACGTTTTCCATCGCCTTGTCGAGTTTGCGTTTTTCCAGATCGAATTTGTGAACGGCAATGGCCTGCGCCCCGTCCGGCAATTCATAGACCCAAAGATGGTTCGCCTTACCGGCGTCCAGTCCGACGAAGTTTTTGTTCGGAATCGGCAACGCCAGAATGCGCTGGCTGATGGTGTCAAAATCATTGTTGACCTTCGGAGCTTCTTTTTTTTCCGCTGGCTTGGCGGCTTCAGCGGGCTTGTCGGCTGGCTTCGCCGCGTCGCCCTGTCCCCCGTTCGCTCCTTCTTTTGCCCGGTCGCTACCGCTTCCGGTACTGTCGGCAACTTTCTCTTCGTCGCTTTCAGGAGCCAGAGGCGAAGGCAAATCTTTCCTCAGCACTGCGACGTAAACGCTGCTCGTCGGGCGATGAGCATAAGAAGACATATCGAAGCCGGAAAGTTTCGGCCCGGTGTCTGTGCTGGCCGTAAAGTAAATGTACTTGCCGTTTTTATCGAAAACTGGCGACCCGGCGTTGCTCATGCCGTCGGTGATCTGAACCGTCTTGCCGTCTTCCAGCGAATAAACATAAACCGCGCTGTAATACGATTTCAGCGGTTTGCTGTAAGTCAGCCAGCGACTGTCTGAAGACCAACTGACGCCGTTGGCTCCAGCAAAAATCGTTGTGTCGTATTTTTTCGGCTGAGCGGTTTCGACATCCATCAACCACATATTGCCGCGTTTGTCGCTGAAAGCTATCTTTTTGCTGTCGGGCGACCATTGCGGCGAATAATAGAAACTCGGTTCGAGTTTGATTTTTTTGACTTCGCCCATTCCCTTTTGATCGCGCAGATGAAGTTCGTATTCGCCGGATTCGTCGCTGAAATAGGCGATCCATTTTCCGTCCGGCGACCACGAAGGATCGCGTTCGGCGACATTTGTCGTGCCGGTCAGATTGCGAGCGTCGCCTTTTTCCGCCGGAACACTGATGATTTCGCCGCGCGCTTCAAACACAGCGCGAGCGCCGGTCGGCGAAATCGCCGCTCCATTGATGCGCTGTCCGACCTTTTCATATTTTGGACGGACGGCCAATTGATCGGCGTTGATCGTGATGTTGATCCTGCCGGTCTTGCCTGATTTCAAATCGTATGTATTCAACGAACCGAACTGTTCGTAAACAATCGCATCGCCTGTGACCGAAACCGAAGCAGATTTGATGTCTAGTCCTGTGTTGTTGATGAGCTTCGAGACGCGTTTGGTTTTGGTGTCGTATGAGAAAAGCGTGATCGCGCCGTCGCGATCTGACAGGAAATAAACTTTGTCGGCGTTTCCGGATGAAGGCCACATCGGATTGAAATCGTTGGAATCGTCGCGCGGAATTTTTTCAGTGCTGGAATCGCTCAGGTTGGCGATCCAAATATAAGAAGCCATTCCGCCGCGATAACGCTTCCAGGCGTTGAAACCGCGCGGCAAAGGTTCATAAGCCAGTCGTTGGCCGTCGGGCGAAAACGATCCTTCGTGACCGGTCGGCAAAGGAACTTCCGAAGGCAAACCGCCAGTGGCGGGGACGGTGAACAACTTCATATATCGGCGCGATTCGCTGGTGCGGTCGGAAATGAAAAGCAGTTGCTTGCCGTCCGGCGACCAATCGCAAAAAGCGTCAACGCCGGGATGGTAAGTCACTCGCTTCGGCACTCCGCCCGAAGCGGGCACGGTGAAAAGATCGGTGTTGCCGTCGTATTCGCCCGTGAAAGCGACGGTCTGGCCGTCTGGCGAAAAAAGCGGATTCCCTTCTGAGCCGATGCCGGTGGTTAATCGCGTGGCTTCGCCGCCCGCTCGCGGGACGCTCCAAAGATCGCCCGCGTACTGAAAGACGATGTGCGTTTTATTCATCGTCGGTTTGCGCACCAACAGCATCTGCTGCGATTGCGCCGAACCGAAGCCGACATCCAGACTGACGATAGCCAGCAATATCAATAAAGCCAGAATTGCTTTTCTCATAATGTTCATCTCCTGTTTGGCGAATGTCCGACAAAGGAAAACTGTTGCCGGAAATATGGTTCATAGCTCTTGTCCCATTATTTGAATTCGGGATTGTGAGGCATTTTTGTTTTGACGGCGGATTGCCATTCAACTCTTGCCAAAGCCCATAGCCAGCTTTGTCAGGCTGGCCTATAAGTTCCTGTGGTTGATACACAAATTACCTGCGGGTTGGCGAGTTTTCCTTACGTTCGGCGAACTCGCCGAGTTCGGATTTTGTTCGTTAATGGAAGGATTGCAAGACTCAGGAGAAGCCTTTTTACAACATTTACAAAAGCGTAAA
>CAYRQB010000315.1:0-7067 GCA_964426025.1 uncultured Heliomicrobium sp.
CTGTGGTTGAAATCGCCGCTCCGCGCGGAGTCGTCGCCGCCATCATTCCTTCGACCAATCCGACATCAACTGCGATCTTCAAAATCCTGATCTCCATCAAATCGCGCAATTCAATCGTGCTCAGCCCGCATCCAAGCGCGACTCGTTGCGTGGTTGAAGTCGCCAACGTCATGCGCGATGCCGCAGTTAAAGCCGGTTTGCCCGCCGATGCCATCGGTTGTGTCGAGCTGACTTCCATCGAAGGCACTGAAGCTTTGATGAAGCACAAACTGACGGCTGTGATTCTGGCGACTGGCGGTTTGGGATTGGTTCGCGCCGCTTATTCATCAGGCAAACCCGCGTTCGGCGTGGGGCCGGGTAATGTTCCGGCCTTCATCGAACGAACCGCCGACGTGCCCAAAGCCGTTCGCGATATTCTGGCCGGAAAGTGTTTCGATTTCGGGACCATCTGCGCTTCGGAACAAGCCATCGTTACGGACGCCGCAATTGACAAACAGGTTCGCGAACAACTGGCGGCTCAGGGAGCGGTCTTCCTGAATCAATCGCAAGCCGATCAATTGGCGAAACTGGTCGTCACTCCTAACCGCACTTTGAACCCGAAAATCGTCGGCAAACCTGCCACCACCCTGGCGGAATGGGCAGGTATCAGCGTTCCGCCGAACACTCGCTGTCTGGTCGCCGAAGTCGGCGGAGTCGGACGCGAACATCCGCTTTCAATCGAAAAGCTGTCGCCGATTCTGGCTTATTACGTCGTCAATGGTTTGGAAGAGGGAAGCAAGCGATGCGACGAAATTCTGCATTATGGCGGAATGGGGCACACGGCTTCTGTTCATACGCGCAATCGCGATGCGGCCTTGCAATACGGCGTGCTGATGCCTGCGGCTCGCGTCGTAGTCAATTCGCCTTCGACTCACGGAGCGATAGGTTTTTCGACTGCGCTGGCGCCTTCCATGACGTTGGGTTGCGGATCGTGGGGAGGCAACGTCACTTCGGACAACATCTCGCCGCTTCATTTGATGGACATCAAACGCGTCGCTTTCGAGACTCGCCCGGTGACTTCGGCTGAATCGGCGCAATCAACCATCGCTGCGCCGTCGCCGCAGGTTTCGGCCTCGTTTATTCCAGCCGCGTCGGCTCCGCCGCAGATTGATCGAGCGGCGATTGCGGAATTGGTGGATAGGTTCTTATCTATTCGTCAGCCGGCTGAGTCAGTTCAAACCGCGCCTGCTCCACCGCCACCGCCGCCCGTTGAATCAAAGCCTGCTCCGCCGCCGCAGGCCAAGAGCAACGGCCATAAAGCCGCCGACTTCGTCTGCGAAGAAGACGTTCGCCGAGCCATCGCCAGCGGCGAAAAGATTTTCATCAACGCCAAAACCATCATCACCCCGTCCGCCCGCGACCTTGGCAACGAACGCGAAATCTTTGCCAAAGGAAATTGAGGAGTAAGTCATGACGCTAACCCTTACTGTCAACGAAGCAGGCGAGTTGGTGATCCCATGGGAAGTGCTGAAGATGAGCGGATTCGACGCTGGAGATATACTCGAACTTAAAGTTGTTGACCGTACTTTGATAATTCGTGCTTTGAGTGAGGGCGAAAAAGAAAGTGGTGTCCTATTTTTGTGTTGCTATCTGAAAACAGGGACTTCCGCCCACGAAGTCACACGAAGCAGACACGAAGAGGCGATAAACTTCGTGTTCTCTTCGTGTGGCTTTGTGGGAGAAAATTTTCAGATTGCCAGCAACACAACTTTAGGACACTACCAAAAAGAAAAGAGACTTGACAGGCTTAGGAATGAAATCCTCGAAGAACGCCGAGACGCGTATTTCAAGCTTGCGAAAATGGAAGGCTGAATGATCGCTTGTGTTCAAAAATCCTCTCCTCAAAATTTCCTCTTTGCTGTTGCTTCTTGCGTTCGCTATTTCCATCGTCATCTCTCAAACCGACCAAACCTTTCAAACTGAAACCGATCAAACACCGGTTGTTCCAACGCCTACGCCTTCCGTCATTGATGCTGCTTCGTTGAACCTGCATCGTTGGGGGGCGGTGACGCTCTTTCACGGTTTGCCTTCGGATCGTGTCAACGCGATTGCCGAAGACGCCAGCGGCGTGATGTGGTTTGGGACTGACAATGGTCTGGTTCGCTACGACGGGCGCAACGTTGAACCTGCTCCCGGCGAAGCCGCATTGCCTTCGCGAAGAGTTCTGGCTTTGAAACTGGACGCGCGCGGCGATTTGTGGATTGGCACTGATGCCGGAGCCGCTCGCTGGCACAACGAACGGATAGAAGTTTTGGAAGAAACGCGCGGACGTTCCGTCACAGGCATTGCCGCATCGCCTCGTCAGGAAATCGCGATAGTTACCGGCAGCGGAGAAATTTTCCGATACGCCGAAACTGATCAAAGCCAACTTCACAGCCAAACGTCCGAAAGCGCTCGCCCGGCTTCTGCGCTCAAACCTGTCAAACTCGATCCGTCAACCAATCCCTATCAATTGAAAAATCCGAACACGACCAACGAGGCTTTGCCGTTGACCGCCATTGAAAGAACTTCTTCCGGCGAATGGGCAATTGCATCCAGTGGTCGCGGGTTGCTGATCGGGCGCGAAAAAGAATTGCGCGAAGCCGTCACCAAAACTCCGCGCCCATACTTTCTATCGGCGGTTTATTCCGTTGGTGAGCGCATCTGGCTGGGCGAACAAGCTGGCCGAACGGGCGGGCTGTGGATGTTTTCCGACGGAGCGATGAAACGTTCATCCGCCGACACAGGAGCGGTGACGGCGATTGATGGCAACAAGGATGAGTTATGGATTGGCACTGCGCGAAACGGCGTCTTCCTGATCAAACCGGAAAATGACGACGTCCGGCTGATCGAACATCTGACATTTGAAAATACCGCCGGCGGATTGCGTTCCGATCACATCAACGCAATTTACCGCGACGGCGAAGGCGTCGTCTGGTTCGGAACAGATCGCGGCGTCTGCCGTTACGACCGCGAAAGCTTTCGCGCCGCAATTCTGAGCAGCGACGCCAACAGCAATTTCGTTCGCGATCTGTTGCAATCTTCCAGCGGAGATTTGTGGTGTGGAACCAACCGCGGATTGTTCAAAATGAATTCAACCGTCGAACAGAACTTCGCCGCCGCAGTCGCCGAAATTCAAACCCGTTCAGTTTACGCTTTGTTTGAAGATCAATCCGGTTCGGTTTGGGCCGGAACCAGCAACGGACTGTTCGCCAAATCAAAAGACGCTTCGACCTTCAACCGCGTCAGCGAATCGCCAAAGACGGAAATTTCAATCGGCGAAAACGTTTCGGCGGAACCATCAGATCAAACCGGATCAACGGTTGAACCCCCGCCACCTGAAACCAGTCCGCAATCGAAAGAAAGCGTTCGAGCCATAGCCGGTTTTCGTGGTCAGGTTTACGCGGCTTTCTTTGAACGAGGCATTGAACGAATTGACGGCGACAAGCGAGCGCCTGTCTTGACCGACGGCGCGGCTCAACAGGCAATCTGTCTTTCAGCCGAAGCCGATCGAGCTTTGTGGTTCGGAACGGCAACCGGTGAATTGTGGAGTTACGACGGGTCGCAGTTGAAACGACACGAACTGCCTTTCACACAGGAAATCGCCAAAGCTGAAAAAGCAGTCAGAGCAATCGTCATCGCCGATGGCCGCCTGTGGATAGGCGCTTCGCAGGGATTGTTCGTTCGCGACGGCGACGGTTTCAACGAAGTTTTGAGCAATGTGGACGCCAGGGATTTGCTGGTGATGAAGGATTCATCAGGCCGTGAAGTCGTTTGGTGCGCGACGCAAAACGCCGGGTTGATCAAACTGTTGCCGAAAGAAAATCTTTCGATTCGATTCGACACTGAACAGGGATTGGTTTCGCAACAGGTTTTTGCGCTCAGCCCCGCATCCGTCGCTGGCATATGGATCGGAACCAGCCGCGGCGTGGTTCGGCATCAACCGAGTTCCGTTGCGCCGCGCATCGCGGTTAAACGTCTGGTCGCCGAAACTATTTATCGCCCGGAAGATTTGCAGGCCGAATTGGCATTGCCGCACACCCAGCGCAACTTCGTGCTGGAAGTCACCGGACTTGGCAGTAAAACTTTTCCCAGCCAGTTTCAATACGAATTTTCGCTGCAAACCAGACACGGCGAACACATGCAGACCGTGAAAACTCACGACCCGCAATTCCAGGTCAGCGATATGCGTTCCGGCGGTTACAAAGTGGTCGTCAGATCAATCAGCCGCGATCTGTTTTTTTCCGAACCGATGACGATTCGGTTGCGGATTCAAAGTCCGCCGTTTCCCTGGACGACCATCTTTTTCGCCGCGCTGGCGGCTGTGGCTTTGGCAGCGGCAGTTTGGGCTTTTCGTCAACAGCTTCGCCTGACCAAAACCAATCGCACGTTGGCTGAAACCAACAGCGAATTGCAGGAAACTCGTTTGCGACTGGCCAGCGAAACCGAAGCCGAGCGCAGCCGCATCGCTCGCGATTTGCACGATCAAACTCTGGCCGATTTGCGTCATCTGCTGGTAATGACGGATCAACTGCCTGCAACCGGCGAAGAGCCGAATGCGCCATCGCCCGCCGTCATTCGCCGCGAAATCGAATCCGTATCGAAAGAAATTCGCCGCATCTGCGAAGACCTCAGCCCTTCGGCGCTGGAAAACATCGGCTTTCTGCCTGCGCTGGAATGGGCGTTGGATGACGCCGTCGCGCATCTGTCAGCCGAAGAAAAATTCGCTTACGAATTCGCCTGCGAGCCGGAACTGGAAGACCGTTTGGAGCTTTCGCAGATCGAACAAATTCAGCTTTACCGCATAGTGCAAGAAGCGTTGAACAACATTTGCCGCCACGCGCGAGCCAAACACGTCAAACTGTCGGTCAAATCAGATGGCAACGATCTGTTGATTGAAATTTGCGACGACGGCATTGGCTTCAACGGAGAACCATCGAGTAAAACCGGTCACGGACTGGCTAACATTCGCTCGCGAGCCAATCTGGTCGGCGCTCAGGTTTTGTGGCAGCATACGCAACCCGGTTGTCGTTTTGAATTACGAAAATTTCAAGCAGTTCATCTTTAGTCCACGAAGGCACGAATCAGTACCGCGACCGGTAGGGAGCGGGTCCGCATTTAGCGCATTGCGAAATACCCGCTTGTTACCGCGCGCGGTACTGCCTCTATTGAAATGAAAAAAGAACTTGGCATCTTCATTCTGCTCTTGCTCCTGTGCGCAGTGGTTTCGATCCTGAATCCGCGCTTTTTGTCTGCGGCAAATTTGCAGAACACCGCGCGGCTGATCGGCGCGTACGGCATCTTCAGCATAGGCGTCGGCATAGTCATCATCACCAGCGGCATTGACCTTTCCATCGGCTCGATGATGGCGTTGCTGGGCGTGCTGCTTTCGATGATGCTGATGGAATCGCATTGGCCAAGCGCGCTGGCTGTCGCCGCCGTCATCGCCATAGCTGCCGCGCTCGGAGCTTTGCACGGAACGCTGATCACGCGAATGAAGATTCAACCATTCATCGTTACACTGTGCGGCTTGCTGTTTTATCGCGGGCTGGCCAGGTTTATCGCCAGTGACGAAACGAAAGGTTTCGGCAATGCTGAAGGCTTCGAAGGTTTGCGCAATCTTGCTACCGGCAATCTGTTCGGAGTCCCCGCGCCTTTCGTGGTTTTGATTGTTGTCAGTCTGGTGATGTGGGTGGCGCTGCACAAATCGGTTTTTGGCCGCTATCTGTTTGCCGTAGGCCGCAACGAAGACGCCGCGCGTTATTCCGGCATCAGTACGAAACTGGTCATCACCTCGGCTTATGTCATCTGCGCTTTGATGACTGGGATTTCGGCAATTCTGATAGCCTTTTACACCAACTCAATTTCGCCTTCATCGCATGGAAACTTTTACGAACTTTACGGCATTGCCGGAGCGGTTCTGGGCGGTTGCAGTTTGCGGGGCGGGGAAGGCTCGGTGCTCGGCATCATCGTAGGAACCGCGTTGCTGCAAGTTTTGCAAAACCTGGTCAACCTGCTTGGCATAGACCCGTCGCTGAACTTCGCGGTGATGGGAGCGGTGATTCTGCTAGGCGTAATGGCTGACCAGATTTTGAAACGGCGAGCGGCGAATTAGATGAAGACTGTGCGTAAATCAGAATGGCCAAGCCTTTGGAGTGCTGCGGCTTGACGCAGCTTTGGTAGTCAGCTCAACTCAAAGGACTACCAAAGCGGTGAGAACCCACCGCACTCCAAAAAGTCGCTCGATTTTTATTCGCACATGCTTCAGATAAATGCAGTTCGATTGAGATGTGTTTGCTATAGATCAGAAAGAGGCCAACGAAAATGCGTGACTGGATATGGATAAAAGAACGAGAAAGCAGGACCCGTGAATTTTTCGGCCTGTCATCGGAAACACAGCTAATCGCGCCTGAGGCGACGGCGGCCTTCGATGTGCCTGAACACGTAGTCGAGCATTTGGCGAAGTTCAATATCGAATGGCACATCATCCCTTCGGAAGCGGCAGTTCACATTGATACTGACGATTACCGCGCGCGGCTCTATCCAATGTTTTTCCGTGATTTGAAACGAGGCGATTATCAGGGGACGAGTTCTTACCGCGCGATCATGAGCGGTCACAACCGTCATCAGGGACGAATCATCGGCGTCGAAACCACGGCAAAGCCGAGTTACCTGCCCGGTAACCGGCAGTTTTATGGCACGCATTACGGTTTTGAACCGGCGGCTGATCCATTCGCGCCTTATTTTGGAGAATCGAAATTTACCTCAAGCACGCGTTACGGTCACAACTACACTTCATTGCGAAGATTCGTCAATCTGGTAACAGAAGATTGGAAAACCCGCGGGCTGATGCCGAAAGGTTACCGGTTGACCATCTGCCCGCCGGTAATTTTCAACCTCATCGGCACAATCTTTCACCGCGAATGGAGCGAGACTGAATCGCAGGAGCTTGGCTTTTATCGCGACGAACACGGCAGCGCCAAATGTTACAGCGTAGGCTCGAACGCGCCAGGAGACTTTTCTCTCATCCACGAAATCGAAACCAATTC
>CAYRQB010000316.1:0-1942 GCA_964426025.1 uncultured Heliomicrobium sp.
CCGTTGTACGCCCACGGCGAAGAGGTGAAAGCTCCGGCTGCCGGGTCAATGCGCTGTTTGCCGTAAACTTCCTTGCCGGTTTTGGCGTCGTGAGCGGTGAAAAATCCGCGATCATAAAGCGTGTAATACAAATCGCCGTAAACAATCGGCGAAGGGTTGTAAGGGCCGGCCTGTCGCTGATACCAGGCGATGAACTGGTTGCTGGTTTCGCCTTCCTTCAACGAAATGTCGCCCGAAGCTCCGGGCTTGATGGCGTAAACCGGGCGATGCTGATCGCCTACGTAGCCTGATGCGATGTACAGCAGGCCGTGTCTGGAAAACGGAACCGGGATGGCGATGGAGGACATGCCTTTGAACTCCCACAAAACCTTGCCGTCCAGGTCATACGAGCGAACGGCTTTCGTGCCGGGAATCACCAATTCGACGCGCTGTCCGTTTTCCCAAATGTACGGCGTGGCCCAATTGGTACCGATTTCGCGGTCAACTTTCCAAAGCTGGTTGCCGGTTTTTTTATCGAAAGCCACCAGATATGACTGTTCGTCGTTGTCGCAGACGATGAATAACCTGTCTTTGTACACGACCGGCGAAGCCGCAGTGCCCCAACCGAAGCGCGTTTTCTTCGCGTCGAACATTTGTTTCCACAACAGCGCGCCTTTCATATCGAAGACGAACAGTCCGACGTTGCCGAAGTAAGCGTAAACGCGTTCGCCGTCTGTGACCGGCGTTTCCGAAGCGTAGCTGTTTTTCAAATGCCGCGTGATTTTCGGAATCGCGCGATGAACTTCGCGTTCCCACATCACCTTGCCGGTTCTGAAATCAACGGCGTATACCATCCAGCGATGTTCGGCTGCGGGCGCAGGGCGTTCGCCGCCGAAATACAAACCTTTCTTCGGCGGTTCAGTGTCGCCGGTGTTGATGACCGAGGTCAGGAAAATCTGATTGCCCCAGACAATCGGCGAAGACCATCCAATACCGGGAATGTCAGTTTTCCAGGCGACGTTTTCCGTCGCGCTCCATTTGTCCGGCAGTTTGGCGTCTTCGGCAACTCCGATAGATTCCGAACCGCGAAATTGCGGCCAGCGGTCTTGCGCGTTGACGACAATGGATGACAGACAAATCAAACTCAGAATCAGCAGACGGCGAATCGGCATATCGAACCTCCTAATCGCTATTTTGCTTTGCCTTGATTGGCGACGGCTTCAGCGGCTTTGGCAATCGCTTCAGGATCGCCCAGGTAATAATGCTTGATCGGTTTCAGATCGTCGTCGAGTTCGTAAACCAGCGGAATGCCGGTCGGAATGTTCAGCCCGACAATCTCTTCTTCCGAAATGTTGTCCAGGTATTTGACCAGCGCGCGCAAACTGTTTCCGTGCGCGGCGACGATCACGCGTTTGCCTGATTTGACAGCCGGAGCAATCAGTTCGTGCCAGTAAGGCAACATTCGCGCGACGGTGTCTTTCAGGCATTCGGTCAGCGGCAATTCGGCTTCGGTCAGATCGGCATAACGCGGATCATTCCCGGGAAAACGTTCATCCGATTTTTCCAGAACCGGCGGTGGAATGTCGTAACTGCGTCGCCAGATTTTCACCTGATCGTCGCCGAACTTGTTGGCGGTTTCGGCTTTGTTCAAACCCTGCAGCGCGCCGTAATGGCGTTCGTTCAACCGCCACGAATGGTGGACGGGAATCCACATCAAATCCAGTTCGTCCAGCGCCATCCACAAAGTGCGAATCGCGCGTTTCAAAACCGAAGTGAACGCGACGTCAAATGTGAAACCTTCGGCTCTCAGCAACTGACCGGCGGCCTTGGCTTCTTCTCTGCCTTTTTCCGACAGGTCAACGTCCGTCCAGCCGGTGAATCTGTTTTCCTTGTTCCAGGTGCTTTCGCCGTGGCGAATCAAAACCAGTTTGTACATCTCTGAATTTCTCCCAGGAAAGATTGA
>CAYRQB010000316.1:2042-7061 GCA_964426025.1 uncultured Heliomicrobium sp.
CAGCCAATAGCTTCGACCGGACAGCATTCCATTGCTTCGCGGCACAGGCTTTCTTGTTCGGCGTTGATGGGTTGTTGATAAACGACGACGTAACGACGCGCGGCAATTCGTTTGAAATTTTCCGGCGCAATGTCGCGGCAGACTTCGCAATCAACGCAGCGACTGTCAACGTAAAAAGCGCCAGTGACGTTTTCCGGCAAGCGAATGATTCGATCAGCCATAAGCAAAAGACCGGCGGCTTATTGAACAACTGCTTTGAAGTTGTTCAACACGCGAAGCTCGCGCGGATTCGATTGCTGATCGAAAAGAGCCTCGCTCAGTTTGTGCGCATTTTCCGGTTTGTGTTCGTGAGCGTGATAACTGGACCGAACCAGCGGGCCGGATTCGACGTACTTGAATCCCATTTCCAAACCCAGTCGTTTGAATTCGGCGAATTCAGCCGGAGTGTAGAAGCGTTCGACCGGCAATCGGCGTTCGGCGGGTTGCAGGTATTGACCGATGGTCAGGATGTCGCAATCAACCGAGCGCAGATCGCGCATGGTTTCGACAATCTCTTCGTTGGTTTCGCCCAGGCCGACCATCACGCCGGACTTTGTCAGCATTGACGGCAAAACTCTGTCTCGATATTCGGCGGCGCGTCTGAGCAGTTTCATCGTCCATTCGTGATATTGAGCATGCGGACGGACGCGATGGTAAAGCCGCGGGACGGTTTCGGTGTTGTGATTCAAAACGTCAGGTTGTGCGGCCAGCACAACGTCGAGCGCGTCGTCATTGCCTTCAAAATCCGGGATCAGGACTTCGACCTTGCATTCTGGATTGATCTGACGAACGGCGCGGATCGTCGCCGCCCAATGTTCGGCTCCGCCGTCGCTTTTGTCGTCGCGATTGACTCCGGTGATGACGGCGTGTTGCAGATTCAGTTTGCGGACTGCTTCGGCGACATGCATTGGTTCGCCTGTGTCCAGAGGTTTAGGTTCGCCCTTGCTGACGGCGCAAAATCCGCAACGCCTGGTGCAAACGTCGCCCGCGATCATGAAAGTCGCAGTGCGGTTCGACCAGCATTCGTAAATGTTCGGGCATCGAGCTTCCTGGCAGACGGTGTGCAGACTCAGATCGTTCATCATACGCCGCACTTCCAGAAAGTCTTCGCCCATGTTGAGCTTGATCTTCAACCATTCGGGCTTCGGCAATTTGTCTTTCAAACTTCTCATAACAATATTTTCCGGTAAATCAATCGGCGGTTGCTTCGACAACTTCCGCCGCTCCGACTTTTAACTCCGTTCCTTCGGATCGCGCGATGAACGCGGCGCAGGTGATGTCGCCGGTGACGTTCGGAACGGTTCGAGCCATGTCCAGAATCCTGTCTATGCCAAGAACGATCGCAATGCCGCCGGGAGGAACGCCAATCGTATCCAGCACGATCATCAGCAGCGGGATCGAACCGCCCGGAACGCCCGCCGTGCCGACGGCCATCAGGACGGACAAGATGATGACAACCAGTTGTTGTCCCAATCCCAGTTCGACTCCGAACACCTGAGCCAGAAAAACGCAGGTCACGCCTTCGAACAGCGCGGTGCCGTTCATGTTCATCGTCGCGCCAAGCGGCAAAACGAAACCGGCGATTTGCGGCGGGACTCCCAACTCTTCTTCAGCCGCCTTGATCGAAGTCGGCAAAGTCGCGTTCGACGAACTGGTCGAAAACGCTGTGATCATTACCGGAGTTACTTTACGAAAGAATGTCAAAGGATTCAGTTTCGCGAAAACTTTGACCAATATCGAATAAACGACGAACTGATGAATCAGCAATCCGGCAAAGACACAGGCGGCGTACCACAGCAAAGATTGCAGCACGCTCCAGCCGAATCGCGCCGTGGTGCTGAAGATCAGCGCCGCGACGGCAAACGGCGCAATCTGCATGGCCATGCCGACAATCTTGATGATCGCTTCGCCCAGCCCGTCCAGGACGCGTTGCACAGGAATCGCTTTGTCGCGCGGAATCAACGTCAACGCAATGCCGAAGACCAGCGAGAAGAAAATCACCGCCAGCATGTCTGTCTTCGCCGCGGCGTCAACCGGATTGCGAGGAACTATGTTGACGAAAGTGTTGACGCCGAATCCCTGATCTGATTTTGCCTGAGCGCCTTTCTGTTCGGCTTCCTGGCCGAATGTTTCCATCAATCGGGTTTGCACGTCGGGCGGAAAACCGACGCCGGGTTTGACCGTGTTGACCAGCGAAAGCCCGATAGTCACAGCCAGCGCCGTGACCAAGATAAAGTACGAGAAAACCTTGATGCCGATTCTTCCCAGCTTTTTCAAATCGCCGAGTTGCGACACGCCCAACGACAACGAAGCGAAGACCAACGGAACGACGACCATAAACAGCATGCGAAGAAAAACCTGGCCGATCGGATCTGTGACGTATTTGGCGACCCACATTACTCTGGCATTCGCGCCCGGATTCGACGCAGTCAGAAAATTGGCTCCGATGCCAAAGACTGCGCCGACCGCCAGACCGATCAGAATCTTGGTGTGAAGCGCCAATCCGTGCGTGTCGCTGGTGGTTTCATCTCCGCGATCAATCGGTTTGCCTACTGTTTCATCAGAATTGTTCGCCATCGGTTTTCTCTCTCTTGTTAAGAGTGTCAATCGCCTTCCGCAAGTTCAAGTTTCGGCTGACTGTGCGGACTGATCGTGTCGTCAACAGGCTCGACAATTTCATTTCCTTCGTCGTTGAATTCGCCTTCCCAACGCGCGACAACCGCCGTAGCCAGACAATTCCCAATTACATTTGTTGAAGTTCTGGCCATGTCCATCAATTCATCAACTCCAAGGATGACCGCAATGCCTTCCAGTGGCAAGCCGAATTGGGCCAGTGTGCCGGCCAGAACAACCAGCGAGGCTCGCGGCACGGCGGCGATGCCTTTGGTCGAAAGCATCAGTGTCAGGACGATCAGCAACTGCTGCCCGAGCGATAAGTTGATGTTCGACATTTGCGCGACGAAAACCGCAGCCAACGACAAATACAGGGTCGAGCCATCAAGATTGAAGCTGTATCCCATCGGCAAAACGAAGCTGACGATGCGGCGAGGCACGCCCAATCGTTCCATGTTCTCCATCGCTTTCGGGAAAGCCGATTCGCTGGAAGTCGTGACGAAAGCGAGCAACGCCGGTTCGCGAACCAGCCGGACGAAGCGTTTCAGTGGCAGTCGAATGATCAGCGCCACGGTTCCCAGCACGACGATGATAAAAACGGCCAATGCTCCGTACAGCGTCAAAATCAGTTTGGCCAGATTGATCAATACGCCAAGCCCTTTGCTGCCGACCGTCACGGCCATCGCCGCGCCGACCCCCCACGGCGCGAAGTGCATGACGTAGTTCGTGAATTTGAACATCGCCTCAGATAAAGATTCGCAGAAAGCGATCATCGGCTTGCCCTTTTCGCCGATGGCTCCGACGGCAATTGCAAACAGCAGACTGAAGACGACGATTTGCAGCACGTCGTTTTCAGCCATGGATTTGATCAGGCTGGTTGGGAAGATGTTGACGATGTGATCCTGCGGACTCATTTTGCCCGCGCGGGCGGCGATTTCCTGAGCCTCTACGCTTTGTTCCGCCGACAGGTTCACGCCCAAACCCGGCTTGGTGAGGTTGACCGCGCCAAGCCCTATAAACAAAGCCAGAGTCGTGACGATCTCAAAATAGATGAGCGCCTTCAGGCCGATCCTTCCCACCTCTTTGATGCTGCCCGCTCCGGCGATGCCGACAACCAGTGTCGAAAAAATCAGCGGCGCAATGATGACTTTGATCAGGCTAAGGAAGATGCGGCTAAGCACGCGTACCCAGGCGATGGCTTGAGCCTTGGTATCAGGGCTGTCAGCCAGCAGGTAATTGATAAGGCCGCCGACGATGACGCCGAGCAACAATCCAATAAAGATTTGCGCTGTGAGGGTAAGGCGGAATTTTTTCATGTTGAGTAGGTGGTTGGAAGTTGATGCTTAAAGAGCGCATTGCCCCGAAACCATCACCATTTGTCGGTTGAATACGTCGCCGAAATGCTCCGTCAACTTTTCAGCGACGTCACCGATTTCGACCGGGCGATCCAAAAGTTTTTCCAGTGAAGTCACTCCGTGATTGCGAATGCCGCAGGGAACGATCAATTGAAAGTAATTCAAGTCGGTGGTGACGTTGAAGGCGAATCCATGCATCGTCACCCATCGCGAAATGCGAATGCCGATGGCGGCCAGCTTTTCATCGCCAACCCAGACGCCGACATATTCGCCTCCGCGAGGTTCTGCCACAACGCCGAAATCAGCCGCAGTGCGAATCAGCGCTTGCTGCAAATCGCGAACGTATCGGCGAATGTCCTGGCGACCGAGCAACAATTTGATGATCGGATAACCGACCAATTGACCTGGCCCGTGATAAGTCACGTCTCCGCCGCGCCCGGTTTCGTGAAGCTCTACGCCAAACCGCGCTCGCGTCGCTTCATCGGCCAGAATGTTTGTGCGGTCTGCTGCTCGCCCCAGCGTGATGACGTGCGGATGCTGGAGCAGCAAAAAAGTATCTGGTATCTGGTCGGCTTTGCGTTTCTCGACCAGTTCTTTTTGAAGCTCGTGCGCTTCGCCATAAGGAACAAGTCCAAGATAACGCGCTTCGCAAACGTTCATAAGTTTCAGGTGGCAGGTCGTAACTCGCGGATGTTTCCGCGCCGACTGCCTGCCACCCGTTACCTCAATTAAAGCAATGACGCGAAGTCAGTCGTTTCAATCGTCTTTTTGATGTGCGCCAGGAATTGATCTCCGACTGCGCCATCAATGATTCGATGATCGAACGACAGACTCAACACTCCGATGTGTCGTATGGCGATGGCGTCACCGTCGTCGGTTTCAATCACCCACGGTTTTTTGTGGATTCCGCCGACACCAAGAATCGCCAATTGCGGCTGGTTGATGATCGGCGTGGCGGTGTAACCGCCATACAAACCGAAGTTGGTGATGGAGAAAGTGCCGCCGGAAATTT
>CAYRQB010000317.1:0-7006 GCA_964426025.1 uncultured Heliomicrobium sp.
CTAATTTTGCTGGATCAGACACGGCCCGGTTAACCTGTTTGTGAGGCCTCGAAATGCGAGGTAGGTCAAAAACGGCAGCACCTAATCAGAAGGAAAACACCAATGAAGAGAAAGTTTATTGTAGGTTTGTTGATTACCTTGGCGACGCCTTTCGTAGGTTGGGAGGCGAAGTCCCGGTCGGAAGCTAAGCCCGTCCCTTTTTCCATTGTGGTGACACAGACGGACAATGGCCTTGAGATGGAGTGCCAAAAGGGATGCGCCTGGAAGACATTAACCTATTCGTGTGGGGGGAAGATACCGTGCAGTGCGAGAGTAGACGAGGGCGGAGTGCATGGCGCAAGTTCTAAAGAAGCTAAATGACTGACACGAAGGCGAGGGAACGATTCTAACCAGGCAAGGTTACTATGCTCGCCCCCGAAATTCTGACAGTAGCGCGGCTAAAGAATCAGCCACTCCGAAGAAAAATTGATTTGCTTGGCATTTATTCTCGGCAGTCTGTTTACCGAAGTTTAGCCTCTTGCTTAATACGACTAGCCAGGTTTGATGTACGCCAGCGCCGATAGGTCGAGCTAAAGGCAATTGCTGCCATCGTCACCCAACTCAGCATTACCAACCACGGGAAGCCGAAGGGCTGGTAAATAAACCTGATGCTATTCTGGCCTGCCGATACTTGAACGGCGCGGAAGATGAAGTTGCCGCCGTAAACTTCGGCTGGCTCCCCATTGATTTCGGCTCGCCAGCCGCGCGCCCAACGGTCTGTTACCAGCAACCAGCCATCGGTCGCACACTGCACTTCGAAGCTGAGTTCGACGGGCGAGTATTTGAGCAGTTTGACTGGAATCTTTTCCGCCGCTGGCAGGTTCTCGATCCTTAAATTTTGGGAGGCCTGGTCGGTCGCCTGATTCAGCCTGTCCTTCTCCTTCAGCTTGAGCAACTCCTGCGGGGAATGAATCACCAATGGGAATCCATCAAGCGCCTCAACCCGTTGAGTGAAAACCGAAAAGTTACCTCCGGTCGGACCGACCATGTCCACTTCTTTCGAGAACCAGATGCGCTCAGCGCCAACTGCCATTTGCTTCATTTTCGGATGGGCGAACATGGCTTCCTGGTAAGTATTCTGCGCCGTGGCGTAAGAGTTGAAGACCGGAATCTTGGTAATCATCTGGTCGTTTGTTCGGTCGAGGCGATAAGTTCCGTCCTGGTAAACTGAAGCATCTTCGCGCAAGAGTCCGCGGGTCAGGTCGAGCGAAGCGGAATGCCTTGCATCCAGTGTCTTCCATCGTCTGATGGCGTTCGGATCGCGATCGGCGATTGTCTCGATGGAGACGAAAGTTGTCAGGCCAGCATCGGCTGCCGCCAATGCCAGCAGCAATACCGGAACGAACAACTGCTTGAATCGCGGTGGCGACATCAATCCGGCAAAGGCCACGACGCAGATTCCCAGCCATTGCCGACAATCCCCAAATCATACCTGCTTCAATCGCCGGCAATTTGCGGCGGGTGAGAAGCGCAACGTCCAGACGCCAGATCACGAGTGGCAGAAAAGAAAAGGCAGTGACTGTTGAGGTGTGTTCGGCATGTCCGATATAAGTTCCACAAAAGAGAAAGCCCACAGCCACTGCCGCCGCGCCCCAGGCTGGCGCTTTGAGATGTCTTGCCAACATCATCACGCCCAATCCGCCCAGCCACCACATAAAAAACCAGTAAAACAAGAACCCGGAGGATGTGCCTCCGGTGATGAAACCAATGATTACATTCACCGGAGAGAAGGCCCCGAATTGCGGATCGCCTCCTTCGGGTATCCCGCCATTTGACCAGGGGTCCCATTGCAGCAAGCGGCCAGCGCGCGCGTGGTCTGCGACTAAAGCCTGATACGGGTAATAAGCATTATTTACATCCCAAATTCCGACAGCCTGGCCGCGCAGCAAAAAGTGGTTTGAGAGGAGAAATATGGCGGTCACGACCAGCATGCACAGCGGCCAGCGAAGTTTGATGAATGCCTCACGGGCAAAGAGAGATTGAATTGGACAGTCACTGTTTCTATTCAAGAAACGATAGCCCGCCAGCAGAAGAAAACCGCAGGCCAGGAAAGAAAGAAGAACGATTAGCATGAAGCCGTGAAGCCCGCTGAAAGGATGCGCAAATAGATTTACCAAGCGTTGTCCAAATCCTGTCATTTTAAGAAATTTTCCGGTGACTGCCGTGCCATGGCAAGCAGCCATAGCAGACACTAGAAGAGCAAAACACTTAGACTTTTGGCAAAACCAAATCTCATCGGAAATCCTTCAAGGTTTCGTTTAGCAAACCTCAAAACAAAATCCATTATCACAGTCAAGCTTGGGTATGAGTCCCACTACTTCTTACTTTGTCGCCGCGCGGCGGCTTCGACGCGTAAATCAAGGATAAGCTCAAGCTGCGAGTGGCGCTCAGATTCGGCAAGAGGTAAATCGCCTGCCACAGAATGCCGCGAGGGTAGCAAGCGCGTTTGCCAATCGGAAAGAGTTCGTTGCTGCCGCTGAGCAAACAACAATTCACACACTCACGCCCTGGCCGTTGCGAATATTTCTTTTAACGCGGCAATCAGTTTGTCGTTTTCTTCAGGCGTGCCGACGCTGATGCGGACGTAATTTTCCAGCATCGGCGCGCTGCTGACGTTGCGAATCAGGATGCCGCGCGCGTGCAGGGCTTCAAACAGTTCTTTCGGCGGAATCGCAGTTTTGACGGCGAAGAAATTTGCCGCCGAAGGCACAGGGATCAAATGCCCGTCGAATTTTTGCAGTTCGGCAAACAGGCGGTCGTGTTCTTCGTGCATCCGTTCAACCAGCGGTTTCAGCAAATGCATGTTTTCCAGCGCCACCTCAGCCGCCGTCATCGAAAAGAAATTCAGGCTGTAAGGCATCTTGGCTTTGTTGAATTCCTGAATCAGTTCCGGCGCGGCCAGACAGTAACCGACGCGCAATCCGCCCATCGCCATCGCTTTTGAAAACGTGCGAAGGATGACCAGGTTTTTGTATTCGCTAAGCAGCGATATGAAATCATCGCTGCCGAATTCCAGGTAGGCCTGATCCACAACGATGATCGCTTCGCTGTTTCGCAACAAAGAAGCCAGATCGCGCGGTGAAATCGTGCAGCCGGTCGGATTGTTCGGCGAACAGATGATCGCCATTTCGGCGTGACTGGAAACCAGTTTGCTGGCCAATCGCGGAATGTTGAAGGTCAGGTCTTCGTTCAGCGGAACCGAAATTACTTCGCCGCCCGCGACCTGAATGACCTGACGATAAACTGAAAAAGTCGGTTCGGGCAAAATGACTTTGACGCCTTTTTCGACGATGGAATTGACGACCGATTGGATCATCTCGTTCGATCCGTTGCCGGCCATCACACCATCTTTGCGCCAACCAACGTGAGCCGCCAACTTTTCCAGCAACCTGGTCGGGATGAATTCAGGGTAGCGCGCCCAATCTTGTTCGCTGGCACGGCGCAGAACTTCGGCTTTGATCGCGGCGGGCATGCCGAACGGGTTTTCGTTCTGGTTGATTTTGATCGGAGCTTCGAGCGCATCGAGCGTGTAAGCCTTGATCGCGCGGACGTTGGATTTGATCTTGTCGAGTGGTGAAGCCATGAAAACTTGTTCCGATGTTTTAGCGGCTTCGCCGCCTGATGTGCGGCGAGTCTTTGACTTGCCAAAAGCGGTCATGGAGTAACCGAGGGGCTGCGCCCCGACGGGCATAGCCCAAAAATAAGCAAAGCTTTCGGAAGGCCACAGGCCTTCCGAACATCGGGCGGCAAAGCCGCAATGCAAAAACTATTCGTATCGAATTGTCGCCGCGCGCGCGTGCGCTTCGAAGCCTTCGGCCAGAGCCAGTCGTTCAATCGAAGCGGCAGTCCGCATCAATTCTTCTTTGGTGTAACGGACGACGCTGGTTCGTTTCAGGAAATCGTAAACGCCCAGCGCCGAAGAAAAGCGCGCCGTTCCGCCGGTCGGCAAAACGTGATTCGTTCCGGCGAAATAATCGCCGACGGATTCGGGCGAATAAGGGCCGATGAAAATTGCTCCGGCGTTGCGAATCTTTTCGGCTGTTGCTTCGGCGTTGGCGGTCATGACTTCGACGTGTTCAGGAGCCAGCCGATTGACCAGCTCGCAGGCGTCATCCAGCGAATCGGCGATGATCAGCGCTCCATAATCGGCCAGCGAACGTTCGACGATTTCCCGGCGCGAAAGCAGCGCGGTCTGTTTGACCAGTTCTCCGGTGACGGCTTCGGCCAGCTTTTCGCTGGTCGTGATCAAAATTGCGGCGGCGTCTTCTGAATGTTCGGCCTGCGACAACAAATCCGCCGCGACGAAATCGGCTCGCGCGGTGTCGTCTGCGACAACGACGATTTCGCTCGGGCCAGCGATGGAATCAATGTCCACCGCGCCGTAAACCAGTTTTTTGGCGGCGGCGACGTACTGATTGCCGGGGCCGACTATCTTGTCAACGCGCGGAATTGTCGCTGTCCCGCAAGCCAGCGCGGCGACGGCTTGCGCTCCGCCGACCAGATAGACTTCAAACAGTTCCAGTTCTTTCAACACGGCGGCAATGACAGGATTTTGAGAAAATTGCGCGGGGGGAGTAACGACGACGATGCGTTCGACTCCGGCCACCTGCGCCGGAATCGCATTCATCATCACCGTCGAAGGATAAGCCGCCGTGCCGCCGGGCACATAAAGCCCTACGATTTGCAGCGGGCGAATCCTTTGACCAAGCCGCACACCGTTGGCCATTTCGACTTGCCAGTCTTTGGTCAATTGCCTTTCGTGGTAATAGCGAATGTTCGAAATCGCTTCGCGCATGGCGGCGATCAATTCTTCGTCAACCTTCTCAGCCAGTTCTTCGATTCGCTCGCGATCAACGCGCATGGTTTGCGCCGACAGAACCACGTTGTCGAAACGATGAGTGCATTCAACGACCGCAGCGTCTCCGCGCAATGTCACGTCGCGGATAATGGCTTCGGTGCGAGCCAGAATTTCGTTGTTCAGCCCGACATTGCGGCTCAAGATGCGTTGCAGCTTTTCGCTTTCTTCGGGGCGGGTGATGTCCAGTTTGATAATTTCGATCATATTTTGGGAATGGTTTCCCACGAAGACACACAAAGAAAACACGAAGAGAAGAAATTTTTAGACAGGATTTACAGGATTCAACAGGATGAAGTTGTTGTCTGAACCAAAACGAAATCAATTCTGTTCAATCTTGTAAATCCTGTCTGCCATTCTTCGTGCTCCCTTCGTGTGGCTTCGTGGGAGAAAATCTTTCAAGTTTCAGATGCCAGCGCTTCAGTCAATTTGGCAATCAGATCGCCGACTTCGACTCGTTTCAAATGGAAGCTGGCCCGATTGACCACCAGCCGCGCTGTTGATTCGGTGATGACTTCGATCACGTCCAGACCGTTTTCTTTCAGCGTTCGTCCGGTTTCGACCAGATCAACTATGCGATCAGACAAACCGATCAGCGGAGCCAGTTCGACCGAACCCGAAAGCGGAATGACTTCGATGGGCACGCCTTTTTGCTGGAAGTATTTTGAAGCTATACGCGTGTACTTTGTCGCCACGCGAACCGTCGCCAGCAAATTGTAATCCTGTCCGATGACTTCGCGTTTGCCAGCGACGGCAATCCGACAATGACCGAATTTCAAATCCAGCGGTTCGTGAACGTCCGCTTCGGATTCCAGCAAAACATCGCGTCCGCAAATGCCGGCGTCGGCCACGCCGTATTCGACATAAGTCGGCACGTCGCCGGGTTTGACCAGAATGAAAGCGTAACGTCCATCGGCGGAATGAATGATCAATTTGCGAGATTTCAACTCGCTTTCTTCGACGACGATTCCGGCGCGGGCAAACAGTGCCAGCGCATCGTCCTGCATTCTCCCTTTTGAAAGCGCGATTGTCAGTTTGTTACTTGGCACTGATTCTCACCTGCTTCTCTTGCAGTCTCAATTCTCTTGCCCGGCTGAAAGCCGCCGCCAGATCGCCGTTGACGGCGATTGTTTGCGGAGCTTCGTTTTCAGATTCAATCTTTCGCCGCTGTTTGGCAATTGCCGCAACCAATCCATCCAGCGCGAAGGAAAATCCGACCGCCGGTTCCGGTTTGCCGAAATTCGCAATCAGATTGTCGTAACGGCCTCCGCTGCCGATTTCCACGCCAAGTTCCGGCACGAAAACCTTGAAAACCAGTCCGGTGTAATACTCCTGAACTCCTGTATCGCCAAAATCTATGTCGAAATTTTCGCGAAGCCCGATTGCATCCAGCGTCGAATAAATTTCCGACAAATGATCAACCGCCGCCCGCGAAGTTTCGTTGATCAGAATTTCCCGCGCACGGCTGATGGCGTCTTCCTTTCCGGCAATCTGCGTCAACCGGCAGAAATTGTCCCGGCGAGATTGTTCGACGTGAGGCGCTGCGGTTTGCAGAAATTCAGCCAGCGCCAGACTGTTTCGCCGGTCAATCAATTGCCGCAAATCTGTTCGCCGCGCTTCGTCCAGTCCGAGAAAACCGGCCACGCCATTGAAAAAATCCACGTGCGAAAGCGCGATGCGAAATTCCGTCAGGCCAAGCGAATTCAAAACTTCAGCCGCCACCAGCAGGACTTCAATGTCTGCGACGATGTCCGGTTCGCCAATGTGTTCAACGCCAAGCTGATGAAATTCGCGCGCGGCGCGTTCAGCCGGGTCGTCGTAACGAAAAACTTCGCCGGAATAACAGAGCCGAATCGGACGCTCGCGTTTCAGAAATCGCGTCGCCACCGTCCGCGCCACCAGCGAAGTCAGTTCAGGTCGCAAAGCCAGCAAGGCTCCGTCGCGATCAACAAACCGGTAAGTCGCTTCGGCCTTTTCCGCTCCCATCCCGCGAGCAAACAAATCGTGATAATCGAAAATCGGCAGGATGATTTCGTCGTACGACCACCCGGCAAACACGCGCATCGCGCGAGCTTCCACCGAACGCCGCAACCGCACTTCGTCGTCAAAGAA
>CAYRQB010000318.1:0-6996 GCA_964426025.1 uncultured Heliomicrobium sp.
AACGATTCCCTTGTCGTGCGCCGATGTCAGCGCCTGACCGATTTGACGAACGATGCGGGCAATTTGGGCAAAGCTCATCTGGCCATTGACCATCTTTCGCAACGGCACGCCTTCGACGTATTGCATGACAAAAAACTCTTTGCCATCGGGCATGGTGCCGACATCCAACACGCCGACGATGCCCGGGTGATCCAGACGGATCAGCGCTTCGATTTCCTGCTCGAATTTCTTTTTGAACCAGGGGTTGTGCATCGAATTGCCGGAATCGTCTAACAGAACTTTGACGACCACGCGGCGATTCATCAATTGAGTGTCGCGCGCCAGATAAACCACGCCTATGCCTCCGCGTCCAAGCTCACCTTCGATCATGTAACGTTCTTTCAACAACGTGCCGTCGTAAGAAGTTTGTTTGAGCGACGGTGGAGCGGGAATCGGCGAAGTGCCGAAGGGCGTGACTGCCTGGGTTTCGCGACCGGAAATGTTCTTCGTGTTCATATCAGTTCCTTGTGCTGGCTATTTGCGCACGGCTTTGAGATTCGGAGCAGTCTGAATATTAACATTGCCTGCGCAGGACGACTAGCTGAGATGCTGACATCATTGCTTGCTGAACGCGCTTTGAACGGTTTAGGATGCAATTGTATTTTTACCTTCCGATTTCAAAAATAGAAAAAACGTCTTCAGGCAGAGAAGGAGTTCAATGATCCGAATTGGCTGTTCGGCCAGCTTTGGCCGCATCGCATCTTTAATTACAGTTTTATTCGCCCTTTTTTTCACCGCTTGCCGGCAGAATCCGGCTGATGCGGTTGGCGTCTGGCAAGGCAAGATAAAAAACAAATCCGGCGAGGAAGTGACATTTATGCTGGAAATCAAACGCGAAGGAGACAAACTGATTGCGTATTTGGTCAACGGCGATGACCGTACGATTTCCACCAATGGATCGCAGAACGGCAACAAGGTGAATTTCCAATACGACTTTTATGACGCCGAATTCAATGCCGAAATTGACGGAGATCAGTTGCACGGGACGTTCGAGCGGCAATGGCAAAAACAAATTCTGAAAAGAGAACTGCACGCTTCGCGCGCTTCGACTGCGGCGAAAGTGTCATCCGAGCCAAACGATTCCAGCGTCGGCGGACAATGGGTGATGAGAGTCGGCGAGGTTCCGAAACAGAGTCTTTGGCGCGCGGCTTTCCGCCAGCAGGGAAGCGAAGTGACGGGAACAATCATTCCCCTGAGCGGCGATTGGGGAGAGATGACCGGCAGTTTTGAAAATGGCGAACTCAGGCTCAATCGTTTTGACGGCATCAATTGCCGCGTTTTCCGGGCTAAGCTGACGCCTCAGGGAACGCTGGAAGGCATTGTTGATTTCGGATTGTTCGATCCGATTCGCAAAGTCATTGCCGAACGAATCACCGACAGCAACAGAGACATCGTCGCCAATCTGCCTGACCCGTTCAATCACACGCGGATGAAAAATCCGGTCGAGCCGTTCAGGTTCAGCTTTCCAGACCTGGAAGGCAAAACTATTTCTTCAACCGATGAGCGATTCAAAAACAAAGTCGTCGCCGTTTCCATCACTGGCAGTTGGTGTCCGAACTGTCACGAAGAATCGCCGTTTTTGCAGCAGATATACGACCGTTACCGCGATCAGGGTTTTGAAGCCGTCGCTCTGGCGTTTGAATACACAGGCGAATATGCGCGCGATCTTGAGCAGGTAAAAATCTTCGCCAAACGCCACAACCTGAAATACCCGGTGTTGCTGGCCGGTTCGACCGAAGAAGGCGACATTCAAAAGAAGCTGCCGCAACTGGAAAACTTCGGCGCTTATCCGACGACGATTTTCATTGGACGTGACGGGCTGGTTAAACGCATTCACGCCGGTTTTGACGGCAAGGCGACCGGCGAGCGACACGAGAAGCTGAAAGCCGAGATAGAGGAAATGATAAAAACTCTGTTGGCCGGTGAATAACGCTTTCTTCATTAACCGAAGCGCCGTGCGCTTCATAGGAGGTTGCGATGAAAAGTTCAGGCAAAGCCGTTTTTTCCCTTTCACTCTGCGCGCTTGTGGTTTTGCTGAGCGGCATCTTGTGGACAAAGCCGGGAGTGACAGTTGCACAAGGAGGGGTGGGCAAACTTGAAGTGAGCACCACCATCCTGAGTGCATCCTACGCTGCTTTGAGAGAGAACTCGGTCATGCTTTCAGTTATAAAAGACGGTGAAGTAATCAAGCAAACTGAGAGGCCAATGAATGCACACGCCGGGTTTGAGCTTCCAACCGGTCTCTATGACCTGCGGGCCGAAGGCGACGGAATGGTAACGCTGGTCAAGCGCGGCATTCATGTCAAAGCGGGCGAACGGACAGACGTGATCGCTGGGCCTATGCGAGCAGGCGCAGGAGCGCGCATTATCGAATACGCCGCCACCGGCATGACGCGCGAAGAGATGGCTGCGCGCATCGGCAAGCTTGAGGCCGCAGTCGCTGAATTGCAGAAAACACGACAAACCAAATAACAGTCAGTAAGGGAGAGTTTATGACCAATACAAAGATCAACCGCCGAGATTTCATCAAAAAATCCGCCGCCACCAGCGCCGGAGCCGGTTTGATTCTGGGTTCGAGCCGCCGCACCGAAGCTTCGTTCAATCACGCCGACAGCCCGAACGGACGCATCAGGCTGGGTTTCATCGGCGTCGGAGCGCGCGCTCATCAGGTAATGGGCGACGTTTTACGTATGCCGGGTTTTGAAATCACGGCAATGTGCGACGCTTACAAAGGCCGCATCGAACGCGCGATGGAACGAACCAAAGGCCAGGCCAAAGTTTTCAAAGACCATGGCGAATTGCTGGCTTCGCCGGATGTTGACGCCGTTTACATTGGCACTCCCGACCATTGGCACAAAGACCACGCCATCGCCGCGCTTGAAGCCGGAAAAGACGTTTACATAGAAAAGCCGCTGACTTACACCGTCGCCGATGGATTGGAAATCATCTCCGCAGTCAAAAAGACCGGACGCATCCTGCAGGTCGGCAGCCAGAGCATCAGCTCTCCCATTCAACAGAAAGCCAGAGAGATCATCGCTTCCGGCAAGCTCGGCCAGATCACCATGATTCGCGCCAGCGAGCATCGCAACACTGCCGGAGGCGCATGGATTTATCCGATACCGCCCGACGCCAACCCGGAAACAGTCAACTGGGAAATGTTTTTGGGCAAAGCTCCGAAACACCCGTTCAATCTGGAACGCTTTTTCCGCTGGCGCTGTTATCAGGATTATTCGGGCGGAATGGCCACCGATCTGTTCATACACACGATGACGACTCTGCATTACATTATGGACGCCAAAGCGCCTGAGATGGTCGTCGCCGCCGGATCGCTTTATCGTTGGAAAGAATCGCGCGACGTGCCGGACACTTTGAACGCCATTCTGCAATACCCCGAAGGCTTCACCATCAACCTGAGCGGAACTTTCAACAACGAATCCGGCGGAGGCCGCAGCGTTCAGATTCTGGGGACGAAAGGAACTTTGTCGCTCGGACGCGAACTGAGCTTCGAGCCGGAGTTCCCAATCGAAGACAATGGCTGGATAGTTGATTCCTGGCCGAGCAAATTGCAGGACGCTTATTACAAAGACCCGAAGGTCATCGAAAGCGAAGTGCCGCGAAAATGGAAACCGCAGGTCATCAACGGCGAAGAACATTGGGGCAGCGTCGGGCCGAACGCGAACACTTTGCATCTGGAAAATTTTCAGAACGCCGTCCGTGATCGCAAACAACCGGTCGAAGACGTTTTCGCCGGTCATCGCGCGGCAGCCGTCGCGCATATGATCAATCTGGCGGCCAAACGCGAAAAGCCGATTTACTGGGATCGCGCTAAAGACGACATCAAAGCATGACAAATCAGAACAACGATTGATACAAACCATGAACCACAGATGAACACAGACTTACACCGATGATCATAGGCAAACAGTAAAAATTGATCCGTGTTGACCTGTGTTGATCCGTGTTCATCTGTGGTTTCCTCTTCCTTTACCATACGGAGAAAATGAAATGATCAGATTGAAAGTCAACGGGGTCGCGCGTCAGTTCGATGGCGATCCCGAAATGCCACTGTTGTGGTTCCTGCGTGACGATCTGGAAATGACCGGAACCAAGTATGGTTGCGGCGAAGGTTTGTGCGGAGCCTGCACGGTTCACATCAACGGCGCGGCAATGCGCAGTTGCCAGACTCAGATGCAGAGCGTTGCCGGAAAGAACATCGTCACGATCGAAGGTTTGAGCGCAGCGGGCAATCATCCTGTGCAGCAAGCCTGGCGGCAGGCGAACGTCCCGCAGTGCGGTTATTGCCAGAGCGGTCAGATCATGCAGGCCGCCGCTTTGCTGAAAAAGAAAGCCAAACCGACCGATGCCGATATTGACGCGGAAATGCGCGGCAACATCTGCCGTTGCGGAACGTATCAGCGCATCCGCGAAGCCATCAAACTGGCTGCGAACAAAACTCCAGCAGCGAAACCGGCGACAGGAGGCAGGAAATGAACAAAATAGAAATTGTCACTCGACGCGATTTTCTCGGCGCAATGTTTACGACCGGCGCGCTGGTCATCGGCGCTCGCTTGTTGCCCGAAGAAGCTCTGGCTGCCATTAAAACTGAATACGCCGGATTGGCCGACAGCGCCGCCTGGAATCCCAGCGTGTACCTGGGCATTGAAACCAACGGCACGGTCATCGTCGTCGCTCATCGCTCGGAAATGGGAACCGGCATCCGCAGCGTTTTGCCGACTGTTCTCGCAGATGAACTCGACGCCGATTGGAAACGAGTCAAAGTCGAACAAGCCATCGGCGACGAAAAATACGGTTCTCAGAACACGGACGGTTCCTGTTCGATCCGCGATTTTTACGACGCCATGCGCGAAGCCGGAGCCACAGCCAGAATGATGCTGATTGCCGCCGCCGCCGAAAAATGGGGAGTTCCCACATCCGAATGCAAAGCGCAAAATCACAAAGTCATTCATACAGCCAGCAAAAAGGAATTGGGTTACGGCGAGTTGGCGGCTGCGGCTGCGAAACTGCCCGTGCCGAAAAAAGAAGAACTGAAGTTCAAATCTCCGGCTGAGTTTCGTTACATCGGCAAAAACATGCCGACTGTTGATCTGGACGACATTTGCGTTGGCAAAGGAACTTTTGGCATTGACGCCAAAATGCCCGGAATGGTTCACGCTTCCATCGAACGTTCGCCGGTTTTAGGCGGCAAGCTGAAAAATTTCGACGACAAGGAAGCTCGCGCGGTCAAAGGCGTTCAGCAAACCGTTGTCATTCCGGCCTTCAAACCGCCGCATCTGTTCCAGGCATTGGGTGGAGTCGCCGTCATCGCCAACAGCACCTGGGCGGCGAAAAAAGGCCGAGAGAAATTGAAAGTCGAATGGGACGCCAGCGACAACGCCGGTTACGATTCGGCCAGCTACAAACAATCGCTGTTGGAAACCGTCCGCAAACCGCAAAAAGCGGTTCGCAATCTGG
Organism: uncultured Heliomicrobium sp.; assembly: GCA_964426025.1. Taxonomy (GTDB): domain Bacteria; phylum Acidobacteriota; class Blastocatellia; order RBC074; family RBC074; genus RBC074. Next base: position 5,512 of record CAYRQB010000318.1, read on the forward strand.
GTGACGTTGACGCCGAATTTGCCAAAGGCGGCAAAACTCACGAAGCTGAATATTACATTCCGCATTTGTCGCACGCGCCAATGGAACCGCCCGCCGCCGTCGCCGAATTCAAAGACGGCAAAGTCGTCACTTATGCCGCGACGCAAAATCCGCAAGCCGTGCAGGACGCTGTCGCCGCCGCTTTAGGCATAGACAAGAAAAACGTCGAATGCCACGTCACACTGCTCGGCGGAGGTTTTGGCCGCAAATCAAAACCCGATTACGTGGTCGAAGCCGCTCTGCTGTCGAAAGCCGTCGGCAAACCCGTCAAAGTTTCCTGGAGCCGCGAAGACGACATTCGCTTCGATTATTACCACGCCGTCGCCGGCATGTATCTGAAAGCCGCCGTTGATGACAAAGGCAAACCAACCGCCTGGTTGCAGCGAACGGCGTTTCCGTCCATCGGTTCGACCTTTGCCGGACCTGCGGCGGTTTACGGCCAGCCGTTTGAAATCGGCATGGGATGGAACGAAATGCCGTACGACGTTCCCAACCACAGAGCCGAAAACGGCCCGGCCAAACCGCACGTGCGCATTGGCTGGTTGCGCGCGGTTGCCAACATCTACCACGCTTTCGGAATTCATTCCTTCGCCGACGAACTGGCTCATCTGGCCAAACGCGATTCGGTGGAATACCTGTTGGAACTGCTGGGGCCGGCGCGCAAGCTGGATTTCAAAGGACAGGGAGTCAATTTCTGGAACAACGGCAAATCGCCCGATGAGTTTCCATACGACGTTGGACGTTTGCGAAACGTCATCGAACTGGCTGCGGAAAAATCAGGCTGGGCGAACAAGAAACCGGCTAAAGGCCGCGCGCTGGGCATCGCCGCTCATCGCAGCTTTTTGACTTACGTTGCCGCCGTCGTCGAAGTCGAGGTTGACGACAGAGGCCGCGTTCGCATTCCGCGAGTTGATTTGGCCGTTGACGCCGGAACCGTCATCAATCCTGACCGCGTCAAATCGCAATTCGAAGGCGCTGCCGTGTTCGGAACTTCAATCGCGATGATGAGCGAGATCACCGCCGCCAACGGAGCAATCGTGCAATCTAACTTCCACGATTACCCTGTGGCGCGGATTCAGGAATCGCCGATTGAAACTCACGTCCATCTGGTCAAAAGCGATGCGCCTCCCGCTGGCGTAGGCGAACCGGGCGTGCCTCCGATGGTTCCGGCCATTACCAACGCGATCTTCGCTGCCACCGGCAAACGCATCCGCGATCTGCCCGTCCGCAAACACAAGCTGGTCTGATTCCGCAGGCGAGCAGAGCGATTACCGTAAGCGAGCATGAGCGAGCGGCTCATAGAGATTTTGGAAAATCCTGTTTTCAGCCTGCGAAGCAAGCGCCAGCATAAAGCCTGGGGCGCAAGCCCCAGGAGGTGGTAAGAGACGATGCCTAAGCCCGTGAAATGGGCGACAGCCAACACGCTTTCGCCTGTTCCACAGGCTT
>CAYRQB010000319.1:0-6995 GCA_964426025.1 uncultured Heliomicrobium sp.
GTAATTCGTGTTCATTAGTTGCTATGTCCTCCTGAAGCCTGTGCCGGCTGGCCTTGAGCCTTCTTGCCCGCAGCCTGCTGAATTTCCTTTTCGACATCCTGTTTGACCTTTTCGCCGAGTTCGGTCAGCGTCGCGCGCTGGCTCAATTGCAGGACGCGAATGTAAGCCGCAACTTTCCATCGGTCTTCAGGCGTCAATTGATCCGTGTAACTGGACATCGCGCCGAAACCGTTCGTCATCACGTCATAAAAATACGACGAAGGAGCCTTGCGCAATCTCTCTTCGTGATAAGAAGGCGGACGTTTGAAACCTCGTTGAACGATCATCCCGTTGCCATCGCCAAGCGTGCCGTGACAGGGCAGACAGGAAATTCTGTACCTGCTTTCGCCACGATCCAGAATCAACATCAATTGCTTCTTGCGCTCGTCGGCGTTGTCGCTCAGGCGAAATGGAAAACCATCGTCGCCGGTCGGAATCGCCGGAGCGGGCGTCGCCGAAGTGTTGGCCGGAGCAGTCTGACCTCCGGCGGCGGTTTGTACTGTCACTTTCGGAGCCGACGGATTCAAATCCAGCGAACCGCGCGCTACAGCGCCTTCGGGCAATTGCCGTCCCGCGCCTTCTTCATAAGCTTCATAACGCGGGTTGTCGTGCATGTCCTGACGGCAGGCCAAAGACAGGAAGGCAAGCGGCAAAAGGCAAAAGGTAAAAATCAAAAATGATTGCCTTGACCTTCTTTCCTGCCCGGTTTTGATCAGTGAACTTTTCATACTATTGCCTTTTGACTTTTGACTCTTGCCTTTTGATTTCTCAACTTTCGACATCGGTCACCTCTTTCGCCCCCAGGCCTTCAAGGAAGCCACGAGTCTCGCCGTAATTGAATTTCGGGTCATCAGCCTTGACGCAAAGAAAGAACCGGTCGGTCGAAGCGCGTGAAAAACTGGGCACGTTGAAAACCGGGTGATACGGTTGCGGCAGGCGGTTCATGATGATGTTGCCCAAAAAGGCTCCGAACGAGGCCAGCAGGATCGTGCATTCAAAGGTTATAGGAATGAACGCCGGAATGCTGATCAACGGACGTCCGCCGACGTTCAGCGGATAGGCCTCAGCCGAAGTCCAGGCTTGCAGAGCGAATCCGCCGATTGCTCCCAGCAATCCGCAGATGAAAACCACCAGCGAGACATAGTTTTTGCGAAAGCCTATGGCGTCCATCAACTCTTCAACCGGATACGGCGAATAAGCGTTGATCCGGCGATAACCCGCGCCATACGTCAGACGAGCCGCCGCGACGATTGCGCTGGGGTCGTCGAATTCGGCCATCAACCCGTAAATGCCTTTTTCTTCCTGTTTCGTCATAACTTTTTGACAGTTTTTCTTCGACAGGATTTACGGGATTGAACAAGATTGACTTGAGACTCAAAAAAGTGCTTCGTCTTTTAGCCTCTGAAAATCATCCTGATAAATCCTGTAAATCCTGTCGAAAGTTTTATTTCTTAATCTCCAAATTGCGGAACCGGTTCGCCGCCGCCGAGCGGCTCTTTGCCGTTGGCTTTCTGTTCTTCGATCTGAGCGACCTTGTGTTCGTCAACTTTCGATTGCGGCAGCAAAGTCTTCATCTCGAAGATTGGGATCATCGGCACGAAGCGGATGAAGAGGAACATCAGCGTCAGGAAGAAGCCGATCGTTCCGAAGAACATCGAGAAATCGAAGACCGTCGGGAAGTACATTCTCCAGCCCGAAGGCAGGAAGTCGCGATTCAAACTCATGACGATGATCACGAAACGTTCCAGCCACATGCCCACGTTGATGAACATGCAGACGCCCATAATCACCCACATATTGTCGCGGTATTTCTTGACCCACAGAAGTTGCGGAACGAGGAAGTTGCACAGGATCAGCAGCCAGTACATATAACCGTATGGTCCGAACATACGGTTTTTCATCATAAACAACTCGTAAGTACTGCCGCTGTAAAAAGCCATGAAGGCTTCCATCGCGTAACCGTAACTGACAATCAGACCTGTCGCCAGCATCACTTTGCACATATTGCGGATGTGACGCATGGTGATGAAATCTTCCAGGTTGTAAAACTTGCGAACCGGAATGCCGATTGAAAGCACCATCGCGAATCCGGCGTAGACGGCTCCCGCGACGAAATACGGAGGGAAGATTGTGGCGTGCCAACCGGGAACGATGCCGATGGAAAAGTCGAACGACACGATGGTGTGAACCGACAGAACCAGCGGAGTCGAAAGTCCGGCCAGCAACAGGTAAGCCGATTCGTAACGGCTCCAATGCCGCGCATCGCCGCGCCATCCCATGGCCAAACCGCCGAAGACGAATTTCTGCCATTTGTGTTTGGCCGAATCGCGCAGAGTGGCGAAATCCGGGATCAGTCCCATAAACCAGAACAGAGCCGAAACCGTCGCGTAAGTCGAAACCGCGAACACGTCCCACATCAGCGGGCTGCGGAAGTTCGGCCACATTCCCATGGTGTTTGGCAGCGGGAAGAGCCAGTAATCAACCCACGGACGACCTGTGTGCAGTGCCGGAAACAATCCGGCGCAGGCGACGGCGAATAGCGTCATCGCTTCGGCAAATCGGTTGATCGAATTCCGCCATTGCTGTCTGAGCAGCAACAGAATCGCCGAAATCAGCGTTCCAGCGTGACCGATGCCGATCCACCAGACGAAGTTGATGATGTCGAACGCCCAAAATACCGGCGACGAATTGCCCCAGATTCCGACGCCTTTCAGCACCAGGTAGGCAATCGTGTTGAGCATCATCAGCGTGCCCAGAAAGACGATGGCGAATCCAAAAACCCAGCCCTTTTGGAAACCGCGCATAAAGACGACATCCATCAGCTTGGTCGTCATCGTCTTCAGATCGTATTTTCCGCCGATCATCGGCGGACGAGGATCAACGTAACCTTTGTTTACTGCATCAGCCATGCTTAGCCTCTCCTGACTGTTGGCCTTCGCCGTGTGAAGCGCCGCCACCGAGTTCTGTGTTCGGATTCTTGATCGCCGCCAGATAACTGGAGCGCGGGCGAGTGTTCAAATCCGCCAGCACCTCGTAATTGCGCGGCTCGGTCTTGAGCTTCGCCACCTGACTTTCCTTGTCGTTGATGTTGCCGAAAATGATCGCTTCGGTCGGACAGACCGTCTGGCAGGCGGTTTGAATTTCGCCGTCCGCAACCGGGCGATTTTGTTTCTCGGCTTCGATCTTGCCGTTCATGATGCGCTGCAAACAGAACGTACATTTTTCCATCACGCCGCGCGAACGGATGGTGACTTCGGGATTGCGAACGTTCTTCAACGAAGGCGTTTCCCAATCGCCGTAAAGCAGGTAATTGAAGCGGCGAACTTTGTAAGGACAGTTGTTGGCGCAATAACGCGTCCCGACGCAGCGGTTATAAACCTGAACGTTCAAACCTTCGGAATCGTGAACAGTGGCGTTGACCGGACAAACCACTTCGCAGGGCGCTGCTTCGCAATGCTGGCACATCATCGGCTGGAAGTAGACTTCCGGGTTAGCGGAACTGCCGCGGAAGTAAGTATCAATTCTCAGCCAGTGCATGATGCGGCCTTTGGCGACCAACTCTTTGCCCAGCACGGCGATGTTGTTTTCCGATTGGCAAGCGACGATGCAAGCGTTGCAGCCTATGCAAGCGTTCATGTCAATCGTCATGCCCCAGGCGTATCCCTGACTGTAATCCCAGTTTGGATAAATCGTCAGTTCCCTGCCCGGTTTGTGCGCGCCGTGATGAATGGATTTCGGGTCCTTCTTGTATTCTTCCAAGTTGCCCGTGCGGACGATGTGACGAGCCGAAAGATCGTTCTCTTCAGGAATGAATGCCGTTGACTCAATTCCTGAAGCGTCAATGTTGAAATGCTCCTGAGTCGAAGCCAGTTCATATGTGCCTTCGCCAGCGGCGAGCTTGGCTTCGGCAATCCACGGATTTGCGGTCGTCCTTAGCAAGTAGGTATTGAATCCCAACTTGTTGCCGACATTGCCCGCTCGTTCGCGACCATAACCCAGATAAACCGTGACAGTGTCGTTCGGCTGGCCCGCCTGAATCCATACGGGCAAGGAAAGGTCTTTGCCGTCAACGTTGATGTTCAGCATCTTCGCTGTGGCGTGATACGGTTCGTCGTTCGGCGCCAGGTTCAACTTCGCGGCGGTTGCTTCGCTGACGATAGCGAAATTATCCCAGGTTATCTTGTTGATAGGCTTGGGACATTCCTGCAACCAGCCGTTGTTGGCGAAGCGTCCGTCGTGAACGCATGGGTCTAGCCGGAAAACCAGTTCGTATTGGCCGGTCTTGGCTGGAGCCAGCGCGGCCAGCTTGCCAGCGTCAACTGTAGCCGTCACAGGTTTCGCTTCGGTTCCGGGAATCAACCCGTCGTGCAGAGCCTGTTTCCAGGCTTGATCGAAGTTGGCGGCCATCTGCGGCTGCGTCTTCCAGTAATCCTTAACAATATCCAGAGTGGTTTTGCCAGCCTGACCCGTCATCGCCGCCAGCAGTTCGTGCTGCGAACGTGTTTGATAAAGCGGTTGAACCAGCGGCTGAACGATCGAAACGGTTCCGTCGAAAGCGCGGGCGTCGCCCCACGATTCCAGGTAATGCGATTCGGCGATGTGCCATTGGCAATTCGCCGCCGTTTCGTCGTTGTACAGTCCCATATGCACGCGATGCGGAACTTTCTTCATCGCGGTCAGGAAACTGTCGCGCTGACCGGGCAGGTTCGGAGCGTCGTAAACAGGATTGCCGCCGAGAACGAGCAGCACCTCGACCTTTCCGGCGTTCATTTCGCCAATCAATTCGGTGATGGAAGCTATTTGATCAACCGGATTGATTTCGATCGGTTCGGTGTAAACGACTGTGTTGCCTGTGTTGCCAAGCGCCGAATTGATGGCGTGAGCTATCGCGTGAACCGCCGCCGGCTGATGTTCGCCGGCAATCACCAGCGATTTGCCGCGATGAGCCTGCAGGTCTTTGGCCAGCGCGTCGGCGAATTTCTTCGCTTCTTCGTTCAGGTTTGCGCCAGCCGGAACAGAAGCTCCAACTGCGTTTGCAACCGCGCGAGCCAGCGCGTCAACGTCTCCGGCTTTGATCGGCAAACGATGATCCGCCTTAGCGCCGGTTGTGGTCAGAGTGCTTTCGGCGACGTACAAACGGTTCATTTCCTGCGAACCGCCCGTCAGCCTGCGCTTCTTCATAAACTCGCGCGCGTAACGAACCGCTCCCGGTCCGTTGGTCAAAAAGTCCGCGTCGAGCGAAAGCACCACGTCGGCGTTTTCAAACTTGTAAACCGTATTGACGAACTGCCCCGTCACCATCTGCGCTCCGACGCGAGCGCCGTCGCGCGTGTTCGGTTCGTAGCTGTGCCATTTGGCTTGCGGGAAAGCGGTCAGGACGGCTTTCATCTGTGCGGCCAGTGTCGGCGAAGTCGAGGTTTCTGTCAGAATTCGCAGCCCGGCTCCCTGCCTGGCGCGTTGACCGTCAAGCCAGATGTTGAAATCGTTCAGGAAATCGCCCCAGGTTCGCGGATCGCCAACTTTCAAAACCGATTGTGAACGATCAGGGTCGTAAAGTCCCAGAACCGAGGCCTGCGCCTGAACATCCGTCGAGCCAAGGCTGCCCGGATGATCCGGATTGCCTTCGATCTTGGTCGGACGGCCTTCGTGGCTTTCAACCAGCAAACCGCTGGCAATGCCACCGGAGGTCCAGGCAGTCGCATAAAACTGCGGTTTGCCCGGCACCAGGCCTTCCGGCGTCCTGACGTAAGGGACGACAAGCTCTTTGGGTTGGCGCGTGCAGGCGGTCAATCCGGCCAGAGCCAACGATGCCCCCATCAACTTCATGAAGTTGCGGCGGCCTGTCGGGTCCAGCATTGACGGATCGGTTTCGGGCGCATTCAGAGCGGGAAATTCGCGATGCAGAAATTCCCGGAACTTGTCCGTGCCAGCCAATTCTTCCAGGCTGCGCCAGAATTCCCGGCCTTTCTTGCGGCTGATCGCTTCGCGCACCGGCTCAAGGTCGTGATGATGATCTCGATGAGACATTGTTTTTCGTTTCTTTGTCCGAAGTCAGTTATTCTTTGGCAATGGGTTGAGGCTCGAACGATTCCCGATTGAGTCAGACCCTTTAAGAACGGGAAACGATTGAACTTCGGCCATTGCCAACTGACGGCTTAACGATGACAGGTTGAACAACTCGTCAGCACATTCGTCGGTTGGATGTTGTACTTTTTGGCGAGTTCAGCGCCTTTGACATCCTGATCTTTCGGCGCAACCCACTCCATGTTCGTGATGTCCTTTTCCTCGCGCAGCACAGCATTCGGATTGCGATGGCATTCCAAACACCATTCCATATGCAGCGAATTGACATTCCACATCAACGGCATCAGATCAACGCGCCCATGGCAGGACGAACAGCCAACGCCTTTGTTGACGTGAATGCTGTGATTGAAGTAGGCGAAATCAGGGAGGTCATGCACGCGAGTCCATTTGATCGGTTGGCCGGATCGCCAGCTTTCGCGCACAATTTCCAGGTATGGACTATTGGCGAATAACTGCGAATGGCAATTCATGCACGTCTTTGTAGCCGGCATTCCGGCGCTGGCAGCCGTCTCAACCGAAGTATGGCAATAGCGGCAATCAATCCCGTCGTCACCGACGTGATGCTTGTGGGAAAATTGCACAGGTTGCTCCCGCGCCACGAGAGCTTGCGTGACATATGGTGTGCGGTTGAATTCCAGTACGATCATCAACCCACCACCTGCGATTAAAAGTCCGAGAACTATGCTCAATCGCGCAAGCGTGTTCGTGCTGCGGTGGAAGAGCTGTGGCATATAAGGACCTCCACCTAGCTAAAACTTGAAGTATTTACTTGTGACCTAGACTTGCTTGTAATTCAAAGCTTGTGAAATTTCGGGTTTGAATGAGGCCGAATATTCTCCGCTGAGAAGGAAAATGTCAAGACCTCGAACCAA
>CAYRQB010000320.1:0-6985 GCA_964426025.1 uncultured Heliomicrobium sp.
GCGGTCAAGCTGACGCGCAAGGATTTTCAGACCGATCAGGAAGTTCGGTGGTGTCCGGGCTGCGGCGATTATTCGATTCTGGCTCAAGTGCAAAAAGTCATGCCTGAGCTTGGCATATCGAAGGAAAAGATCGTGTTCATTTCGGGCATCGGTTGTTCCAGCCGCTTTCCGTATTACATGAACACTTACGGTTTTCACACCATTCACGGACGCGCTCCGGCAATCGCAACCGGAGTCAAAGCCGCCAACCCGGACTTGCAGGTTTGGGTCATAACCGGCGACGGAGACGCGTTGTCAATCGGCGGCAATCACTTCATTCATGCTTTGCGCCGCAACATTGACCTGAAGGTTGTGCTTTTCAACAACCGCATTTACGGGTTGACGAAAGGGCAGTATTCGCCGACTTCCGAACTGGGCAAGAAAAACAAATCCGCGCCGATGGGGACGATTGATTATCCGATCAATCCGCTGAGCCTGGCTTTTGCCGCCGAAGCGACATTCGTCGGACGTTCAATGGACGTTGATCCGAAACATCTGGCGACGATGGTCGAACGCCTGGCTCATCACAAAGGATCGGGAATTCTGGAGGTTTACCAGAACTGCAACATCTTCAACGATGGGACTTTCAAATCCTTCAATGAGCGCGAAGTCAAAGATGATCGGATGATCTATCTGGAACACGGCAAACCGCTGCTTTTCGGTAAGAACAAGGACAAGGGAATTCGGTTAAACGGCGTGACGCCGGAAATCGTCAACGTCGGGGAAAATGGCGTGTCGGTTGACGAGATTCTGGTTCACAACGAAAATGCCGCCGAACCGAACCTGTCTTATATTCTCGGAAGAATGCAATACCCTGAATTCCCCGTGCCGATGGGCGTTTTTCGCCAGGTCAGCAAGCCGACCTACGAGCAATTGATGGTTGGTCAGATTGAGACTGCCATTGCTTCAAAAGGCGCTGGCGATCTTCACAAGTTGCTCAACTCCGGCGAGACGTGGACGATTGGCTCCAATGGCGCACAATAAGCGCAATGATCATTCATCCTGGAATTAAGCAGGGCGGATTGTTAGTTCGCCCGATTGAGGAGGTTTCATGATTTGTCCTTACTGCGGACACAACAATCTGGAGGGGATGGATAACTGTGATCAGTGCCAACAGACATTGAGCGTATTTGATGTGCCGGTGCCGACCGGCGGATTGCAGAAACATCTGATGGAGGACACCATCGGCTCAGTCCCGTTTGACAGGCTTGTGACGGTTAATCCCACCGATTCAGTGGCGCATGCTGTTTCGCGAATCAAGACAGTTGGCATCGGCCAGGCGATTGTAGTTGAAGCAGGTAAGCTGGTCGGAATTTTGACCGAACGCGATTTGCTGAACAAAGTCGCCGGACTTGATGTTGATCTGAGGCTGTTGCCGGTCAGCGATGTCATGACGCCAAGCCCGGATGCCGTTACGGACAGCGATCCGATACGCATTGCGATAAACAAAATGGCGGTTGGCGGGTATCGCCACGTGCCAATTGTCAAAGAAGGGCAACCGATTGGAATCATCTCCGCCAAAGCGGTCGCCAATTACATTCTCAAATACAGCGCACTTGATTTCTAACTACAGGAGGTCTTTCCCGTGTCAATCGCCGTCAAACTGAGCAACCTTAAAATCCGGCATTTGCCGTTGCGTCAACCGGCGCTGGTCGAACGAAATGCCAGCATCAATGACGCCGTCGAAGCGATGAAAGCCAGCCGATTGGGATGCGCGCTGGTTTGCGACAACGGAAAACTGGTCGGCTTGTTCACTGAACGCGATCTGTTAAACAAGGTTATTGGCGAATCGGTTGGCTACGAATCCGGCATTGAACAGGTGATGACGGTTAACCCCGCCAAATTGAGCCTGGAGGATTCGGTGATAGAGGCTATGCGCCTGATGCAGGAAGGCGATTATCGTAATATCCCGTTGGTGGATAATCAGGGACAGGCCGCTGGTGTGGTGACAGTCCGCGATCTGGTTTCATTTTTTGCCGAGCATTTTCCGAAAGAAGCGCTCAACCTTCCGCCTAATACCGGGCAGTTGATGCGGCAGGCGGAAGGGGCTTAACAAACAACTTCATATTCAAATCAAACTATGTCCATACTCGCAAGTATCGTTAACACAGTAAAAGAAGTGGTCGAAGTCGCTCGATCAACTGCGCAAGGCATGAGCGTCACGCTCAGCCATATTCCGACCAGAAAAGAAACAGTCAGTTATCCTGACGAACCTGTGCAAATTTACCGGATGTTTCGTGGCGAACATTTTCTGGACGTCAACGAAGACGGCAAGGAACGCTGCGTTTCCTGCTTTCTTTGCGCAGCAGCCTGTCCGGCTGACGCGATTTACATCGAAGGCGCAGAAGACCAACGCCCTTACGCCGAACGCATCGGCATGGATCATCGCTACGCCAAGGTTTATCAGATTGATTATGGCCGCTGCATTCTCTGCGGTTTTTGCGTTGACGCCTGTCCGACCGATGCCATCAAACACGGCCATAATTTTGAATGGGCTTGTTACACTGCGGGCGAGATGGTTAAAGACAAGGAATTTCTGCTGGCCAATAAATGGCGCGAACCGGATGTCGAACCGACTCCGGCTCAACGCCCGCTGGCCGCCAAACAGAAAATGGACAAGCTGAATATCGTGCTCAAATAAGATTTTGAGCGGGAGTTTTTTCTTTTGTCGTAAACCGAATCATCGCTCGATCTGACAGTGTTCAGGTCGAGCGATGATTTTTCTTTGGTATGAACACGCATCGAATTTTTTTCCTGACCGGCGCGGCAAGCGGTATTGGCCAACACCTGGCTGACAGGTTGATTGCACAGGAACATTACGTCTTCGCCACTGACGTGAACTTTCAATCGCTGACCGCATATGCTCAAGCGAACCGTTGGCCGGAAGATCGTGTCCGATTGCGCAGATTGGACGTGCGCGATGCTGCCGATTGGGAGTTTGCGATTGAGGAAGCGGTCGAAGCATTCAGTCGGATTGACGTGTTGATGAACATCGCCGGTTACATGCTGGCGGGATGGGCGCACGAAGCCACGCCGGAAGTGGTTGATCGTCATTTGGACATCAACGTCAAAGGCGTCATTTTTGGAACGCAGGCCGCCGCCCGACAGATGATCAAACAAGCTGGCGGTCAGATTATCAACATCGCTTCGATGTCGGCGATCACTCCCATACCCGGCATAGCTATTTATTCAGCATCGAAATTTGCCGTTCGCGCTTTTTCGATAGCCTCGGCTATTGAGCTTCGCCAGCACAATATTTTCGTGACGACAATAAATCCCGACGCCGTCAGCACTCCTCTGCTTCGTCCGCAGAAAGACATCGAAGCCGCAGCCATTGTTTTTTCTTCGCCGAAACTGCTGACCGTCGAAGATGTCGCGCAGGCCATTCTGGAAAAGGCGATTCCTTACAAACCGCTCGAAGTAAACATCCCTGCGCATCGCGGCTGGCTGGCGCATTTCACCAATCTTTTTCCGCAATTGGGTTTTGCGATTGGCGATTTCTTTCGCAAACGCGGTGCGGCAAAGCAGAAAGAATTCTTCGCCAATCAGGCTAAATCATGATTTTGCTTGAGTCTGACATGCTGCCTGCTTCTGTTTGAATTCCCTCAACGTCGCGTGAAGAGATTCAGCCGCCAAACCGTGCAGCAGCAATCGAAAACCTGCTGCCAGTGTTGACAGCGGAACCATCGGATGTTTGTTGTTGATCAGTCCCAGGTAACGAGGATCATTCAGGATTCGCGCGACATAAACACCGATAGTTTCATCCAGTTGCAGCGAATTGGCCGCGCGCCAGAAATCGTTGTCGGTCAGAAATAGTTGGTACAGCGGCGTGTAAAGTTCAATCGCCGTTTGCACGTCTATGATGTTGGTCCAGCGGCGAGGGAATTCTTCGATTGGAAATGCGCCGTCTGTTATGCAATCGAAATTGATTCGCGCCGGCGGCTCTATGTCACGATCTTGTGTCCGGAGTTGCTCGTTCAATTGAATGACAAAGTTGAACAGGTTCAAGTCATGTTTGAGAAACACATCGTCAACCAAATCCTCAAGCCTGTTCGGTTTCAGCGGATTCATCTCTATTTTGACCTTCCCGGCGTTGACGGCGATAAAAGCCAAAATCTCTGAGCCGATGTGAAAATGGCGGACGATGAGAAAGTTGGCTTCCGGGCTGACGAAGTATTTCAATCCAAAATAAATCAGTCGGTGCAAAACCCAGGACGAAGTAAAGCTGTTCGGAATGACGGTTTTGACCAATTGAATCACAATCATCATCAGCCGTGCCAAAGGTCGCATGATCGGCAACAAAAACTGACGCGATTTAGAGCGCATCGAAAGCAGCATCGCCGACTTCGCTTCGTCATCCAGCCTGATGCTGCGGTCAAGGTATAAAGCCAGCCACGGATCAGGATCGCGTTTGTCGTAAACCGACGGATCAAATGAAGCTGAAAATTGCATTTAGCCTGTCTCCTTGTTTGTTTTACCACTAAGAATTGTTCAGCTCTTCCAGTTGAAGCGAATACAACCTGGCTGTGACTTTGGCGGTTTTGACGATTCTGGCGACCAGTTCTTCGGTCAGAATCCCGCTGCCGAGCGCGGCTTCCAGCCTGGCGAAATGGTTTTCGTCATTTGCGCCGTGATAAAGCAGAAAGGAAACCTGACTTTCTTCCAGCCGCAACTGTTCGCGGATTTTCGTTCCCCATTTTCGAGCCAGCCTGTTTCCCAAACCTTCGATGATAAACATTGCGCCGAACAGATCGAAAGGATTTTCCTGACCTGCGCGATGGAAAATCCAGGCTGAGAGCGCTTCTGAGCCGATGTTTTTTTCAGCCCGCTGAATTTCTTCCAGCGTGCCGCCGATTGAGATGAAGTCTTTTTCAATCAGTTGAAAATCGCGATGCTCATCCGCGGCGTGACCGATGAAAAGCGAACGCAGTGGAAAGTGGTCAATCGAGATGTTCGATGCCGCTCGAGCGATCCAGCGAGCGCCTTCCATCACTTGCTGGCGCAGATTGATCAGCAAGGCCTGATAATCCTCGACTCGCAGCTTGCCTCTATTCATCTTGTCTATGATCGGAACATTGTTGAGCCGGGTTTCAAAATTCACCCAGACTCCTGTCAACTGCCTGACCAGCGAATGCAACAGGGCATTGTCACTTGCTGGCGATAACATCGCATCATCCTGAGTCGCTTCCGAAAGGATTGATTGGCCCTCGGTGATTGCAGGTTCTGATCCGACGACCGTAAGCTGCATGTAGGAAATCACGAACCGTCCGCTTTCCGGAACCATGCAAAGAATCTTCTGGCCGGGCTTCAGATTACCTTCGTTGAACAATTCTTCAAGCATGATAAGCACGGAGGCCGCGCCTGTGTTTCCTTTGGTGTAAAGATTGGTGAACCATCGTTCTTCTGGAATCATCCCGCCGCCTTTTTCCAAAAGCTCTATGATCTTGCTGCGAAAAATGTGCGAAGAGTAATGACAAACCAGCCAATCGAAATCCGTGGGTTTGAACCGACCTTGTTCGATCAATTCAAAATAACGGGCGACGCCGAGCGTGACGATGTTGTCGAGCAGGCTCAAATCCTGTTTAAGCAAAATCGCGCCGTCTTCGGCAGCCTTCGCGAAGTTCGGATAATCGTACCAGGAACGGCCTAACTGGCGTTCTTCGACTTTGTTCGCCCCCGAATACATACAAACATCCAGCCGGTCGGCGTAAGAAATCAGGTCAATCCAGTCAATGCGCAATGACAATCCGCTGGCGTTTGGGCGAGATTCGATGATCGCTGCGCCTGCGCCGTCAGACAACATCCAGCGTAAAAACTCCGCGTCGAATGGAACGCGGCCAGTTTCTTTGAAGGCGAGTGTTTCCTCGAACAAACCGTGGCGGAAAAATCGGCTGGTGAATTCGCTGGCGCAGACGGCGGCATTGCCGTGTTCGCCGGAACGAATGGCTGTAAAAGCGTTCTTCAATGCCATGACGCTGCTTGAGCAAACACCGTGCAGACTGGCGATTTCGCACGGCGGCATTTTCAGATTGCCATGAACAAGGCTGGCAAAACCCGGCGCCAGCAAATCGCCTTGCGAAGTCGCAGTCGCCAAAAATTCGATCTCACTTAAGTTCAGATTTGATTTGGCGATGGCGTCTTTTACAGCCAGCGCCGCCAAATCGCTGTTCCAGTAATTTACCTTTCCGTGGCGATCAATCGCGTAATGACGGCTCTGAATGCCATTCTGTCTCAGGATTCGCTGTTTGAGCCGCGATGGTTTTCCGCCGATCATTCCCAAATGTTCTTCCATCTGGTCATTGTTGACAGGCGGTCCGGGAAGGAATTTGCCGAGGGCTGTAATGTACACGTTATTGCTCATGTCGTTCTCCATTTTTGCGGCGCAATGAAGCGCCGGATTAAATCGAATAATATGCGATGGCTGGATCATACGCATTGAATGGCCGAAGCACGATGAAGGCTATGACAGTTTATCGATTGTCACACTGGCGGTAATCGCATGGCCATTAAACGATTCAGGCTGTCGGGGCACGCTACGCATTGTTTGGACTACTTGATCGCCACTTTGACCGCGTTGGCCGATTTGACGTCAACGGTCAGATCGACATTCACTTCGCCGCGCCCGGCCATGTTAGGCAAAAGCCGTTAATGTTATTCCGGTTTCTTTGCTTCAGTCGCAGGAGTCGCCGGTTTGGCGCGTTTGGCTTTGAGTTCTTTGACGATGGCGTCGGCTAAATCCGGTTCAATCTCGCCTCCCGGCGAGCTGGCCGTAGTTCCTGCCAGAACTCATTGAGTTTTCGGCTCAATGACGTTGCAGGTGAATCGGGTGGTCAACCGTTTGCGCGTGATTTCCAGAACCAGGTCGGCGTTGAACTGTCTGCGCGTTATTTCCAGTCACATCTCGCCGAATTCTTTGCGCTTGAGCAGTCTGCGTTACAGTTTTTCT
>CAYRQB010000321.1:0-6947 GCA_964426025.1 uncultured Heliomicrobium sp.
GAGTGTGTGTGTGTCTGTGCTGCAAGATAAGGCCTTATTTTTTATCAAACTGCTCATTGTCTAGGTCTTCCAGTTCCAGTTTCTCCAGGAGTTCCTGATAAACCTTAATTGCGGTTCTGTACTTTTTGAAGATTCGGCGGAATTCCATGATGCACTCTTCCCGCTGGTCGCAAAGCCAATTTGCGAAATGCTCTTTACCTATCTGTAGGTGACTAGAAGCCAGCTTTCTAAATTCTTCATCAGAAACGAAGGCCAATTTGTAAGCGTCCACCATGATTTCATCATTCTCACTAGGTGATGGCTTCATGGGATTTTCCAGCATATTGCCTGTAACATAACCAAATCGCACGAAGGCGTATTGCCACATCAAGATTCGATTTGACCGCTTATTTTTTCGGATTTCTTCAATGAATGGAGCGCAACAGGTGAACAATAAAGACTGCCTGATAAATTCTTTGTAGACAGGGCGCATCTCTTCAAGCCATTGCTCGTTATCAAATTGTTTGAATATTTCTTCAACTGTCATTCCCTTTGTATATGCCGCCATGTAGCCATGCCACATCGCATGCAGGCTTAGGATACTGGCCGTTTCAAGCGACAAGCTGACGAAGCCTTTAGGCCTACGCTTAGCTTTAGGCTTTACTGTTGATGATTCTTCGGTTGATGTCTTTGCGGACTTTTTAGCTTTCTTCGATGTGGCCATGTTATGTCCTCCAAATTTTGATCGAACGATTTGCCTGAACAAAAGCGACGGTTGAAATCAATTTCTCAGCCGCCAAACGCGATGGGCTTCATTTTGCTGATAATGTCTTTAACAGGAAATCCAGATAAGCAATGATTGCAGCTTGTCTCTTTCATTTTCTGAAGCCTTATCAATGCGCTGGCGAAGCTTCTCTTTCACCTTTGCCAAAAGCGCGGCTTTGTCGTTTTCGACCGCCGTCCATTCGTTCCGGCGCAGTGAGACAAGATAAGGCTCGCGCTGGCGACCAGCTTCGACCATCAGCAACATCACGCGGTAGCCACGATCACTAAGCCTGACGCGAAAGGTCAAGCCGTTTACTTTGACCGTCTTCGATTTTTGGCCATTTCCCTGCGGCGCTTTCACTTTAACTGCCTTTTCTTTTCGTTCCTGGCTGGCCTGATACGTTTTCCCCTGGCCAGCCATTGCTAAGCCCTGGCTAGTGCCTTGTTCTGCGGTTTCCTGGCTGGCCAACGGTTCAACAAATGTTGTTTGTTCGACTGCTTTATCCTCGTTTTTCTGGCTGGCCAGAAATGGCGCGCTTGCTGTGGTCTGAGAGACTCGCGCCGATGAGTTCGCCGCGCTCATCGGCTTCAGGCTTTTGGGAGTAAGCCCTTGATGTCTCGCGCTTCGATCAGCGCGGCTTGCTGTTCGTATTCAACGAAGGCGGAAACAACTTCTTCGCTGCCGTATGCCTTCATTCGGGCATTATGAAGCGCGCGAGCCTTTGCCATCTCAAATTCAAGGTCAGCCTCTTTCTGTTCAAGCTCAAACTCTTTGGCCTTTACGCCAAGCTCGTGAGCCTTCGTTGCCGCGCGCTCATTTAATTTCGCTTCTTCTTCGTGTTGTTTGACGCGGCTGTCAAAGTGAATCAGCAAAATCCAGATGCCCAAAACGAGCAGGAAAGAAGTATAGATGCCGACTTGCAAATAAGACTTCATTCCGTCGCTCAATGGCTCGCCAGTATGAAGCGAGTTGTTAAGCACGGTATGAAAACCAACGATGAAGAAAAGGACGACGTGAGAGATTCCCGCAATGGTTCTTTGAAGCGGAGATGTAAACCACCAGATAGCGGCGGGAATGAGCAAGACAAGTGAACCGTCGAGAAGCGTAGCAGGGAAGCCGGCCACGATCTTTGATGACGTGCCACGCTGGAAAAGTTCGTAGTTGTGCCACCAGGTATAACCAGCGGCCAGAAGTATGAAAACAGCCGCAATAACCATCACAACGACGGCAATCGGATGCATCTTCGTTTTGGCATTCTTTACGGCTTCCTGAACCTCTTTGACTTGTTGTTGTGACTGTTTGTTAAAAGCGAAGATTTGCGCCATTTCTGAAACTCCATTGGAAATGGCGAGAGCAGGGAAGAAAGCTGAAAAGATGTGATAGGATTTTGTCAGCCGTCATCCGCGCCGCTCGCGGTTGATTGGTCAGGCTTGATTTGTCGCGGTGAACGACTCTCAAGCCGCAAACCTCAGAGAGACGGAAAGCCGTAGCTTCCATCTCTCAGAAGTTTTCTCTCAAATAGCCAGCCCGGAGCGCGCGAACGTTTCGGGCTGTGTCTGTTTTGGTCAGAGGCAGCTCAGAGGCAGAAACAGACTGTTTCAGGTCAAACCAGACATTGCCGCACTCTGTTTCCTGCGGCCTGCAAGTTGAACAAACAGCAGCAAAAAAGACTTGACCATAACGAAGCGAATCCTACCCGCATTGACACTTTGTGAAATGATGTGCTACTTATCCGCACTTAAATTCCACGCAGTAATTTTTGCTATCGCTGACTATGTATTGAAACTTTTCTGAGAGGAGTGGCGAATCCAGCCGTGATCGTCTTAGCCTTGGCGGGTAGTGTACTGAGCATTGATGGATCGTTTTTAGTTGTCTTCATTTCCATCTTTGTACTGATCTTCATTCTCAACCGCACGTTGTTCAAACCAATCAATCAAGTGTTGGACGAACGCGAACGGCTCGGCGCCGGGCGCATGTCCGAAGCCAGGCAATTGCTGGCGCAATACGATGATCGTCTGAGCAGGTACGAGCAGCAGATTCAGGCTGCGCGCGCTGAAGCTTATCAGTTTATGGAAGCGCAGCGCCGCGAAGCTCAGGCTGATCGGGCTGAAATGATCGCTCAGGTAAAATCCGAAACCGCCGTTCAAATAGCCGCCGCTCGCGAAGACATCTCCAAACAGGCGAATGCCGCCAAAGCCAATCTTGAAGGCGAAGCGCGCGCGATGGCTGCCGTCATCTCCACTCAGATTTTGAATCGCCCGGTCAGCGCCGGAGGGAATTGAGCAGCTATGACAAATCCGAATCAATTCTTTTCATTCGCTCTGTTCGTTCCAGCTATTAGCTTTGTCGGTTTTGATTTTCATCCGGTTCTGCTTTCAGGAGGCGCCGGAATGGCCGCGCTGTCGAAGCTGGTCAATCTGACGCTATTTCTTGGCTTCATGTTCTGGGCGTTGAGAAAACCTGCCAAAGAGTTTTTCAAGAATCGTCTGGCCGAAGTTCGCTCGACTTTGCAACAGGCTGCGAAAGAGAAAGAAGCGGCCACGGCGAAAATGGCCGAACTGGATGCACGGTTGGCGCGCCTGGATTCGGAAATTGCCGAGATTAAAACTCAAGCTCAGCGTGAAGCCGAAGCTGAACGCCAGCGATTGGAAGCTGAAGCCCGCCGCGATATGGAAAAGATTCGTCAGAATACTCAGCGCGAAATCGAATCAGCCAAACAGATTGCCATGTCTGAATTGCGCGATTTCGCCGCGACCAAGGCGGTTGATCTGGCCGAGCAAATGATTCGCAAAGAGTTGAAGCCCGAAGACGATGCCAGACTGTTGGCCAAAATGGGCGAGGAGATGAGCAAGGTTTCCTGACATTTCGGATTTTGGAATAACTTTATGAGCGTAACCACAATTGCCAATAGGTATGCGCGCGCACTGGCGGACGTCATCACAGAGCGCAGTGAGATGAATGAAGTAGTCGTCGAGTTGAACTATTTCGCCAATTTGATGAGCGGACACGAACAATTGCGCGACGTTTTTGCCAGCCCTGTGATTTCTGTTGAACGCAAACGCGGAGTTTTGAACGAACTGCTGGCGAAAATGCAGTTGCGGCAAACTTCCGGCAACTTCCTGAAATTGCTGCTGGACAATTCGCGCTTGCACAACCTCGATCAGATGCTGCGCGCTTTGTCGCGCGAGTTGGATTCACGTACAAATGTAGTTTCAGCGGAAGTGACGACGGCACGTGAGATCAGCGATCAGGAAAAAGCGATGCTGACGGAAAAGCTGAAAGCCACGACAGGCAAACAGGTAAGACTGCAATTTCGCACCGATCCGGACATTATCGGCGGAGTTGTGACGCGCATCGGCAGTTTGGTTTACGACGGATCAATTAAAAATCAATTGGCGCAGATGAAACGGCGCCTGATGAACGCATAAGCGACCAAGTTTACGGAGCAAATATGGCAAACGAAATCAGAGCAGACGAAATAAGCAAAATCATCCGGCAACAGATTGAAAATTTCGATGCCGGTGTAACCGTTGCCGAAGTCGGTACGGTGATCAAAGTCGGTGACGGAATCGCTGAAATTCACGGCCTTGAAAAAGTGATGGCCGGCGAGTTGCTGGAATTCGATAAAGGCGCTGCCGGGTTGGCGCTCAACCTGGAAGAAGACAAAGTCGGCGCTGTGCTGCTCGGCGATTTTCAATTGATCAAAGAAGGCGATTTGGTCAAACGCACCAAACGAATTATCGAAGTTCCAGCCGGTGACGCGATGCTGGGTCGTGTGGTCAATGCTCTTGGTCAACCTGCCGACGGCAAAGGGCCTGTCGTCACAAATGATTTCATGCCGATTGAGCGTATTGCGCCCGGCATCGTTGACCGTCAGGGGGTCAAGGAGCCGATGCAGACCGGTCTGAAAGCGATTGACGGAATGGTTCCGATTGGACGCGGTCAGCGCGAATTAATCATCGGCGACCGCCAAACCGGGAAAACCGCAGTTGCCATTGACACCATCATCAACCAACGTGGCAAGGATGTGATTTGCGTGTACGTCGCCATTGGACAGAAGGCTTCGACCGTCGCTCAGGTGCAGGCAACGCTGGAACGATTTGACGCGATGAGCTACACGATCATCGTGGCGGCTTCAGCTTCCGAACCGGCGGCAATGCAATACCTTGCTCCATACGCCGGATGCGCCATCGGCGAATATTTCATGGATCGCGGGCGCCACGTGCTGTGCATTTACGATGATTTGTCAAAACACGCCGCGGCTTATCGCGAAATTTCATTGCTGCTACGACGCCCACCGGGACGCGAGGCTTATCCGGGCGATGTTTTCTACCTGCACTCGCGATTGCTGGAACGCGCCGCGAAATACAGCGATGAACGCGGCGGAGGAAGTTTGACAGCCTTGCCTGTTATTGAAACTCAGGCTGGCGACATTTCGGCTTACATTCCAACGAACGTGATTTCGATCACCGACGGACAAATTTTCCTTGAATCGGATTTGTTCAACGCGGGCATTCGACCTGCCATCAACGTAGGAAACTCTGTCAGTCGTGTTGGAGGTAACGCACAGGTGAAAGCGATGAAGCAAGTTGCCGGAACTTTGCGATTGGAACTTGCACAATTCCGCGAACTGGCGGCGTTTGCCCAATTCGGTTCCGATCTGGATGCGGCCACGCAACGTCAGCTTGCTCGCGGTCAACGGCTGACCGAAATCCTGAAGCAGGATCAATACGTTCCGATGGATGTCGAAAAGCAGATTGTAGCCGTATGGGCCGCGACCAATGGTTATGCCGATGATGTTCCGGTGGAAAAGATTCGCCACTTTGAAGCCGAGTTGCAGAAGTTCCTCGATACTGGCGGAACTGCGCTTTTATCGGCCTTGCGCGAAAAGAAGCAGATCAATGACGAAGTAAAAGGATTGCTGACTTCGACTTTGGAAGAATTCAAGAATCGCTACAGCGCTCTGGCGAAAGGCGCTGCGGCTTAAATAGCTCAGAATCGGGTTACGGGTTTGCAGACTTGAAACCTGCGAATCCGCCGACCGCAATCAGATTATGCCTAGTTTACAAGACCTAAGACGCCGTGTTCGCGCCGTCAAAAATATGCGGCAAATCACAAAAGCCATGAAAATGGTTTCGGCTGCGCGTCTGCGCCGCGCTCAGGAGCGTGTGACTGCTGCCCGCCCGTATACGGCAAAGATGATGCAAATCCTTGGCGATGCTGCGCGACGTGCTCCGGATTACAATGACCCGCTTCTGACCGGTCATGAGCGAGAAACCGAAAACCGCAAAGAGCGTGTGATATTGGCTTTGGTAACTGCTGACAAAGGTTTGTGTGGCGCGTTCAACACTAATTTGATTAAAGCCGCGCAAGAGTTTTTGCGCCAAAATGCTGATAAGGATGTTGAATTGGTTTTGATTGGCCGAAAGGGGTATGACTATTTTCGTCGTCGGCCAGTCAAGCTTCGCCGAGAGCATCTGGGCGTAACGGGAACGGGCAAGGTAAATGTGGCTGATGTTGTGCTAGTTGGTCAGGCATTGGTTGCCGATTTCAAATCTGAAGAGACTCCGGTTGATCGTATTTATCTTCTATATAGCGAATTCAAATCAGCGCTTTCGCAACGTCCGGTAATCGAGCAATTATTACCGATTGGTCAAATTGACTCTGAGAGCAGTGAGCAACCTGCAACTCTGATTGATTATATCTACGAACAGTCGCCCAATGTGATCTTCAGCGAATTGCTACCAAAGCTGATTGAAAATCAAATCTATCACGCGCTGCTCGAATCGGTTGCATCTGAACTAGGCGCGCGTATGACAGCTATGGATTCCGCGTCGAAGAACGCCTCCGAAGTCATAGACAAGCTGACATTGGTAATGAATCGCGTGCGTCAGGCTAAGATCACTCGCGAAATTATCGAAGTTGTCAGCGGTGCAGAGGCTCTTTAATCCAGCAGTATAAGTCTCGCTTCGCGATCCGGACCCAACCAGTATATATAGCGTTCAGGCTACTTTACAATGATTCACGGGGATTTCCCAATAGAAGTTCTTTCTGCCTCTGGTGGTGTTTTTAGAGAGCATTTAAGCAAATCAATCTTGATTTATTGCTCGAATATGAGAGAACTGAATGACCCTGAATCCAACCCCCCAGGGCAATCGCATCATAAATGTTGAATTTATTGAGTGTTGATTACCTTCAGCAA
>CAYRQB010000322.1:0-6941 GCA_964426025.1 uncultured Heliomicrobium sp.
TGACAGCGATTTGATCGCAATTGTCACGGTCGGCAAATCCAGAATCCTTTCGCGCGATGAAGGTTTGTCAGAAATGATCAGCCTTCTGCATCCATCCTCGATCCTGAAAGGTTCAAACAACCTGCGAGCGATTCCCTTTTACCATTCGGTTTACGACGACGATCAAGAAGAAGCCCGAATCAAGCCCGGCGACAGATTGCTGGTCTTTCTTGATCCCAGAGAAGAAGACGGAAAACGGCTCGACGGTTATTCAGCCAGCGCCTGGTCGCGAGCGACAATCAAACTGAACGACGACGATCTGTCGGTTTATCGCCAGCGAATAGAAGAACTGAATTCCATACTCGCTACGGATCAACCGAACAGAGACGAGCTTGTCGAATGGCTGGTGCGCTGCATCGAAAAACCCGTGACCCAATGGGACGGAATTTTTGAGCTTGAGAAAACCATCGCCACGCGGTTCGGCTCGCAATTGAAGTCCGAAGACAAGGCAACAACGGAAAACCAGTCGCTTGAACAAGCGATAGCCGCTGTCGCCAGCCAACGCTCTCTCGATACGGATAAACACCAGGACGTAGTCGAACTCCGCCGCCTTGATACGAAGACTGCATTGGCCGATGCGTTGACCGACGATCAGAAAGCTCGTTTGGCAAACGCGCTCTTCAGTATCGAATCGCTCAAAGATAATGATTTTGGATTGGTCAGTCTGGTTCAAAAACTCGGCGACGAGCGGTTGTTGCCGTATCTGGTTCTGCAATTGCGCATGAAGGTCAATGAGGCTCCCAGGCTGGCGGAAAATCTGGTCACGACCATTGCCGAATTGCTCGATGATGAAAAAGTGCAGGAGGCGGCTGACGAATACAGCAACAACATTGAATATGACGAGAGCGAATACGAATTTGACGAAGGCGACAGAGCGTCAACCAATTCAAAACCCAAAACAGTTGCGGCTCAGATTGCCATCGCTCAACGCATTGTGCTGTTGTCAAAATTCATGGAAGCCGTTGATCAAAAGCTCAATCCTTGAAAACAAAGCTCCGGCTTCTGAAATGAGATTCAGGCCAGAATCTGATTGACCACGTTTCCGTGAACGTCGGTCAAGCGGTAATAACGTCCCTGAAATTTGAAAGTCAGACGTGTGTGATCAATTCCCAGGCAATGCAGAATCGTCGCGTTCAGATCGTGAACGTGAACCGGGTCGCGCGTGATGTTGTAACTGAAATCGTCCGTCTCGCCGACGGTCACACCGGGTTTGATTCCGCCGCCGGCCATCCAGATGGTGAAGCATCGCGGATGATGATCGCGTCCGTAATCGTCTTCGGTCAGTTTGCCTTGCGAATAAACCGTGCGTCCGAATTCCCCGCCCCAGATGACCAGCGTGTCTTCGAGCATGCCTCGCCGTTTCAAATCCTGAATCAGAGCCGCTGAAGGCTGATCGGTGTCTTCTGTCTGCTTCTTGATGTTCTTCGGCAAAGTGCCGTGTTGATCCCAACCGCGATGGAAAAGCTGTATGAAGCGCACTCCGCGTTCGGCCAGCCGCCGCGCCAGCACGCAGTTGTAAGCGAAAGTGCCGGGTTTGCGCGCGTCGGGCCCGTAACTTTCAATCACCTGTTCAGGCTCTTTCGACAGGTCTGTCAGTTCAGGCACTGAAGATTGCATGCGGTAAGCCATTTCGTATTGAGCTATGCGCGCCTGAATTTCCGGATCGCCGTATTCCTGGGCGTTGATTTGATTCAATTCCGCCAGATCGTCCAAAAACTTGCGGCGAACTTCGCGGTTGATGCCCGGCGGATTCGACAGATACAAGACAGGATCGGAGCCGTTGTGGAATTTGACTCCCTGATATTGCGAAGGCAGAAAACCGCTTCCCCACAAACGGTCGTACAGAGGCTGATCTCCGCCGTTCCGCCCGACCGAAATCATGACGATGAAAGCAGGCAGATCGCGATTTTCGCTGCCCAATCCGTAAGCCAGCCACGAACCCAGACTCGGTCTTCCCGCCAATTGAAATCCGGTCAGCGACATTGTGATCGCCGGATCGTGATTGATTTGTTCGGTGTGCATTGACTTGATGAAGCTCAAGTCATCAACGACCTTTGCCGTGTGCGGCAACAATTCGCTCAACCACGCGCCGGATTTTCCGTGCTGCGCAAATTTGTACAGCGACGGCGCAGTCGGGAAGCTGGATTGATGCGCGGTCATTCCCGTCAATCGCTGACCCATGCGAATCGAATCCGGCAGATTTTGCGCGCGGAATTTTTCCAGATGAGGTTTGGCGTCGAACAATTCAAGCTGCGAAGGTCCGCCAGCCTGAAACAAAAAGATCACACGTTTGGCTTTCGGCGCGAAGTGCGGAACGCCCGGCAGCCCGATCTTTTCGTTGCCGCTTTGCGCAAAACCGTTTTCGCCAAGCAGCGAAGCCAGCGCCGCCGTTCCAATGCCAAGCCCAAAGCGGCTGAAAAAATGCCGCCGCGTCATCGTCAGAAATTGTTCGTTGATCGGGTTCATTGTTTCGTTATCACCTCATCAAGGTTGAAGATCAAGCTGGCCGTGGCAGCATAAGCCGCCAATTCAATCCGGTTCAGAGCTTCGTCGTTGCGCTTTTCGCCAATCGCCAACAGCTTCTCAGCCTCTTGCAAATTGCGTTTGAAGTAATCCCTTTGCGCATTCAGGTTTCCGACCAGAGTTTGAATTTCGCGTGCATTAGGCTGGCGCGAAGTCATCAAGCGAAAAGCCCAGGCCAGTCTTTCCTGCGGCGTCGCGCCGCCTTCTCTGATCATTCTTTCGGCCAGCATTCTCGCCGCTTCGATGTAGGTCACGTCGTTCATCAGATTCAACGATTGCAGCGGCGTGTTCGTTCGCGTGTCGCGCACGGTGCAGAATTCGCGCGCCGAAGCGTCGAAGACCTGCATGGTTGGCGACAGCACTGTGCGTTTCCAGAAAGTGTACAGGCTGCGCCGCCACAGGCCTTCGCCGGTCGAACGGTTGTAAGTCGTCATGCCTGAAAAAGCCATGTCTTTGTACAAACCATCGGGTTGATAAGGTTTGACAGAAGGCCCTCCGAGTTTCTCAACCAGCAAGCCGGAATCGAACAAGGCTTGATCGCGAATCATTTCCGCCGAAAGACGTAAGCGCGGCGCGCGCGCCAGCAAACGGTTGTCGGCATCACGCGCCAGCAATTGCGGAGTGATTTTCGACGATTGGCGATAAGTCGCGCTCATGACCATCAGCTTCAGCAAGGCTTTGACGTTCCACGCCGCCGATTCAGCGCTGCGCGCGATGGCATGCGGGTTTCCCTTTGAATTGCGATTCCCAGAATCAATCGGGTCGCTACTGCTCCCCGTACTGAATGCGCCATCGCGAAATTCCACAGCCAGCCAATCCAACAAGTCAGGATGGCTGGGCAGTTCGCCTTGCAAGCCGAAATCTTCAGTCGTTTTGACCAATCCCGCGCCGAACAGCATCTGCCAAAACCGATTGACTGCGACGCGAGCGGTCAACGGATGCTTTTTGCCGGTCAACCATCGAGCGAAACCCAATCGGTTGTTCGGATATTCGGCGGCCATTGGCGGCAACGCCGCTGGCACTGCGCGTTCAACGCGTTCGCCCGGCGCATCATAAGCTCCGCGCCGCAGTACAAAGGCCGGACGCGGTTGCGGCATTTCCTGCATGACCATCAACGTCGGCAGATCGTCTACAAACTTTTGCTTCTGCTCTTTCAGTTCGGCCAGTTTGCGTTGAGCTTGTCGCAATTCTTCTGGCGCAGCTTCGGCCAGAAACGCTTGATGAAGTTTCCAGCGCTGAGCATCGCTTCGTTTGCTTGCGGGAATCGCCGCGATGGCTTCAAGCCGGTCGGAGCAAGCCAACCCGGCAATCTCATCCGTTGTTAGCGCGCGGCTGTACAAACGAACTTCGTCAATTGCGCCTTTGAATCTGAACTGATGCCCGCCGCCAGCGCCTATCTTCAAAGTATTTTTCGAGTTGCCGAACAGCAGATAAAAGTTTCGCTGATTCCACGTCAGCTTCGATTCGCGGCCATTGACGAAAATTCGCAGCCGTTCTTCCCACTGCTTCAATCCGTCAAAAACCACCGCGACGTGATGCCATTCTTTCAGCGCCAGCGCATCGGAGGTTTCCACTCTCAGCGTGTCTTCGCCCCAGCGGAAAACCATATTGAAATGAATTTTGCCGTTCAGAAAATACAGCCCGTAACCTTCGGCGCGCGGAATGTTGTTCTCTACATCAGCCGGATTGTCGCTGACTTTGGTGACGATTGAACCGCTTTGTTCGCTTTCGGGATAAACCCAAGCGGCGATGGTGAATCGTTCGCGATAATCGCTGGAAGTGGTTTTGTAACGAAAGTCCGCGTTCAATCCGCCATCGAAATAAAGCTTGCCGTCAAACGCAACTCCCTGCCCCGCAGGCGAAGCGACGTATCGCGGCGAGCCATCCTTGAATCCGCCGGGTTCGCCGATCTTGTCCTTCTTCTTGACGTCTTCCTGATTGTGATGCGCGCGGTCTGACGGTTTGAAAACCGGGATGGAATTTTCATCCATCGGAATATTCACAATCAGCTTTTCATCGGGAAACCATTGCCGATTGTGTTTGTCGGATTTGAGCAGAGATTTTTCCCATCTGGTTTCGCGTCCGGCTGAACGAGCCGTCAATCTCCGGCAATCGCTTTCGGCTTGTTCGATTTGCTCGTCGAAGTTTTTCAACTGCGCTTGTTGCTGGCGAGTCGGAGCGGCCATCAATGGCGGCGAATTTCCCTGATCGAATGAATGGCCGTCTTCGTCAATGCTGTTGAAGTAAGCCGAGAATTGATAAAACTCTTTTTGGGTGAACGGATCGTATTTGTGATTGTGGCAGCGCGCGCAACCAAAAGTCAGCCCCATAAACACCGTCGCCGTCGTGTCCACTCGATCAACCACGTATTCGACGCGGTATTCTTCCGGCACGATTCCACCTTCGGCATTGATGCGATGGTTGCGATTGAAAGCCGTGGCGATTTTTCGTTCAAGCGTTGCTTCCGGACTTGAAGCCGGCGGCAGCAAATCTCCGGCGAGTTGTTCAACGACGAAATCGTCAAACGGTTTGTTGGCGTTGAAAGCTTCGATCACCCAATCGCGCCATCGCCAGGCCGAGCGGTCGCCGTCAATTTGATAACCGTTGGTGTCGGCATAACGTGCAGCGTCCAGCCAGCGAAAAGCCATTCGCTCGCCGTAACGCGGGCTGGCCAGCAAACGATCCACAACCTTCTCATAAGCATCCGGCGATTTGTCATTCAAAAAATCGTCAATCTCTTTCAGCGTCGGCGGCAATCCCGTCAAATCCAGCGACACGCGGCGAAGCAAAGTCGCGCGGTCGGCTTCGGGCGATGGCTGCAAGCTTTCAAAATTGGCAGAATTCGCAGCTTCCAATCGAGCCAGCACGAAATAATCAATCGCATTCTTCGGCCAGTTGGTGTTTTTCACTTTCGGCAATGCTGGCCGAACCGGAGCGACGAAAGACCAATGCTGTTGCCATTGCGCTCCTTGCCTGATCCATTCGGTCAGCAATTCGATTTCCGCCTCGGTCAGTTTGCGCCCGAAATCCGCTGGCGGCATTCGCATGGCTTCGTCACTGTGCGTGATGCGACGGATGATCTGGCTTTGTTCGACATTGCCCGCAACGATTGCCCTGCGGCCACGTCCAAGATCAGCAGTCGCCGAATCTTCCGAATCCAACCGCAACCTTATCTTCTTTGCCGTCGCGTCAGGCCCGTGACAGGCGAAACATTTGTCGGAAAGGATTGGGCGAATGTCGCGGTTGAAATCAATCCGTCGAACTGAAGTTTGCTGCGCCTGCGCGCCGGACTGGAAAAGCATTCCGACGGCGAACATAAGAATGAATGCGATGGCAATGAAAAATTTCAGCTTCATCGGGCTGCACTTCCACCTTCTGCGTTGAATGAAAATTGATTCGGTTGAATGAATGACGCGTCCATAGCGTCTACAAATGGCTGAAAAAAGTAAAGGCGCGTTGTTCACCGCTAAGTTGCAACGCGCCTTGGATGCCGAGGGCGGGACTCGAACCCGCACGGCCTTTCGGCCAGAGGATTTTCTTACCACTGTGGCTTTCGCCACCTGCCAATCAATGATCAACAGTTTGTAGTCTGGGCGATGCCTTCTCCTTGCATCGGAATTTATTCTCTCGATGTTTAGGAGGGAGCCGTCTCGTCTCTACACTTTGCTAGCTTTTTACCTCGATAAGTCTCAGTCATTGCATGACAATTTGGACAAAGAATCCTGAGATTCTCAATACTATTGTCCCTCTTGTCTCCGTTGACGTGATCAAGTTCAAGAGGAATCGGCTGTCCTAACCATTCTGTATTACCACAGTTTTCACATTTCTTTTCTTTCAATCCCTCTGCAAAAAGCCTTTTCTTCAGTTTGAAACTCTGAAAATCAGTTCCCTTTTGCAAAATCTCAGAGAGAGGTTTGGCGGGAACGGTTGGTATCGGATTACCTTTTTTCCATCCCTGCCCTTTGAAATGTTCAATTGTAATACCTAACTGTTGGATTCGACGTTTAACAATCAAATAATTGCCACCCGCTTCAGCCAATCCCAACTTTTCGAGAACCTGCCTGATCGAGAATGAACTCTGTACAGCATCAATCAGTTGTATATCTGTATACTTTGATTGTCTCATACAGAATTACAGCAAGCCTTAGCTCGGCGTTGCCATCAGCATTACCTGTTAAGGGTTCACCGACTTTGACTCCATTCACGCCGGAGTTTCCGACCGGCGTGCTCAAATTACTTAAGTCCTCTGTGTCTGCCATTCCACCACCCCGGCAAGACCGCGCCGAAGTGTACGTGCACGCTTTTCAACATGCAAGCATAGCGGTTTTGAGTGGTGTCCTATTTTTGTGTTGCTATCTGAAAACAGGGACTTCCGCCCA
>CAYRQB010000323.1:0-6918 GCA_964426025.1 uncultured Heliomicrobium sp.
TTATAGCTTTGGGATAGCAGTTTTCCTCAAGCTCCGTCAGGAGCGACCTCTGTCACAGATCGCTCCGGACGGAGCTTGAGATTCTTATTGCCGTAGTAGCTATAAACAGTTCGCCCCTCTGGGGCTACAGCCAACACAAACCACGATAGTGCTTCCTTTCAACCTCACAACATCAAACTCCAATCCAGAAAAGTAATCGCCTGTTGGAATTTTCTTCCGTCCTTCCGGGATATTGGCGTGTGAGAGCTTTATCCACCACTCAGGAGAAGGAACAGAATGAAAACCACACAATCAATCACAAACCTGAAAGTGCGCTTTTTGGCATTCGCGTTTCCGCTGTTGCTTTTGGCGGTCACGCCGCTTTGGCAGAAACCGGCAATAGCCGAACAACCGCTGGTCAAATCGGTTGATTCCGTCGGCTTCACGGTCGGCGATATGGATCGTTCGACGGAATTTTTCTCAAAGGTTCTGTCGTTTGAAAAAGTTTCGGACGTGGAAGTCATCGGCGACGAATACGAGCATCTGCAAGGCGTTTTCGGTTTGCGAATGCGCGTCGTGCGAATGCGACTGGGCGATGAGTTCATCGAACTAACTGAATATCTGGCTCCGCGCGGACGCCCGATTCCGGTTGATTCGCGCAGCAACGACCGCTGGTTTCAGCACGTAGCCATCATCGTCAGCGACATGGATCGCGCTTACGAATGGTTGCGGAAAAACAAAGTCGAACACTCTTCGACCGGGCCGCAACGATTGCCCGATTGGAACAAAAACGCCGGAGGCATCAAGGCTTTTTATTTCAAAGACCCGGACGGCCACGCGCTGGAAATTCTGCAATTCCCCGAAGGCAAAGGCGACGCGAAATGGCATCGGTTGGCCAAACAAGACCTTGGTAAATTGTTTTTGGGAATTGATCACACGGCAATTGTCATTGGAGACACCGACGCCAGTTTGAAGTTTTACCGCGACACGCTGGGCATGCGAGTCGCAGGCGAAAGCGAAAATTACGGAATCGAGCAGGAGAGATTGAATAACGTTTTCGGAGCGCGTTTGCGAATCACCGCGCTCAGAGCGGAGTCCGGTCCCGGCATTGAATTTCTGGAATATCTGGCTCCGCGCGATGGCCGACCGGCTTCCGCCGACAAAAAAGCCAACGACCTGGTTCACTGGCAAACGAAGCTGGCGACCAACGACGCCGAATTCGCTGCGGCCAGATTGCGCGAAAACAAGTTCAACTTCATTTCGACCGGTTTGGTTCAATTGCCCGAACCAGTGCTGGGTTTCAAACGCGGGCTGATGGTGCGCGATCCTGATGCGCACGCAGTCCAATTGATCGAAAGATAATCATTGGAGCGCGGACGAGACGTCCGCGTTTCGTGAAATGCTTGATGGCGGCCAAGATAGCCGCGACACCATGCGAGCAGGATGCTCGCGCTCCATTTTGACAGGAGAAAGTTTTGAAAAACGGACACGAACAAATCAAAGAAACCAAAACAAAGGCAAACGCCGAAGAGCAGCGATTGACCGAATCAAGCGCCCGCCAGAAGCATTGGAAACGATGGGGGCCTTATCTGAGCGAACGCTCATGGGGAACAGTGCGCGAAGATTATTCGCCATACGGCACAGCCTGGGATTATTTCCCTCACGATCACGCGCGGTCGAAAGCTTATCGCTGGGGCGATGACGGTTTGGGCGGAATTTCGGATCGCCAGCAATACATCTGCTTCGCGCTTTCGTTGTGGAATGGCCGCGATCCGATTTTGAAAGAGCGATTGTTCGGCTTGACCGGTTCGCAGGGCAATCACGGCGAAGACGTCAAGGAATATTACTTCTACCTGGATTCGACGCCGACGCATTCGTACATGAAGTTTCTGTACAAATACCCGCATGCCGAATTCCCATATCAGCAACTGGTCGAAGAAAACCAGCGGCGCGGAAAACGCGATCTGGAATTTGAACTGCTCGATTCCGGCGTTTTCAACGACAACCGCTATTTCGACGTGTTCGTCGAATACGCCAAAGCCGACGCCGAAGACATTCTGATCAAAATCACCGTCGCCAATCGCGGACAGGAAACCGCAGAACTGGATTTGCTGCCGACCATCTGGTTTCGCAACACCTGGTCTTGGGGAGGCGAAGCGCGCCGTCCGCGCATGAAGCAGATTGATCCGGTCAACGGCGCTAGCGTCGTTGAACTGAAACATCATTATTACGAAAGACCGCGCAGACTTTATTGCGACGGCACGCCTGAACTGCTGTTCACCGAAAACGAAACTAACAAACAGCGGCTTTACGGCAGCGAAAACGATTCGCCGTTTGCCAAAGACGGCATCAACGATTTCATCATTCACGGTAAAACCGATGCGGTCAATCCGGCGAAGATCGGTTCAAAATCCGCCGCGCATTACAAATTGACGCTCGCCGCTGGCGAATCAAAAACCGTCAGGTTACGGTTGACCGACAACGTTTCGATCGCCAAACCGTTCGCCAAAGACTTCGATAAAATCTTCAGCGAACGAATCAGGGAAGCCGACGAGTTTTACGAAACGCTGACGCATCCGGGAATTTCCGACGACGCTCGCAACGTTCAACGTCAAGCCTTCGCCGGTTTGCTGTGGAGCAAGCAGTTTTATTATTACGACCTGAACCGATGGTTGCGCGGCGATCAGCAACAACCCGATCCGCCGAAAGAACGCTCCAAAGGCCGCAACAGCGATTGGACGCATCTGTACAACGCCGACGTGATTTCTATGCCGGACAAGTGGGAATACCCGTGGTATGCCGCATGGGATTTGGCGTTTCACTGCATTCCGCTGGTTCTGGTTGATCCAGACTTTGCCAAAGACCAACTGATTCTGATGCTGCGCGAATGGTATATGCATCCGAACGGACAGATACCTGCTTATGAATGGGCGTTCGGCGATGTCAATCCGCCGGTTCACGCCTGGGCGGCATGGCGAGTTTACAAGGTTGACAAAAAACGCACGGGCAAAGGCGACACCAGATTTTTGGAACGCGTCTTTCACAAACTGCTGTTGAATTTCAACTGGTGGGTCAACCGCAAAGATTCCGAAGGCAAAAACATTTTTCAGGGCGGTTTTCTGGGACTGGATAACATCGGCGTCTTCGACCGCAGTTCCATACTGCCAACCGGCGGACACATTGAACAATCCGACGCAACCAGTTGGATGGGAATGTATTGTCTGAACATGCTGACCATCGCACTGGAACTGGCTAAAGACAATCCGGCTTACGAAGATGTGGCGTCGAAATTCTTCGAGCATTTCGTTTACATCTGCCACGCGATGAACCATCTGGGTTGCGGAGATACTGAGTTATGGGACGAACAAGACGGTTTTTATTACGACGTGCTGCATTTGCCCAACGGCGATCACATGCCAATGCGTGTGCGTTCGATGGTCGGATTGATTCCGCTCTTCGCGGTCGAAACCATCGGGTCGGACACGCTGGACAAATTGCCCGGATTCAAAAAACGCATGCAGTGGTTCATTGAAAACCGTCCGGATTTCGCCAGTCACGTCGAAACTCGCACGGACGCCGACGGACAAGTTCGCCGATTCCTGTCGCTGGTTAATCGCAACCGGTTGCACAGCGTCATGCGGTATATGCTGGATGAGCAGGAATTTTTGGGGCCGAACGGCATACGCGCGGTTTCGGCTTATCATCGCGACAACCCTTACGTGCTGCACATCAACGGCAGCGAATATCGCGTTGATTACGAACCGGCTGAATCTTCGACTGGCTTGTTCGGAGGCAATTCCAATTGGCGCGGCCCTGTCTGGTTCCCTGTCAATTTCCTGCTGGTCGAATCGCTGCAGAAGTTTCATTACTTCCTCGGCGACGATTTCAAAGTCGAATTTCCGTATGGTTCAGGCCGAAAGGAAAACCTGTGGCAAGTGGCCGGAGAAGTTTCGCGCCGTCTGACTCACATCTTCCTGCGCGATGGCGATGGCCGCCGCCCTGTGTTCGGAGGTTATGACAAATTCCAGCACGACGAACATTGGCGAGATCATCTGCTGTTTTACGAATACTTCCACGGAGACAACGGCGCAGGCATCGGAGCCAGTCATCAGACAGGTTGGACGGGTTTGGTAGCCAAGCTAATCCAGCAAAGCGGCGAGTGATTGAATCACGCTACGAAGTCATGTGAAGAATAATCACGACAGTTAATACCCTGTAACTTCCCTTCGTGAGTTCTTCGTGTGACTTCGTGGGCGAATAATCTTTTCACTGAACTGTGTGGGCAAACAATGTTACTTCCTCGCTGCCTTCGGTCAGCCTGACTAACTTTTCAAACTTGAAGCCTATCCGTTCAAGTACCTTGATCGAACTGTGATTATCCGGCGTAGTAATAGCTACTATCCTGGTTAGTCCGAAATCTTTATTCCCGTGTAACAAGGTCGCCGCAGCCGCTTCGACAGCGTAACCTTTTCCCCAGTATTTCGGAGAAAGCGCATAACCAAGATCAACATCGGGCAAACTGTCGCGCTTCAACAATCCACACATACCGATCGGAGTTCCATCGGCTTTCAACTCCACCAGGTAAAGCCCGAAACCGAAACTCGCGTAACTTGCCATCGGCCCGTTCGTAATATAAACACGAGCGTCTTCAATCGTTCTGGCTCCTTTGTCGCCAATGTATTGCAGGAAGGACGGTTCATTCAATAGCTCAAGTATGAACGCAGAATCGTCAAAGTTCATCCATCGTAAAACCAGCCGTTCTGTTTGCAATACTTTCAACGGAAATCCTTTACCTAAAAGTAACTGCTGACTGTGGAAGAGAGCCGTATCAACTTTCAAAATACGTTCTAACTATCAATTTTGAAATCCGGGGGGCTATGAGCAATCAGCCATCAAGCCATAGCTTGACTGCGTCCTGAGTTTCCTGGCTGAAGCGCGAAAACTCTTCGTCGGTAATCAGCCCGTGAGCCTTCATCAAAATGAGTTGCTCCAATGCGGTTGAGCGGCGAAGATTATCAAAAGCCTGAGCAAGTTCTTTGTCTCGTTTTCGCATCAACTGGAAAACATCCAGATACCTTTGATGAATGCTTTTCGAGTTGTCCGCGCGGATGGCTTCAACTTCCGAAAGTACCTTTTCACAGAAACGCTCCAGCGCCACCGCGCTCAACTGTCGCAGAATTTTCCAGTCTGATTCTTTGATCTGGCGCATTGCATTTGTACCAAGACCTTTGGACTAACGATTGGCCTGTGGCAGCCCCCTGAAGCTCCCGCGAACGGTAAGCGGCGCAGGCGGCCATTCGATAACCATTCCCGTCTCGTCATTTTCGCAGGTGGCGACTTCGACCAGGAAACTGCCGTCGAGTTCACCGGAGCCTGCCCGCGCAGTAGCACGGAGATGGCCGACGGCTTCTTTTGCCGGTAGGCAACGCAACCTACGCAGCTTTTCCCCGATTTCCCTGGTGTATACAAGGTACGATCCTGGCCTGACCTTCCCTTTGTCGTCAATCTCGATTAAAAGCGCCCAGCCGTCGGCGCTGAGTTCCAGGCGGTTTAGTCCGACGCTGATGATCTTTGCCCCGGGACTCTTGTGGTCGAACCACCGCTCCTGGTTACCCTCCAGCTTCTCCTCCAGCTTGGTCGGGAGGATACCGAAGAAAGGCCGGGCGATGCGAGGCTTCACGACATTCACAACGAACGATGGACCTCCGGACTTGTCCGAAAAGTTCGGCGAAACCGGCTCATCCGGTCGCAATCCGATCACTACAAGGACGACGAGTAACGCCAGCGCGACAATGATCAACGATTTTTTCAGCCTACCCATTTTCACTATGCCGATCCCTGTCTTTTCATTATTCCCCTTCTAGCTCTTTCCAACAGGACGCCTAACGTCAAAGCTGAGCCGCGGCGCGAAGCGACGTCGGCTCCAGCGCCTTGTTCGACTCTTTGTGTTTCACATATCGAGTGATTGATTCCAGGATCTCCGCCTGTAGCTTATCAGAGCCACTTTCACCATTCCTTATGAGATCGAGCAGCTCTTTTGTCTTCTGGGCAATGACTGCTTCCTGGTCTGGCTCGCCCCGAATAATCGGTGTCCGTAAAACATACCTTGCGGAGTTGTTGGCAGAGGGGTTTATCATCTTCAAGCAAGCCCAGAAAGGTTTTGAGTTGCAGTATGCAAGTAGGAATTCCAATTCGATACTCTTGGGGAAGATTCCAACAATGGATTGGTCAAACAAGCCACCATCAATCAGCGATGCTGTCGGTTTACTCGATGTGACCATGGGAAAACCAATACCATGCCTAAAGTAATAGGAAGGATTTTGAAATCGTGCTTTCCGATCAGTTTTGTAATGTGTAACCGCTTCCTTACTCCAGTCCACATACCACATTGTAGGTTTGATGAAGTGGAATCCCCCACCTTTGAGAATCGGTACAAAACAGCGCTCACCTTCGATGCCGTCACGAGGCTTCGAAATTCCGTCAAGATGAGTTGCAATTTTATCCCGCTCTATCACCTCATATCCATTGGATCGCTTCACCGAGGCGGAGGCGCGTCGCAAG
The DNA here is from genome assembly GCA_964426025.1 of uncultured Heliomicrobium sp. Classification (GTDB taxonomy): domain Bacteria; phylum Acidobacteriota; class Blastocatellia; order RBC074; family RBC074; genus RBC074. Next base: position 6,541 of record CAYRQB010000323.1, read on the forward strand.
AATCTCTTGTCGTTACCAGAATAGAACCCAGTTACGCAGTCTGCTATGTCAGCCATCAACGATTCATGCTCTAACAGTCCTGCGTTTGATGCATGTTCTGACGAAACAGGAATCGTGTATTTCTGATTCCTCAAAATGTCCCTCTGGAGAATGAAGCTCGAATTAGCCTTCAAATGAGCAGACGAATCAAAGTCACGAAGCGTGCCAACGAACCGGAGCCGAAACGCGTGATGAGTGTCTGCCGGACTTGCGGTGATCGAAATAATGCAGAGATCTGCGTAACCGAATGAAATGCCTGGAAAAAGGGATGACTTGAAAATATCTAGCGTTTCAACAGAGAAATTCTCCAAGATATACTTACGAAGAGGTTCGTGCATG
>CAYRQB010000324.1:0-6907 GCA_964426025.1 uncultured Heliomicrobium sp.
CCGCGAATCACGCGGATTACGCGAATGAAAAGGATTTTTTACCGGTTTGAGAACCAGCTACCTTATTGGCCAGGTTAAAGCTATTGAATAGCTTTTTCCAAAGTATCTGCGCTCATTCGCGTCATCCGCGGGAAAAACATTTTCTTGAACTCTATAGCAATTGTGCCGGGGCAGGTCGCTTACGCTCCCCGTACTGCAACAAATGCACTCAATTGAACCACTACCGAAATTAGCTGTCCGTAGCAATATAGGTTGGCGAGGTGACGGCAGAATAATCCGTCGCCTTCCCGGACAATCGCGTGAAGAAGCCGCCAGCCGCGCCTCCGAGCAAATACACGCCGTAATTCGGCAACAAAATCCCTTCGCTCTCCTCACCTTCGATTGGAGCGACTTCAAAAAATCTTTGCGCCACCCAATGTTCAGGAATCAATGACGCCAATGACAATTGCCAATCCTTCTCTTTGACGAAAGCTCCGCAGACAACTGAATCGCCTTCGCAACCGTAATCCGATTTCAACACCCACTCTTGGCGTTTCAATTGACGCGTATCAATCGCTGTGATTCGTCGTGTTTCGGGAATGTATTCGGCTATCCATCGCTGAGCTTCCGGCGAAAACAATTCCTGCCGTTCCCACATCAAAGCCATCGCCAGTTTGTTTTGCAAAACAATCGCGCCGAACGGATTGACAACCGTTACACGACCTTCGTTTTCGGCTTCCAGCAACAACAGCAATTCGCGTTCGAGCGGATCAGGATCGGCAAATGGCGTTTGGTTTCTCCAAACCATTTCGCGTTCGCCCCACCAATCGGTTTTGTAATGGCGAATGATCAAGTCAACGACTTCGCCCATCACCGTCACTCTGCGTTCTTTGTCCAATCCCAGGTTGTAAGGCGAACCCAGTGTGACGCTGCAACCGCGCTCTTCCAACCATCGCTTGTAAATGGCGATCATGCTCAGGTCTTCAGGCAAATCAGTCGGATAAACAATCGCTACGGATTGCGGAATTGAGAGTGCGGAGTGCGAATTGATTGCTCCATTCATTCTGGCCAAATGCGAGGCAATCAGCATCTGCCAGAAAGCTTCAGGAAAATTCGTGTTTGGATCGGTTGTGGTCGAATGAAAAGGATGCAGCAGTTGATTGATCAACACCGCTTCGGCTTCGCCCGACGGAGTGTCCGAGTTCATCTCGCACGATCGAATGCGGCCATCGGTGCAAATGAAAAGATCAACGCGCGCGATGCCGTGCCAACGCCCGTCAGAGGCCAACCACATGGCTTTTTGAAATGGAGTAAGACCGAAAAAATCATCCAGCAATTCCGGCTGAGCAAGAACGATCTCGGCGACTTCGTGATAAATCGCTCCGACGCGTTCGGCTGTCAGGGATAATTCGTCAGCCTGATTTTGACTCAGCACAACCGGCTGCAAACGAAAACGCTCTTTGCCGCCGATCCACGGATCGGAAACGATGTTCGTCGCATAAAGCATACGCGCAAATTCGCCGTAACCAATTGCATTTTGCGTCAAGCTACCTCCTGCATTTCGCTGGCGCGGAACATATGGCTTTTAACAAAAAGAAATTTCAAGCGAAGCCGCAAAGACGCTAAGCGTAAAAGAAAGATCGGCGCCCCGTTTCTCAACAGGAATTTTCTTTTGTTCGCTTTCGCTTTTTGCGACTTGGCGACTTTGCGTGATGCTATAGAATTCAAGAAAATGTTTTTTCCCGCGGATGACGCGAATGAACGCAGATACTTTGGAAAAAGCTATTCAATAGCTTTTTCCTGCCCAATAAGGTAGCTGGTTCTCAAACCGGTAAAAAATCTTTTTCATTCGCGTAATCCGCGTGATTCGCGGGAAGTTATTTTCCTAAAAGCTATAGATTTTCTTGATGTTTATATCACTGCTCCTGAGTCATGGGATTTGGCGACCGTGCTTCGCAACCGACCTGTCGCAAAGCTTCATACAAGGCAATTCCCACTGAAGTCGCCAGATTCAGCGATCTGATTTGCGGATTCGGCATTGGGATTCGCAGACAGCGATCACTGTTCGCCCGCAGCAAATCTTCAGGCAAACCGCGAGTCTCGCGGCCAAAGACCAGACAGTCGTTTTGCTGATATTGCCAGTCGGTGTAAAGACGTTCGGCTTTGGTTGAAAAGTAAAGGAATCGGCAGGCGGGCAAAGCTTCGTAAAGAGCCTCGACGTTGCGGTGATAAAGAATCTCCACGTCGTCCCAGTAATCCAAACCGGCTCGGCGAACGGCGGTTTCATCGGTGCGAAATCCGAGTTTGCCAACCAGATGCAAAGTCGTGAAAGTCGCTCCGCACAATCGAGCGATGTTGCCGGTGTTCGGCGGAATCTCCGGTTCGATCAATGCGACGTGCAGCTTTGAGTGTTCGCTGTAATTCATCTCGGATAAAAATAGAGGGAATCAGAAACCACTGATGAACACGGATCAACTCAGATGGACACAGATATTTTTTGGCGTTACTGGTAATTCAATCTGTGAAGTCTGATGAAAGAAGAACGACAAAATCGTAATTAGCCATTAACCATCAGCCATTAACCATTAACAGACAGGGGGAAGGCTTTCTCCTCTGACCGATAATGGCTAATGGTTAGTGGTTAATGGCTAGTTCCTCTGCTTACCTATGGAAATTTCCGTAGTGCCCTTTTTTCAATTGATCTGTGTTCATCCGTGTGAATCTGTGTTCATCTGTGGTTGCAATGTCTGTTGTCAGAATTTACCGAGCTTTTCCGGCGACGATCATCCAGGCGCTGGTTCCCATAATCGCCAGCAACACGACGGGCAAAAACCAGACGCCCAAACCTTTGGCTCGCTCAAAAGCGACTTCGCTCATCCGCCAGTTGATGTACGCAAAAAGCGCCGTCAGTTCCAGCATCATCAAATGCAGCGGCAGTTTCATCGCCGCCGGTGACGATTTGGCAGAGCCTTCAAGTCGCGTGAAGATGAACCAGTCCAGCGCGACAATCGCCGAAGCGACAATCGGCATCAGAAAAATCATCCAGCGTCCGCCCCAGCCATCGGCTTCGCCAGACAAGCCGAAGTGAACGGGAATGCGTTCCGGCAATCGCGGGTAACTGCTGAACGCCACCCACCAGGTCAGAATCAAACAAACCGCCGCTAATGAATCAATCAGAACGATCATTTCTTTGACCTCTTTTTTTTGAGGCGAAAAAGAAATCCACGAAGTTCGCGAAACGGCACAAAGCAATTCCATCAGCTTCGTGATTCTTCGTGTTCTTCGTGGATGAATCGGTTCGAGCCTTAACCTTGCGCGATCAATTGGCGCAGCACGTACGGCAAGATGCCGCCGTGCTGGTAATAATCAATTTCAATCGCCGTATCTATTCTCAGCTTGACCGGAACCTGTTCCGTCTTGCCGTCGGCGCGATGAATAACCAGCGTCAAATCCTGTTGAGGTTTGATTCCGCCATCCAAACCGACAACATCATAAGTTTCCGTTCCGTCCAACCCCAGCGTCTGAGCATTGACGCCGTCTTTGAATTGAAGCGGCAAAACGCCCATGCCGACCAGATTGGAGCGGTGAATGCGTTCATAGCTTTGCGCGACGACGGCTTTGACTCCGAGCAATCGAGTTCCCTTCGCTGCCCAATCGCGCGAACTGCCTGTGCCGTATTCCTGTCCGGCGATGACCACCAGCGGAGTTCCCGCAGCCTGATACTTCATCGAAGCGTCGTAAATGCTCATCTGTTCGCCGCCCGGATGAAACTTCGTCACTCCGCCTTCGGTTCCCGGAGCCATCAGGTTTTTGATGCGCACGTTGGCGAATGTTCCGCGCGTCATCACGCGGTCGTTGCCGCGCCGCGAACCGTAGCTGTTGAAATCCTTCTGCTCGACTCCGTTTTCGATCAGGTATTTGCCTGCCGGAGAAGTCGCCTTGATCGAACCGGCTGGCGAAATGTGATCGGTTGTCACCGAATCGCCGAAGATTCCCAGCGGACGAGCGCCCGTGATGTTGCCAATCGTTCCGGCTTCCATCCCGAAACCGTCGAAGAACGGCGGCTCCTGAATGTAAGTTGATTTCGCGTCCCACTGATAAACATCGCCGACGCTGGCGGGGATTTCATTCCACAATGGATTTCCAGAGGTAAAGTCAGAATACAACCGACGGAAAGTCGCCGCATCCGTCGCCGTGCCCAACACCGATTTAATCTCGGCATTTGTCGGCCAGATGTCTTTCAGATAAACATCCGCGCCGTCTTTGCCGCGTCCCAACGGTTCGGAAGTCATGTTGATGTCCACGCGTCCGGCCAGCGCGAAAGCCACCACCAGCGGAGGCGACATCAGGAAGTTGGCTTTGATGTTCTGATGCACGCGAGCTTCGAAGTTGCGATTGCCCGACAAAACCGATGCGGCGATCAGATCGTTTTTGACGACGACTTCTTCGATCTTCGGATCGAGCGGCCCCGAATTGCCTATGCAGGTCGTGCAGCCATAACCGACCAGGTTGAAACCGAGTTGATCCAGAAAACTTTGCAAACCGGTCTTGGCCAGATAATCCGACACGACGCGCGAACCCGGCGCGAGCGAAGTTTTAACAGTCGGTTTGACGGTCAACCCTTTCTCGACGGCTTTCTTCGCCAGCAGACCAGCCGCCAGCATGACGCTGGGGTTCGATGTGTTGGTGCAGGAAGTGATGGCCGCAATCAAAACATCGCCGTGGCCTAAATCGGTCGTCATCCGCACGCTGACGTCTCCGCCTTCATCCGCAACTCGATCAGGCGTCGGGCGATTGTTGACCATCTCCAACTCGGTCAATGCGCTGGTATCTTTTTTGGTTTCGTTGCCTTTTTGAATGACTGGCAAACTGTTCGGGTCCTGATCTCCGCCGCCTGTCACAATTCTTCCGTTATGTATTCCCAGACTGACCTGATACCGCTTCCCGATTTCATCTGCGGATTTGTTATAGCCATTTTCCGTAAAAGGTTTGCTGAACAACTCATTGAATGTCTTTTTGATGCTGGTCAGTTCAATGCGATCTTGCGGACGTTTCGGTCCGGCCAGATTTGGCACTATCGTCGCCAGATCGAGTTCCAGCGTCTGGCTGTATTCGATTTCGCCAGCGCGCGGAATGCCGAACATTCCCTGAGCCTTGAAGTAATTTCTAAACGCGTTGACCTGATCATCCGTGCGACCGGTGGCTTTCAGGTAATTGCAGGTTTCTTCGTCAACGCCGAAAAAGCCCATCGTCGCGCCGTATTCCGGAGCCATGTTCGCAATCGTCGCTCGGTCGGTCAGCGACAAACTGGCCGCGCCTTCGCCGAAGTATTCGACGAATTTGCCGACGACTTTCGCGTTGCGCAGCAATTCGGTGCAATGCAAAACCAGATCGGTCGCCGTCACGCCTTCTTTCAATTTGCCGAACATATGCACGCCGACCACGTCCGGCGTCAGGAAGTAAACCGGCTGACCCAGCATTCCGGCTTCGGCTTCGATGCCGCCGACGCCCCAGCCCACAACGCCCAAACCGTTGATCATAGTCGTGTGCGAATCAGTCCCGACCAGCGTGTCAGGATAATAAACGCCGTCCTTGTTCAACACGCCCTTGGCCAGATATTCCAGATTGACCTGATGGACGATGCCAATGCCGGGCGGGACGACTTTGAAAGTGTCGAAAGCCTGCATGCCCCATTTCAAAAATTCGTAGCGTTGACGGTTGCGCTCGAATTCGATCTCCATGTTCTTTTGCAACGCGTCCGAAGTTCCAGCCACATCAACCTGAACCGAATGGTCAACCACCAGATCAACCGGAACCAGCGGTTCGATGATCTTCGGATTTTTGCCGAGCTTTGACACCGTTGATCGCATTGCGGCCAGATCAACCAGCAACGGCACGCCCGTGAAATCCTGCAAGACGATGCGGGCGACGACGAAGGGAATTTCTTCAGTCCGATCGGCGCTGGCTTTCCAATTGGCCAGCGCGCGCACGTCGTCTTCCCTGACCTTCTTGCCGTCGCAATTTCGCAGAACGGATTCCAGCACTATGCGAATGCTGATCGGCAATTTGGAAATCGGGCCGACGCCCTGCTTTTCCAGTTCAGGCAACGAGTAAAACTTGCCCTGCTTTCCATTTCCCGGATCGAACGATTGATTTGTATTGAATAGATTGTGTGCCATTGCTGTTTTCACCTGAGTTGTAACCGGAACGCGGATTCGTTTTTCATTCAGTTCGAAGCTATAGAATTAAAGAGAAAGATTTTCCTATCAGAACCCCGGAGGGGTGAAAAGATAGTAGCCCAGGGTGAAACCCTGGGTCTTGAAGGTAAAATTTTCCAAGCCCCGACAGGGGCGACAGAGGCGACTTCGGAATAGCAGCGTCTGCCGCCCCTGCCGGGGCTTGGGTATTTGCTGGCCCTGATCCCCGGATTTCATCCGGGGCTAATTTCTCACCGTCCCTCCGGGACTCTCTTCGGAAATTCTTTTTCTTAAAATCTTTAATTACCATTTGCCATTTTCTATCTACAAACATTTCGCACCTCTGGCGCTCTCAATGGCCGCTTGACTTGATTGAATTTACGGCATCATCCGCGTTCCGGTCTGTTTGGATTTGATTTGATTGCTTTAGTAACGGAGTTTAAGAGCCAGCCTCGCAAATCGTCAAGCATCGGCCTGATCGTCCTCCGATTCGTCCGGCTCTTCTTCAGATTCCAACTCCGGCTCATCCGCTTTCGATTCAGCCTGCCGCTGCCGCGCCAGCTTCTCCTGTTTCAACTGCTCGAACTCTTTCGGCAATTTCGTGTCTTCGTCAATGTGCGCGCTTTCAATCTGTTCCCACTTTAGGTAACGAGCGTCTGATAAATCAGCGCCGTCGAGGCGAGCGCCGTCGAGGCGAGCGCCGTCGAGGCGAGCGCCGTCGAGGCTAGCGC
>CAYRQB010000325.1:0-6875 GCA_964426025.1 uncultured Heliomicrobium sp.
ATAAACTCGCGCAATTTTTGCGTGCGATTCAAAGAACCTTGCCAGCGCCAGAGCATTCCGGTTGTGACGCTCGATTCTCAATCCCAGCGTGCGCAATCCGCGCAACAGCAGCCAGGCGTCGAATGGGCTGAGCGCCGCTCCGGCCACCAGCGCGAACCGCCAGACTCGCTCTATCAAATCCTGCCTGCCCACCATCGCTCCGGCGGTGACGTCGTGATGGCCGCCAATGTATTTGGTCGCGCTGTGGACCACAGCGTCAATGCCGAATTCCAGCGGACGCTGGTTGATCGGCGTGGCAAAGGTGTTGTCGCAGATGGTCAATATCCCTTTCGATTTTGCCAAATCCGCGACGAATCGCAGATCGGTAATTTGCATCAACGGATTGACCGGCGTTTCAACATAGATCAATTTCGTAGTCGGTCTTATTGAGTCGGCGAATGCGGCGTTGTTGGTCTGGTCAACGAAAGTTACTTCGATTCCCCATCGCGGCAAAATCTCTTTCAGCAGAGTGGTGGCTCCGGCGTAATGGTTTTCCTGCGCGACGACGTGATCGCCGGTTTTCAAAATTCCGGCTATTGCCGAAAAGATCGCGCCCATCCCCGAACCGAAAACCAGGGCCGCTTCGCCGCCTTCAAGTTCGGTCAGAGTTTGTTCGACCATCGCATGGTTAGGGTTGCCGTAGCGAGTGTAAAATTCCTGCGGTTTGGTGGCGACGGCGATTTCAGCGAAGTCTTCGGCGGAATCGGCGCTGAAGGTCGTCGTTTGCCAGATCGGCGGACTGATCGCAGAAGTGCGGTTCAAATCTTTCGCGGCATAAACCGCCCGAGTTTGCATTCCTTCCAAATCAAATTTCTCTTTGCTCACAGTGATTTCCTTTCAAATGCAAAAAACGCAAGCGCGAATAATCATTACTGTCTTGATTGAGCTTTTACTTCTTTGAGGGATTCAGTTGATCAATGTTGCGCCAGGTGTGTGAATTGAAGCGTCGTCAGCGCCTGTTTGACCGCCGTGACCGCGTCGTTGAATCGCGATTCCTGAACCAGCACGGCATCCGTGCTGAATGTCGAAACGCTGAGAATGCTGATTTCGGCTTCGGCCAGAGCGCGGCTGATTTCGGCAATGAAACCCACGACTGAAAAATCCAGATAGGTGTCGAAACGTATCATTCGCCAATGACCGCGCGATTGCGCGCCGGGGAATCGAGAGGAGAGTTGCAGCCAGACATCTTCGGCGACCATCAACGTGATTTCGTGTTTGTCGCGAATCAGCGCGACGAATCCTTCGACATCGCGCAAACATTCAACCGCTGTTCGATATTGATCGAGCGGAATGCTGGCGACAGCGTATCTGGTTTCAGGCAGGTAAAGTTGGATCGCCATGTTTTACTCAATTTGATCGCGAAGAATCATTCAACAACCGCATAGGCTCTGACCGGAAAAGTTCCGACGCCGCGAAATTTGACCGGCACGCAGTGAAACCGAAATCCTGAAATCGGCAGTTTGTTCAGATTGCAAAGATGTTCAGTTATTGGAATCCCCGCACCAAGCAGCAAGGTATGCGCTGGACGCGTGCCATCGTTTTTATCATCAATGTTGACCGAATCAATTCCAACCAGAGCGGGTTTGGCGGCAACCAGAAATTCAGCCGCGCGGCGATTCAGAAACGGCGCGTCTTCTCCATATTGCGCAGTGCGCCAGTGGACATCCCAACCGGTGCGGATCAGGACGGCGCGGTCTGTCAATTCCAGATTTTCAAACTGATCGGGGCCGATCTCGCGGCTCACGCGATGGTTGGCGTCAACGACCAAGCCTTTCAAATCGGCCAGCCGTTCCAGCGGCAATGAAGCCAGATCGCCTCCATGGGCAAAGCGGTGAAACGGGGCGTCAACGTAAGTGCCGGTGTTGGCGATCATCTCTATGCGGCCAATCTGAAAAGTCGTGCCTTCGGCGTAAACTCCGCGCGCCGATTCACGGCTCAGATAATCGGAAACGACCGGAGCGGGCAATCCGGGATAAGTGATCATGCCCGCTTCGATCTCGTGGCTTACGTCAATCAGATTTTGCCGCATGACAGTTTCAATACGCTGATTCGAATTGAAGCACGCGCAATTTCTCGGGTTGGGCACGGGCGCTCAGCTTCAAGAGTTCTATTCCGATTACCTGGCCTTTATTGTCATAATCCAAAATCACGCCCGGCTGGACTTCTTCGGATTCTACAATGGCGGATTCGTCTAAACGCAAATAAAGTGTGTCGCTTTCTTTGTCAATTTTCAGTCTCATTTCTTCCTACCAGCTTTCCTCAAAAGTCGCCTGTCGAAAAACGCGGTTACAATTCGACGAGGTTCCGAGTTGGGATTGACTACAACGCGCAAAACTCGCCCGTCTTTTTCTTTGATCGCTTTTGTATAGTTAAGATTGCCAATTTGCTTTCTGGCCGGAGTATTGATGGTGCGCCAGACCCATTCTTCCGCAATATTGCGTTCGGCCAGCATTTCTTTGGCGTGAGCCGAAAGTGCAAATTCTGACACCGACAGACCTCCGCAATTATCATCGCATCGCAACCGGCCAGCCGGATCGTTTCAACTCCTGTTTCAGCCTAGCCATTGTCGCTTCGACATCTTCCAGTTTGCGCGGGATCGAAGCCGACATGTTCACGGGTTCGCCGCTCGTGACCAGAATGTCGTCTTCGATGCGAATGCCTATGCCTTTGTATTTTTCAAAGGCCGGGCGGACTGCTTTGATGAAGCGTTCGTTTTCAGGCGTTTTCGGCAACCAGTCCAAAGCGTCGGGGCGAATGTAAATTCCCGGTTCGACGGTCAACACCATTCCCGGAGCCAACGGCGTTCGGTAATCGCCAACGTCGTGAACGTTCATGCCTATCCAATGGCTGGAACCGTGCATGTACCAATGACGAAATTCATTGTTGTCTTTGGATGTGATCAGGCCGAGTTTGAACAATCCATCTTTGATGATTTCCGCCGTCACTCCCTGAACCGATTTTGTATTCGAAGCCGGATCGAAGACTGCGCCGACGAAGTTTCCGGCGCGGACTCGATTGATCGAAGCTGTCTGAGCTTCGTAAACGATGCGGTAAATATCCGCCTGCTCTTTGGTGAATTTGCCGTTGATCGGAATCGTGCGCGTGATGTCGGCAGTGTAATGATCGAATTCCGCAGCGCAATCCATCAGCAACAGGCTGTCGTCATCCATCCGTTCCTGATTGGTGATGTAATGCAGCGTGGTTGCGTTTGCGCCCGCCCCGACGATGCAGGGATAGCCCCAATTGTCCGCGCCGCGACGTTTGAATGTGTATTCAAACTCAGCCTGAATTTCGTACTCGAACATTCCCGGCGAAGCGACGGCAAAGACGCGATGAAAAGCTTCGGCGGTGATGTCCGCCGCGTGTTGCAGCAGCTTGATCTCCCAGGGCGATTTGACCAATCGCAGTTCGGCGAAGATCGGGTGAGCCGTGCGGACTTTCAAACCTGCGTTGGCTGCTTTCAGAGCTTCGGCGAATTCATGCTCGGCTCTATATTCGCGCAGGTCCGGTCCTTGAGGCGTCAGCAGATAAATTTCGCCCTGATCGTTTTTAACTGCTTCGATGAAAGTTTGAAATTCGTTTTGCCATTGAGCGATTGATTCGGCTGTCGGTTTTGAGGCGTTGCCGCGTTTGGCAATGGCCGCTTCGGCGCGCGGAGCAAGCGCGGTCAGAAACCCGTTCAACAAACGGCTGTCCCACACTTCCTGAACGCCGCTGCGCTCGCGGGCATCGCTGGCGCTCATCATCTTGCCGTTCCAGGTTTCAAAGCGCGGATTGCGTTCAGGCATGAACAAAATCTCTCGAGTCTTTTTTGCTCCAGGAATTAACACCAGCGTCGCGCCGTTCTGATTGATGCCGGTCAGAAAATAAAGATTGTTTTCCTGACGGTAATGGTAATCAACGTCGTAGGTGTAAATGCGCGGTTCGGTACTGAACAAAACCATGATGGCTTTGTCGCCCATTCGCTTCATGGCTTCCTGTCGCCGTTTTGCCAACTCGCCCAGGCGCTCGGTTTCTGAAACTTTGGGCGCGGGCGGAGCAATCCTCCAAACCTCAGGAGCCAAACCGGTCGCTATCACTCGCGGCGCGGATGGCAGCGCAGTCAAAATCAGTGCGGCAAGCGTCAAAGCAGATAGAAGCACGCTGAGCCGTAATTGGCGGGAATTTTTGTTCATCGGTTCACCTCAATACTGGAAGTCTGTTCATCTCTTAAACTGGCAATCCGAAAGTATGGCGTATCAACTTGCGTACGCTTCGACACCTTTCAATTGCGTCTTTCGCAGTCGCTTTGGTGGCGTTGACTCCCGGATAGCGGTAATCAACGGCAAAAGCATTCAGAAAAGCAAGGTCGCTATTCAAAGCGCTCCAAGCCGGCTCAACATTCAAAGTCAGCGTGAGCAATTGAACTAAATCGTGCGTTTTTTTGAAGCTGATTCCCGCTTCGACCAATCGAGCCTTCAGATATTTTTCTGCGCATTGTTGAGCGGCGAAACAAGCCAAATCGAAGTTGGGGATTTTACGGGCACGAGCCTCACGCTGCGCACTGATCCAATCCATCTCGGCTTTGGCTATCCATTCCGTTGTGATTGGTTTCATAAAGAACTTTCCCTTGCCCAATAATCTCCTTCATAAAAGGATCATCAATGCTGATACGCTCATCAATTTGCACCGGCGTTCTGACCATGAGATCAACAGGCAATGGCGTTTGTAGCTGCGACCTTATCCGGCCAGCCTGATAAGCCGGATGTCCTTCGAATGGCATCACGACCAGAATGTCCACATCAGAATCTTCGCGTGGTGAACCATAGGCGTACGACCCAAAAAGAATGATCTTCTGAGGGTGAGAGATTTCCAGAATCTGCCGGCACAGATCATCGAGTTCTTTGCGGATTGTTTCCACACCTCTGTTTATGTTTCCGTTCACTTTTCGAGTCGTTTTGCCCATTCGATTATTTACCAACTGTCATGAGACTTTGATCAAGAGCCACGACAATACCACGTGAAATGACCAGATCGTAAGCGCGTAGGGCAGTTGAAAACGTATTACTCCGTACTGGTCGCGCATATTCAGCAGCGCCGCCGGGACGATGTTGAAATTCGCCGCCATCGGAGTCATCAACGTTCCACTGGAACCGGCGGTTAAAGTAATGATTGCCGCCATTGCCGGATTGACGCCGAATGGTTGAATGATCAGCGGAACCAGCACGCCTGTGGCAATCACCGGGAAGGCTGCGAACGAATTGCCCATGACAATTGTGAACAGCGCCATCCCCAGGCAATTCGCCAGCACCAGCAGAAACAGGTTGCCGTTTGGGATGATGTGTTGAATGCCACCGGCAATCAGATCGCCGACTTTGGCCGCAGTGAAAATTACTCCGAGCGAAGCCAGCAATTGCGGCAGAATGTTGACCGCGCCCATGGCTTCGTTCAATCTGCGTCCTTCGTTCATCATCGAACGAACGGATGACCTGGTCAGTCCCAAAGCAATGATCATCGCAGCCAGACCGCCAAAGCCCAGTCCGACCAGAGCGCCCCGATTGGCGTCCATACCCATCTGGCGAAACAGAATTGCCACAGCAAAAGTGACAACCGGAATGGCTATCACAGGAACGAAGATTTGATTGCCGAACGAAGCCGGAGCGCGGTCATCCTGACCGCCAGGTTCGCGGACGTCTCGTCCGTCCGTCATGCCTTTTTCGTTCGTTCCACGACTGACTCTCCCCAACCCATCAATTGCCACCATCGCCAGCACCAGCATTCCCGTCAGCCAATACGGCATCAGGCTTCCGAACGCAAAAATCAGTCCCAGAATCAACCAGAACAATCCGCTGCCGATTCGTCGCGGATTGCTGAGGTCGGCAAAAGTCATCGCGGCAAAAATGAACAGCACGATTCCTGTCAGAACATAAACCGCATCCAGACTGAAGATTTTCATCATCGTTTCACCTCCGATTTCAGCCGGCGGTCGAGCAACGAAAACTGAATGAAGCCCAGAATGATTGAAGCCACGACAATCGGAATCGTGTACCAAACCAAATCCCACACGCCGACCGCAAAGCCCAAACCCTGCATTACGCCGTAAACCAGTAGAATTCCCGCTTGCACGGGCGACAGGTTTTGCCCGTAAAAGTTGCCGTAATTTTCGGCGGCGGCATTCGCGGCTTTGATGCGTTCAACGGAATCAGGCTGAAGCCCGGAATCGGAAGCTTTTTGCGTCGCGCCGAGCGACATCGGAAACACCAGCGGTCGCACAAACGATGGATGGCCGTTCAGTCGGATTCCCAAAGCTCCGTGCAAAACTCGGAAGAGTTGGTAAACGATCTGCAACCGTCCGACGGTCGCGGCTCGAATGCGGCGAATCAATGCGGCGGACTGTTCCTGCAATCCGAATCGTTCGCACAATCCGATGGCCGGAAGCGTGATGATGAACAGGGTCATCAGCCGGTTATCGGCAAAGGCGCGGCCAAGCGTGTTGATGATTCCCATCTGACCTGGTTTCGTAAGATAAGGAATGTGCTGAAAGATTCCTTCGTGGGAAAACAGCGGCAATCCGGCGATCAATCCCGTTGCCAGCGCAGCGACGACGACGACCAGAGTCGTTCGCAAACGCAGCGCAATGCCGACGACGATGATGGCCACACCAATGAGTTTAAGCAGATCGTATGCGCGCAAAGTGATCCTCCTCGGGTGTTGACACTTATTCTGATGGTTGTGCTAATTGAATTTGAGTGAAGTCAGTGGTTTCACGCGAAGCCGCCAAGCCGCCAGGAAGATAAAGAAAGAAAAGACAGTGACTGCGAACTCCCACAAGTTATTTACAGGCTTATTTTCCTTTG
>CAYRQB010000326.1:0-6824 GCA_964426025.1 uncultured Heliomicrobium sp.
TTTCAAACTTCCCTTTCTTTTGAGCTATCGCGCCGGTGAATGCTCCTTTTTCGTGGCCGAACAATTCGCTTTCCAGCAGGGTTTCGGTCAGCGCCGCGCAGTTGATTGCCACAAAAGGTTTGTTGGCGCGCGGACTGTTTTGATGGATGGCGCTGGCGGCCAATTCCTTGCCGGTTCCGCTTTCACCGCGAATCAGGACGGTCGAATCGGTCGGCGCGACTTTGGCGATGAAATGATAAACCTCGCGCATGCGTTGGCCTTCGCCGATCATGCTTCGTTCGATATTGATCTGTTCGGTCAGCCGCTGGTTTTCGTTTTCCAGCCATTCCAGTTGACGTACGTTTTCCACAACGACGGCGGCAATGCCGGCGATGGCCGACACCAATTGCAAATGCTCTTCGTCAAAACGAATTGTCCGATCGCTGGCGCTCAAATAGATGGCTCCCAGTTTGCGATCCATCAGGATGATCGGAGCCGCCAGCAGTGCTTGCGTATGCAAAACCATCAGGCTTTGGTTTGAACTGAAGGCTTCGCTTTCCTGGACGTTATTACTAACGATGGCTTCGCCTTCGCTCAAAACCTGGCTGATGACAGAACGGCTGATTCTGATCGTGGTTTGCGCTCCTGTCTGACGATCCCATCCGAAAGTTGAGCTGAAGTCTCCGAGTTTCGATTTTCCATCCGTCAGCAGGATTGCCCCGCGGTCGGCTGGGACGACCTCAAAAATCAGCTCCAACAATTGGCGCTGTAACTGATCCAGGCTGCGAATGGAATTGATGGCCTGGCTGATTTTCAACAGCGCGTTCAAGTCTCGAACCAGTCTGGAATTGGACAAGGCTGGCGATGAATGTTTTTCCGGCTGCAACAGAACCAGTTCTTCCTGACGGATTCTTATCGTTTCCTGCGTGAAGTTCTGGCTTTCGTGTAATTCTACGTCGCCCGAATTGATGGTCGGCTCTTTGTCGTGAACCAAAAACAGAAAATACGAATTGCCGACGCCAATTTGATCTCCGTGTTCCAGCACGCGAACCTTGATCGGCAAACCGTTGACGAATGTCCCATTGAAACTGTCCAAATCCTTGAGAATGAAGTTCTCGCCTTCGCGTTGAATCAAACAATGCCGCCGCGAGGTGGAAAGATCGGCCAGCGAAATCTGGCTGGACGATTCACGGCCAAGCAGCATTTCCTCTCCAGTTAAATGGAAAACACGGCCCTTGGACGGCCCGGCCATAACAACCAATCGCGGAGTTGCCATATTCGCTACCTCAAATCACTGTACGAAACCGGAAAACTTCAGTCGCCATCTATCCGATCAGATAGAACCTATCCGATCGGATAGAATCCGACACATCGAAACAATCAACACAAAGCATTCGCATCAGAAGAATCCTTTCCAATCAAATTCAATAAAATCAATTCGTTCGGCTATGCAATCGCTCTGCCTCACTCAGCATAGCAATTTTCGGCACAACGATTGTAAAAGATCAATGGGCAAGCGATGAAATGATTCATGGTGAAGGTGACAGGTTATGAGGAACCGAGAGGGAACGTCAAAAGATTTGAACCAATAATCAAAAATGAGGCCGAGAAAGTCAGCCTCGGCAAAACCAAAAGGAGAAGGACTTATGAAAAAGCATATATCAACAATCTTCACGTCAATCAGTTTCCTGTTCATTTTGGCCGGAGTATCGGCGTCAGCTCAGGCTCAGGTGACAGCCGACATCCCGTTTGATTTCAATGTCGGCAGCAAAACACTCCCGGCAGGCAAATATAAAGTGAACAAGCAGAACACGAATTCTCTGAGCATAGTCGTCAGAAATACGGAACAGACTCCGACGGCGATGGCGCTGAGCAACAACCTTGTCACAACCGGCAAAAACGAACAATCCAAGTTGGTTTTCCATCGCTACGGCAATCAATATTTTCTGGCCGAAGTGATCATCCGGGGAAATCAAAACGGATACGAATTGCCGACCTCGAAAGCCGAGCGAAAGGCGATAGAGGAAGCTCGCACTCGTTATTTGACGAAGAACGAAGTCAAGCCGGAGATTGTGGTCATTGTCGCAGGACAATAACTCGCACACCACCGGGCTTTTTACTCAGGACAATTACTCGTAGTCCCGCTCATAAAGTTGAGTCTCACTTCGCGGCAATCTGAAGACAAAATCTTCAGATTGCCATTTTTTCTTTCAGCCAATTCCCACGTTTCCGGAATACAGCCATCCAACTTTCTTTTACTCGTCGGCTATAATCCGTGGCGCTGATTCAACTCCGTTCGAGTGTTGAATATCTTCAAAACTGTTGAGGCTGATCGTCACCAATGAACTACATCTACGGTTTGTCGCCTGTGCTGGAGGCATTGAGAGCGCGGCGGCGTCAGATTCACAAGATTCTGATTGCCGCCGGTTCCAATCCTTCGCGGTTGAACGAACTCAGCGATCTGGCTCGTCGAGCCGGGATAAGTCTGGAAAAACGCGACCGTCGCTCGCTGGACGAATTGACACGCAATGCCAATCATCAGGGAGTGGTGGCGCTGGTTTCCGAATCATCGAAATCTTCAAAGAGAAATGCCGGATATGTCGAAACCGATGCGATTGTGGATTCGATGGGCGATCTTCCGCTTCTGGTTTTGCTGGATGGAATCGAAGACCCTCACAATCTGGGGGCGATCCTGCGAAGCTGCGAAGGTGCCGGAGTTGACGGAGTTTTCATCCCCGAACATCGCGCCGCCGGTTTGAACGAAACCGTCGCCAAAACTTCCGCCGGAGCGGTCGAATATATCAAGATCGCGCGCGTCACCAACCTGGTTCCGCTGATCGAAGATTTGAAGGAACGCGGCGTTTGGGTGGTCGGAATCGAAGGCGGCGCTGAAACAGTGTACACAGATTTTGACTTCAATGTTCCGCTGGCTTTGGTGATGGGAAGCGAAGGCAAAGGCATACGCCGGTTGATACGCGAAAAATGCGATGCGGTGGTTTCAATTTCCATGCGTGGACATCTGAATTCGCTGAATGTCAGTGTTGCCACCGGTGTGGTGTTGTTTGAGGCGTTGCGGCAGAGGCAGGCGAATCAACAGCGGATGTAACTGGCAAAGAGTTTTTCATTCGCGGAAGAAAAGAATCCTTCCGCAGTTTTCGCAAGTGATGAGTTGTTCGCCGCGTCGAATATCATTGAAAACCTGAGGACGAATTGTCATTCGGCAAGCCAGGCATTTGTAATCGAGGGCTTCGGACAGCGCCAGGCCGGATTTGATTTTCGACATGCGTTCGTATGTCGCGCGGGTTTCGGAACTGAGCGTTTCAATCATCGGCGATCGTTCGACCGTCAACGATTTCAGCTTTGTCTGATCCGCTTTCGCCAGCGATTCGATTTCAGCCAGATGACGTTCCAACTCAACGCGTTTGGTTTCTATTTCGGGAGAACGCTCATTGACCTGGACTTCCAGTTTCTCGACTTGCTCCATCAACTTCAGGACTTCGGTTTCCAGCGCGCTGATTGCTTTTTTGGCAACGTCAATTTCGCGAACGGCAGTCGAGTATTCGCGTTCGTTGGTGGCTTTCATCAAATCGGCTTTGAACTTTTCCATCTTGCGCTGCTCGGTTTCCAGTTCTTCTTCTATACCGCGTTTCTGCGAAGTTATGTCGTCGAGCTGTTGTTTGAGATCGAGAAACTCCTTGTTTTCAGCAGCGAACTTGGATTCCAATTCCTCGCGCCTGGTGGGAAGCGAATCTATTTCCGCTTTCAAACGTTTGATCTCGACATCCAAATCCTGGAGCGAGATCAGTTGGCTCAGTTCCGGGTTCAAATTGGCCTCCTTGAAAAAAACCGTTTTGCATTAATTTTGTGATGAGTGGTATGAAAAGAGATCGCATAATCACATAAGCCTGCGCTCCCGCGCAAGATTCCAAAATTATGAATACAAACCTTACTCAATCGTCGTCTCTGTTTGAACGCGCCAGGCAAGTAATTCCAGGCGGCGTCAACAGCCCAGTTCGCGCTTTTCGCGGAGTGGGAGGCACTCCGCTTTTCATCTCTTCCGCCAAAGGAGCATTAATAACGGATGCCGACGGAAGAACTTACATTGATTACGTCGGCTCGTGGGGGCCGATGATTCTTGGACACGCTCACGAAGAAGTCATCTCCGCGATTCAACAAGCGGCGATTCGCGGAACCAGCTACGGAGCGCCGACCGAATTGGAAATTCAACTGGCCGAAGAGATCATCGAAGCCTTCCCTTCGATAGAGAAGCTACGCCTTACGTCCAGCGGCACGGAAGCGACAATGTCTGCATTGCGAGTCGCGCGCGGTTTCACCGGTCGTCCAAAAATCCTCAAGTTTGAAGGCTGTTATCACGGACACGGTGACAGTTTGCTGGTTCGCGCGGGTTCGGGCGTGGCGACACTTGGTTTGCCTGATTCGCCGGGCGTTTTGCCGGAAGTCGCTCAAAATACAATTACAGTGCCGTTCAACGACACATCCGCGCTCAAACAGATATTCGATGAAGTCGGCGATCAAATAGCCGCAGTTATCATTGAACCAGTGGTGGGAAACATGGGCTGCGTGCCGCCGCACGAAGGTTATCTGCAAAATGTTCGACGCATCACCGAAAAGCACGGTGCAGTTTTGATCTTCGACGAAGTGATGACGGGTTTTCGCGTGGCTTTGGGCGGAGCGCAACAACTTTACGGAATAAAACCCGATATGACCTGTCTGGGCAAAATAATCGGCGGAGGTCTGCCGGTTGGAGCTTTTGGCGGACGGCGTGAAATCATGGATGTTGTCGCTCCGGTTGGCCCTGTTTATCAGGCAGGAACTCTTTCAGGAAATCCATTGGCAGTCACAGCAGGATTGACGACTTTGCGGTTGCTGAAATCGCTCGATCCTTACCCGCACATTGAACGTTCAACAGCAAAATTAGTCGGAGGATTGAGCGAAGCGGCTCGAAAGGCCGGAATAACGACCGTTGTTAATCGAGTTGGCTCGATGTTTACATCCTTCTTTAACAGCGAGCCTGTTTACGATTGGGCGACCGCCAATCGAAGCGATCGTGAGACATTCGCGAAATTTTTCCACGCAATGCTTGCCGAAGGAATATATTTGGCTCCTTCCCAATTTGAATCGGCCTTCGTTTCCTTCGCCCACGATGATCGGATCATCAACCAAACGATTGATGCGGCGAACAACGCCTTCGCCAAAATCAGCCAATCAAGTTGATACAACAGCAGTTACAGCCAATAATTTGCGACACAAACGTCGGCTGATATACTTGTTTGGCAGGGCTTTTCACTCGAACCGGCTTTAAGGTTTGTCAGGCAAAAACCTTTTGAACTTTGTGAGCTCAATCATGTTTTACGTCTTTTTGGCATTATGGATAACTGGAGTAAATATCGGCGTAACTCACTTCACAACTGCCGACATTACGAAAACCCAGTCACCTAAAAGTGAAGAATCGCAACGCAATCGCGCATACGTTCGCCAACAATTCAACAAGAATTTTCGGGACCTTCAGGTTCTGGGGCAAAATCTTCTCAAAGAGCATGAAAACAGGCGACTGACTCCACAACGTCTGTCGAAAGACGTAAAATCAATCAATAAATCTGCGAAAACTTTGCGCACGCTGATGGTGCTTGGCGACATGGCCGAACCGTTGGAGATCAATAAAGATATAAATACTGCTGAGGAATACGACAAATCAATTCGCCAACTGGCCAAGCACATTTATGACTTCGCTCACAACCCAATTCATCAAAACAGCAAGGTCTTTAACACTGATCAGGCCGAACAAGCCCAAACAGATTTATTGGCGATCATTGACCTGTCAAAAGCAATCGAAAACAGAGCCAAAGGCTACACCCAAGCACTGACTTCCGATCAGTAACCTTACCCCTTCTTGATAACTAAACTGTCAATAGCATAAATGCCAGCAATTGTCCTACAATGCCATCTCAACTAACTTACCTTGCCAGTAATACTACTCTCAGATTGCCATTAAATACGTAATCTTTACCACTCATATTAGAAATACCTGTTGACGAGCAATATCAACCTGAATACACTCCAGACGTCGGAGATAGAGTCTTCATACCGATAATCTTCATAAAAATACCGACAAGTTAATAACGAGAGTTCTAGCTGGCTAAATTGGCTGAATATAAGCTATGGGCATTTATAACATGATTTAGCTATTTTATTGCTTCACATAGATATCAAGTAATAACTTGTGGCAAAGGCGGCGACAACGATTTTTACAGCAACTCAAACTCAAGGTAACAAAAGCTTCATTTAACATCGGGCATAAAACAGCGACTAACTTACATTGTATGACGAGAAACAGACTCAATCGCACTATAACGTTTTTCAGCAAGTCGCTGAATAATTTCGCGTGTGGGGTTGCTTGCGTCCCCGTAACCGAGCAACCACTCTCCTCACCTCTGATCACACCAAAAGCTACCAGCGTACCCGACCGCTCACACTATGCTGATTATCCACCTCTGGAGAATTTGCTTGTCCCTGCAAATCTCCAAATAACACCCATCCAACGCAATCTCGCACGCGACTTAACTATAGCTATTTTTCGGTCACTTAAACTTCGATCTGATTTTTTCCCTATCGTCACGCCAGCAGGGTAGTGTGGGGTGGCGTGACGACAATTACGGATGAGATCAACTAGCAGGGGAGATGATCTCATCCGCTTTTTTGTTTTAAGGTGCTAACTTCACTTATACGATAAACTGCTCAGGCTAATATCTGAGTAACTACATAACCGGTTCCTAAGTACATGACAAAAGTTTGATAAGTTGTTTCCATTGAACAAGATCGAAATG
>CAYRQB010000327.1:0-6819 GCA_964426025.1 uncultured Heliomicrobium sp.
TTGTCAAACTCATGATAGTTCAACGTCGGAGAAACCGTCTTTATGGCATCAAAGCTGGTTTTAGCGAAGAGATGTTTCGAGTTGCCACAACCAGATTTGATTTGCGCCTTTGCCACCTGGCGTCTTTGCGTTAAGTCTGTGATCCTGAGTATGTCCTGTACTTCTTAACTCAAACTCCCGGACAAATATGTCGCAAGCATTCTTATAAGCGACAATACTGCAACCTTTTCAACCTTAGGTTCGAGCGGAATATCTTCGACTGCAGAAATCACAACTGACGAAACCATTGTCAGACAAGCCTTTCAGCTCATTCGTCAAATATTTCTTTGTTTCAGGCATTGAAGTTGCGGATCAATAGCTCAGCAATGTTTTGCGACCTGATTTTGTGGCCGCAGATTCATTGCTGAATTAAGACCGATTAAAGGCGGATATAAGTTTTTGGACTTATCATCGCGCTTACTTCTTACAAAATCAGCAGCCGCTTCTGGCTGTCAGGAGAAAAGGAAACAAAGAGGTATAAGGCAAATGAAGAATTATCTGTTTGCTAGCGATTTCGATCAGACATTGAGTTTCAACGATTCCGGTTTTGTTCTGAGCGAATTGCTTGGCGTTCCGGATTTTGAAGAGCGCGTTCGCGGAATGGCGCGAATCAATCTGGTGCAACAGGGAGGCGAACTCGCTTATCTGTTGTTGCACGATCCTGAATTTCGGCAGGTTCGCAAAGAACATCTCGCCGAAGTCGGAAAACGAATCCGGCTGAAAGAGAACATCCATTTGTTGCCCAAAATTTTAGGCGACGGAATTGCGGGACATCATTTTTCTTTTTACGTCATTTCAGCCGCGCCTGAAGAAGTGATTCAGTCGGCGCTGGAAAACATCGTTCCGCCGGATCACATCTTCGGCACACGCTTTCGTTATCATCCGCAAACCGGGGAGATTGAATCAATCGTTCGCGTCCCCGCCGGTTACGGCAAAGTCGCCGTGCTGGACGAATTGCAAACCAAACTTCAACTGGGAACTGATCGAACCGTTTACGTCGGCGACGGCAGTTCCGACGTTCACGTCATGTTGCACGTCAACCGATTGGACGGATTTACTGTCGCCGTTTCCGAAAACAAGTTCATCGCTCCCATCGCCAAACGAACGATCCTCAGCGAAGACGCGCTGAGTCCGCTGATTCCCGTTCTGGAAGAGATCGTGGGATTGCAAGGGCCGCTGGGCATTCGCTCGCTGTTTGAATCTTACGGTTTGCAAATTCAGGAATGGGACAAGGTCAAAACCGACCGATTGACCATCCGCGCAATCGCTCCCAAATCCTTAGCCCAATCGGCAGGCCGGCGGGAGGTGAACGGTGTTTGAATGGATTGGCTGGGTAGCCACGGCTGTTTTCGCGATTTCATATTTCTTCCATAAACCTTCGGCTCTGCGGCGTGTTCAGGCGCTGGCGGCTCTGTTGTGGATCGGATACGGAATCATCATCAAAGCTCCTCCGGTGATTGTCGCCAATGTGGTTGTCGCGGTTGTGGCGATTGTTTCTTCGGTTCAGCGGCGCGATCACGACA
Organism: uncultured Heliomicrobium sp.; assembly: GCA_964426025.1. Taxonomy (GTDB): domain Bacteria; phylum Acidobacteriota; class Blastocatellia; order RBC074; family RBC074; genus RBC074. Next base: position 1,563 of record CAYRQB010000327.1, read on the forward strand.
ATTGCGTCGAGCCACAGGCCGAATCAGGCTGATTGCCTGCGGTTTATATCGGAAGGCGTTTGGGGTTGGACAGGCAGGTGAATAGTGAAAGTCGTGCCGGTTGTGGCGGAGCTTTGAAATGCGATTCGCCCGCCGTGCCGTTCAATGATCTCTTTCACCAACGGCAGCCCCAGACCCGTTCCGACAATTCCTGAAGCAGTGTCGCGTTCCAGGCGATAGAACTTTTCGAAGATTCTTTCCTGTGCGTATTCGGGAATGCCATAACCTTGATCGCAAACGCTGATCGCGATGTTGTTTTGAAGCTGTTTCGCCGCGACGATGACCGCCGAGTCCGGCGGACTGTATTTGATGGCGTTGCTCAACAGATTGCCAATGGCCTGCGTCAGAAGTTGAGCGTCAACCTTCAACGGCGGCAATTCAGGTTCAACACGGGCATTCAGACTGATCCGGCGGTCGGCGGCCAGGACAGACAGATTGCGTATGCAATCGGCAACCAGTTGCAGGCAATTCACCGATGACAGATTCAACGGCTGCGCGCCCGATTCCAACCGCGTCAAATCCAGATAACGATTGATCGTTTCGCCCAATCGCACAGCTTCGGCGTGAATGGCGCTGAGCATTTCGCGCGATTCATCTGCGGCAACTGGAAACTTCAAAAGCACATCGCTCAAACCATGAATGGATGTCAGCGGAGTTCGCAGTTCGTGCGAAACCAACTGCAAGGTTTCGGTCTTCAGGCGATCCAGTTCGACGCGTTTGGTGATGTCGGAAATCATGACCACTACGCCGATCACTTCCGCTTTAGCAGATTTTTCCGATGCCGTTGGTTCGGCGTTCGCGACCAACGCCGAAAGCATCAGGGAATAGTGGCGAGGTTCAGCAGCGGCGATTTCAAATTCAAATTGAGAACTGCCGCTTTTCAACGCGATGGCGATGGATTCGTGCAGCTTTTGCGGTTCCAGCGCGCCGCGTTCAATCAGGTAATCGGAAAAATAAACGCCGATCAATTCATTTTCGCTGCAACCGAAAAGCTGTTCGGCTTCGCGATTGGCGAAAACGATTCGCCCATCCAAATCCGCGACCAAAACTCCTTCGCCCATGCTGGACAAAATTCGATTGATGAAACTCATGCGAGCCAGCAGTCTGGCGGTCAGATCGTCCACAGCCCGAAGTTTCCAGGCCAGGCTATGCGGCAACAAATTCTCGTTGATGGCCTCCTGAACTGTCTCAGACTCACTGGATAAAAACCCGTTCTGACTGCTGACCAAAGCCGCCAGCTTGACGTCCAATTCACGACTGGCGGTCAACGACCGGTTCAACAGCAATGGGATCACGGCGAAAAAACCCGTCAGCATAGGAGCAAGCGGCGGAACGATCAGATAACTGCTAAAAGCAAAAAAGCTGCCGACAACGATGGAAGATAGAATCAATCCCAACATGACAATCTGTCGCCAGCCATCGAACCATCTGATGGCCAATGCGGAGCAAACAATAACCAGCAGGGCGGCGACGAAAGCAATCCAGTCAGGCAGAGATCGAAACGAGAGGCTTCCGCGAATTGTGTTGATGATGTTGGCGTGAATTTCCACGCCTGGCATTTCCTGTCCGCCCTGACTGTTTCGCGCGCCATTGACGCTGTAATGCATAAACGGAACGACTCGCGAATCGCCCATTGATTGAGCAGTCGCTCCGATCAGCACTATTTTGTCCGCAAAGGCTGAAGGCGGAATTTTGTCGTCAATCAAATCGGCAATGCTGTGGTAATGGAAAGTCCCGGCTGGTCCGGCGAAATTGATCAACATCTCGTTCTGGCGAACGATGGTGACGCCGGGAATTGTCGAAGCCACGGCTTCATCGCGAACCGGAACGCGATGCGAACCGAGAAGGATAGAGTCGGATTGTTCATGGATTTTTTCGACCGGAATTTGATCGGCCACGCGGACGACTTCCAGACTGAATGCCCAAAGTCTGTCGGCGCGATCGTCCGATTTGCTGAGTTGAACGCTGCGAACCATTCCATCCACTTCGGGCGAAACGTGCGCGTGCCCCAGGCTGCGAGCAGCGCCGGCAATTTGTGTAAGCGGGCGCAGCCAAGCCGTAACAAGCGGTTTGGCTGCGGAGGCTGAAATATCGGACGATGTCGTTTCGTATAACTGTGCGGGCAACACAACCTGGCCGTTGCGGGCTATCGCTTTTGCCAGACGGTCGTCGTCTTCAGTCCTGGAAGGTTCGGAGTAAATAACATCCAAACCGATGCTGCGCGGACGCGCTTCGGTCAACTTGTCAATCGCCCGCGCCATCACCGAACGCGGCCACGGCCATCGCCCGATTCGTTGCAGGCTCTGATCGTCAATCGCCACGATGACAATTTCGGCTGACGGTTTGAAAGCCCCTCGCAGGCGAAAAAGCATGCTTGATGACGCAGCCGGCAGCCAGGGCACAAACCATGTCACAGCGACAACCAGCGCGATGCTGAAAAGCAGTATCAGCGTGGTGCGAATCGCCTGCGATTTGTTTCGCGTCTTCATCACGGATCATTCGGCTGAATCTTGCAATTCCAGATAACGATAAATTGTCCGGCGATCAATCCCCAGAATTTCAGCCGCTTTCGATTTGTTGCCTTCGGTTTCTGAAAGAACCAGTTGCACGTATCGGCGTTCCAGTTCGGCCAGATTCGGACGGTCGTCAATCAGGGAAATGCTCGGCGCGGCAATCTGAATAACCGGCGGAGCGGCACGTTCGACAATTCGTTGAGGCAAATCACTGATCGTGATCAATCGGTTGGCGCAAACGGCTGCGGCATGTTCGATGGTGTTTTCCAATTCGCGCACATTGCCCGGCCAGGAATATCTGGCCAGCAAATCAACCACGTCTTCGCCAATGCGAATTTGTTCGCCGTGTTCGCGTTCGTACTTTTTCAAAAAGTGATGAGCCAGCAAGGCCACGTCTTCGGCTCCACGCTGGCGCAACGGCGGCAATGTGATGGTCAGAACGCTGAGCCTGTAAAACAAGTCAGAGCGAAATTCATTGTGATTTGCCATCTCTTCCAGATTGACGTTCGTCGCGCCGATGACGCGAACGTCAATCTTGCGCGGGTCGCGGCTGCCGATGCGGCGGATTTCTTTTTCCTGCAACACGCGCAACAAACTGGCCTGAAAAGATTGAGTCGTGCTGCTCAGTTCATCCAGAAAGATCGTGCCGCCTTCTGTCGCTTCGAACAATCCGGCGCGGTCGGCGGTTGCGCCCGTGAAGCTGCCTTTGGTGTAACCGAACAATTCCGATTCCAGCAAAGTTTCGGTCATTGCTGAACAGTTGACGGCGGTGAACGGGCGATTGGCGCGGGCGCTGTTGTTGTGAATGGCGCGGGCAATCAGTTCTTTGCCTGTGCCGGATTCGCCTTCGATCAACACGGTCGCGTTGGTTCGCGCGGCGTGAGCCGTCAGCTTGTAGGCTCTGACCATTTGCGGACTGTGACCGATCAAACCGGAAGCTGAAAAATCGTGCGAAGGATCGGGGCTGGCGGCTTGAGTCGTCAATGAATGAGCGGCGGCTCGGCCAACCAGAGCCAGCACGTCATCAATGTTGAAAGGTTTGGCGATGAAATCGAATGCGCCTTCTTCGATGGCTTGCATGGCTATTTCCAGCGAACCCTGCGCGGTCAGGGCAATGATTTTGGTGTCGGGACTCAAACGGCGAAATTCGCGGACGACTTCCAGACCGTTCAGATCCGGCATGTAAATGTCCGTCAGAACTACATCGAATTTTTTCCCCTGTCCCATCGCGATTGCTTCGCGACCGCCGGTTGCCGCCGCCACTTCATAACCGCTCAGGCGCAATGGAACTTCCAGCGCCATTCGCGCGCCGCGTTCGTCATCAACCACCAATACCTTGTGAGCCATTTGTTTTGTTTCGGTAAGGTTTATCAATTGAAAGTCCTCTACCGGGTTAAGGCCTTTTGCCGCCGCCTCTTTGTCCTTCATTTGGTTTGGGCGAGGAAGATGGCGGCACGCTTTTCCCATAATCAGGCTGCGATCCGCGATCCGCCGGATTGCCACTGCGACCAAAATCCGGTCTCGAACTGTTTTCATTTCTGTTGCCGCTTCGCCCCGAATCGCTTCGATTGTTTCCGCTGGCGACCCGGCGGTTGTCCGCTGGCGACCCGTTGCTCTCTCTGGTTTTGAAATTTCCGTCGTTGCGTCCGGGTTTGAATGTTCCGGGCGGATTCGGCGGACGTTGCAAAAACACTCGCGTCGTTTGTCCGGCAGTCAGAATGACCGGTTGATTCGGCAACTGTAGATTGGTAACGGCGACTTCGCCTTCGTGCAAAAAGATTTCTGTGTCGTTGTCATTGACCATCACATCGAAAATGGTGCCGCGAACGGCAATCACTGCCGTCGGAGTATTGACGCGATACGGGTTCGGCTTACCGCCAAGCTTTTCTATCTGGATGCGCGTTTTGCCTTTGATCACATTGAACAGCGTGCGCGGGGATTTGCTGAGGTCTTCGATGACGACGGTGGTTTTCGGAGCAATCACCGCCTGCGATCCGTCAGACAATCCCAAAACCAGACGCCCGTTTTTGCCCGTGATGATCGTGTCGCCTGCCTTCAGCGTGTCATCCACTTTGAAAGCGACTTTTTGGATCAACGGTTGGTTGGCGGGCTGACGGCGAAGCTCGACCTGGCCTTCTATGGTCAGAACTGTGGCCGAAACCATATCCTGAGCGGCGGCAACGCCTGCCAATGAAAACATCAAAACCAGGCAAAGCCGACAAACAGATAGAATTCCGCTGATAAACATCGAACACGTCTCAACTTCTTTTGATTTTCGCACGATTGGATTGTTCATTTTCGTCTCACTGCTTCGAGATCAAATTCGGTTAGCTGTCGTTTTTCGCCACGCTTTTGATTCTTTGCGCTGACCTTTGTCCGCAAAATGTAATCAGGCAATGCGCGTGCCTTTATAGACACCGGGACAGACTTGAAGGATGACAAAAATTTTCCGCTCAAAAAGCTCGAAGATAATGAAAGGTGAAGCCACAATGCAAAAACTGGCGCTGAAAATTGCAATCAATCACGGGAACAGGAACGATCAGCGGCAACAGAGCTTGCGATCAGCCTTGTATCTCAGGACATCAGCCGAGTCCTTTACTGAAAGCGGCGTCAGACAGACAATGTCCGAAGTTCCTGACAATACCAAAAGGTAACTGCTCAGGGAGAACGAAAAAGAGATTACGGAACAGACGGAAATAACGGAA
>CAYRQB010000328.1:0-6768 GCA_964426025.1 uncultured Heliomicrobium sp.
GGCTGCAAGGCCTTTATCTGTCAACCTGCGAAAAGGTTTTGGCGTGTTGAAGCTTGGCTTGACCTGAGAAATCAAAAACAGCATCATAAGCCGTCTTTCGATGGACGAGTGATTAAACCACTTGGCGAACATCTTCACTAAGCAATGTGGGAATTTTGAGTTGAACGAGGGCAAAAACTACCCTGAGCGCATCGCTAAAACTGGGAGCAGACAATAAAGAATTCGGCTGGCACTTCTAATGAACCCAATCACCCGCAGCGTTTTTCAACTTCAAGAAATCACCCTACTTACCTGGCGCGTCATTCGCGGATTTTTCAAATCGCCGCGATATGGCCGCGAGATGATCCAGCAGATGGATATTCTAGGCTTCGGCAGCCTGATGATTATCCTGTTGACCGGAACTTTTACCGGAATGGTGCTGGCGTTGAATTCGGCCAACACACTGCAAAAGTTTGGGGTGCAAAATGTGACCGGGCAATTGGTCGCCACCAGTTTGATTCGGGAACTCGGTCCGGTGCTGACCTGTTTGATGCTGGCCGGTCGCGTCGGTTCCGGCATTGCGGCTGAGCTTGGTTCGATGTTGGTCAGCGAACAGATTGACGCGATGCGCGCGCTGGGAACCGATCCGATCAAGAAACTGGTGACGCCGCGAATCGTGGCTCTGATTGTGACCGCTCCGGCCCTGACTGTGGTTTGCGATTTCGTCGGCGCGATGGGCGGTTTGCTGATTTCCATCACCCTGTTGCATCAACCGGCGTCTGTTTATTTGTCATCGGCAATGGAAGCCGTCAATTACAACGAAATTCTGGGCGGATTGATCAAACCGACGGTCTTCGGATTCATCATCTCGCTGGTCGGTTGTTATAAAGGAATGAGCACTACGGGCGGCACGGTTGGCGTTGGACGTTCAACGACTCAATCCGTGGTCAACGCCTCCATTCTGGTGATCGCCGTGGACTTCCTGCTTTCAAAGGTGATCATTTCATTGCTGCTCGATCCGAGATAGGAATTGGGGTAAGCCAAAATCGCTTATGACCACTAATCATAATGCAATTGAGTTCAGGGATGTGTCGCTGGCTTTTGGCGACAGGGTGATTCTGGACCGCATCAGTTTCAGGGTTCGTTACGGCGAATCGAAGATCGTCATGGGCGGATCAGGCACTGGCAAATCAACTCTGTTGAGGTTGGTTTTGGGATTGCTCAAGCCGGATTCGGGCCAGATATTTGTTGATGGCGAAGAAATCACGCATTACAAGGAAGAGCAGATGATGCAGGTGCGCCGGAAGATCGGAATGGTTTTTCAGGAAGGCGCTCTGTTTGACAGTCTGCCGGTTTACGACAACGTCGCTTACCGTTTGCGCGAACAGCGAGTGCCGGAAGCGGAAATCGAATCGGTTGTGCGGCGAATGCTGCGATTTGTTGATCTGGAAGACGCCATAGACAAAATGCCCAACGAGCTTTCAGGCGGCATGCGTCGCCGAGTCGGCATCGCGCGAGCGCTGGTCGGCAATCCCAAGATAATTCTTTATGACGAACCCACCGCCGGATTGGACCCGATCACCGCGCGCACGATTTGCGAATTGGCCTTGAAACTGCGCGATCTGGAAGAGGTTTCTTCGATCTACGTCACTCACCGCCTGGAAGACATAGAAGTTTTGGCGAACGAATATGTGGTCCGCGACGATTTCGGCAATGTGTTGTTCGAAAAAGAAGGCGACAAGCTGTGTCTGATCAACACCAAATTCATTATGCTCAGAGACGGAGAGATTCTCTTCAACGGCAGCGATGAACAGATTCGCCAATCGTCCAACCCTTACATACAGAAGTTTTTCAATCAGCGATGAGCCATTTTGATAACGGCAAGTTATAACGAGCTTTGGAGGAGTTATGACGCAAAACAAATCAGCGCGATTATCCGAATTGCGAGTCGGACTTTTAGTTCTGCTGGCTTTGGCGATTCTGATTTTGGTGATTTTCGCCGTCAGCGGCGATTTGAAAATCCCAGGCTTTGGCAAAACGACCATCGTCCGCACGGAAATGTCCAGCGTTGACGGATTACGCAAAGGCGCCGAAGTTCGATTGTCAGGCAAAAAAATCGGCAGCGTCAAAGAGATCAACTTCAGCAACACCATCCCCAGCGATCCGAACGCCGCCAGCAACATTGAGATCGTCATGGAAATTGACGGCAGATTGGACGGACGCCCGGCCATCGAACGCATTCGCAACAATTCAATTGCCACACTGAAAACCGCCGGAGTGTTGGGTGACAACGTCATTGACATCACTCCCGGAACGGTTTCAGGTCAACCAATCAACAATGGCGACAAGATCAACAGCCAGGCTCAGAAAAGCGTCGGCGACATTCTGAATGCAGCGCAAACCGCCGTCACCAATCTGAACGCCATTTCCGAAGACATCAAGACGATGACCCAGGATATGTTGGACGGCAAAGGCACTGCGGGCCGGTTTCTGCGCGACGAAGCCTTGTACGTCAATCTGGACAAAACCATTCGACAAGCCGAAACGCTGATGGCCGCCATCAAAGACGGAGATGGAACAATCAGCAGGCTGATCAACGATCCGGCGCTGTACACACAGGTCACCGATACTGTCACGCAGCTTCGCAGCATCTCCGATCAGATCAATTCACAATTGACGACCGGCAAAGGAACGCTTGGCAAACTGGTAAAAGACGAAGAGCTTTACAACCGCGCGAATTCGATCATGGCCAAAGCGGATCAGATTTCTCTGCGTCTTGATGGAATGATGGCGAAGATAGAACGCGGCGAAGGCAATTTGGGCAAGCTGGTCAACGACGACAAGCTTTATGCAGACGTTCGCGAGACGGCTGAATTGTTGAAGACGATTACAACCAGGTTGGAAAAAGGCGAAGGGACGGCGGGCAGGTTGTTGAAGGATGAAGCGCTTTACAACAACGTCAATACTCTGTCGGCTGAAATGACCAAACTGATTTACGATTTCCGCCAGAATCCGAAGAAGTATCTGTCGGTCAAGGTCACGATCTTCTAATTGGAATCTCACGCAAAGCCGCGAAGATGCAAAGCAATTCCAAAGGTTTTTTATCCGTATGCGCCCGCGTCCTGGCGGGCAAGGCTTTTCAGCAGTCGCTAAGCTCGCGTCCCCGCGAGCTTAGCGACTGCTGGTAGGCCTCAAAGCAATGCAATCACTTCCCATTGATTCTCTCCTGCCGGAAATTCTCGCGCGATTGAAGCAATCAGCCAATCTGGTTTTGAAAGCTCCGCCCGGCGCGGGCAAAACGACGCGCGTTCCGGCGGCGATGCTGGATGCTCGCGTTGTCGGCGACGGCGAAGTGTGGGTTCTGGAACCCAGGCGATTGGCCGCGCGAATGGCTGCGCGCCGAGTCGCCGAAGAGCGCGGCGAACGATTGGGCGAAACCGTCGGCTATCAGGTTCGTTTTGAAGAAGTCGCCAGCCGCCAAACACGTCTGCGTTTTCTGACCGAAGGCGTGCTGACTCGGCGATTGCTTTCCGATCCGAAATTGAAAAAAGTCGGCGCGGTTGTGCTGGACGAATTTCACGAACGCCATTTGCAGGCCGATCTGGCGCTGGCCTTGCTCAAACGATTGCAGCAAACTGCGCGGCCCGATCTGAAGCTGTTGGTCATGTCTGCGACCTTGAACGCCGGACCGATTGCCGGCTTTCTCGACGAAGCGCCAACACTGGTTTCAGAAGGCAAACGTTTTGACGTGGCGATTGAACATCTGCCCAGAGAAAGCAACCAGCCATTGGCCGAACTTGTGGCTTCTTCAGTCAAACGATTGGTGGAAGAAAAGCTTGACGGCGACGTGCTGGTCTTTCTGCCCGGAGCGGCGGAAATTCGCAGAGCGCAAACCGCCTGCTCTGCGTTGGCAGATCGTCACGAATTGCTGATCCTTCCATTGCACGGCGATCTTTCACCCGCCGAACAAGACCTGGCAGTCAAACCTTCAGACAAACGCAAGATCATTCTTTCGACCAACGTTGCCGAAAGCTCAGTCACGATTGACGGCGTCGTCGCTGTGATTGATTCGGGACTGGCTCGCATCGCCGGTCATTCGTCGTGGTCCGGATTGGCGACGCTGAACGTGGCGCGCGTCAGCAAGGCTTCGGCTACTCAGCGCGCAGGCCGCGCCGGGCGAACCCGTCCCGGACGTTGTTTGCGGCTTTATACCGAACAGGATTTCAATGCGCGAGCCGATCACGAAACGGCGGAAGTTCATCGCCTTGACCTGACCGAAGCCGCGCTTGAATTGCATTCGGCTGGCATCGCTGATTTGAACTCATTCGGATGGTTTGAAGCTCCGCCGGTTGCCGCCATCGAATCCGCCGACAATCTGCTGCGCAAACTCGTAGCGATAGACGGGCAGGGAAGTTTGACCGCCATCGGCAAACAGATGCTGCGTTATCCGCTTCATCCGCGACAATCGCGAATGCTGGTCGAAGCCGAATCGCGCGGAGTTTTTGATGAAGCCTGTGTTATCGCCGCTTTGATAGGCGAACGCGACATCGTGGCCAGCGAAATGTTCAGCGGTCGCCGAACTCCGACAATCGCCAAACACCACAGCCCGTCTGATCTGCTTGATCGCCTGGATTTGTTTGCCGAAGCCGAACGCGCGAATTTTTCGGCGTCGGCTTTGCGCGAATTGAATCTTGATGTCGGCGCGACGCTGTCCGTCAATCGAGTTCGCCGCCAACTGGGATCGCGGGCGTCTAAGCCATTCGGTAGCGAAAGAATTTCAGCAGCAACTGATGATGACTTGCTCATCTCAATCCTCGCCGGATATCCGGATCGCGTCGCCCGTCGCCGAGATTTGCCGAATCTGAAAGACGAAAAATCCGAATTGTTGCTTTCCGCTGGCGGAGCCGCATCGCTTTCTCAGTCGAGCAGCGTGCGTCAATCTGAATTCCTGGTCGCAGTTGACGCCGAAGAACGGCGCGAAGCTTCTGGCCAAACGAATCGCATAATTCGTTTGGCCAGCGCGATTGAACCCGAATGGCTGATTGATTTGTTCGCCGACAGTTTGCGGGAAACCGTCGAAGCGACCTGGAACGCTCAGCACGAGCGCGTCGAAGTCGCCGAACGAATGCTGTTCGATCAATTGGTGATTGACGAACGGCGCAGCCATACTGCACGCGGGCTGGAAGTTGCAAAGGTTCTGGCCGAAGCCGCTTTGTCAGCGGGCTGGCAGAAATTCGCCGATGAAGATGCCGTCCAAAAATTTCTGGCGCGCGTTCAATTCGTAGCTCAGCACTTTCCGGAATCCGAAATGCCTTCGTTTAATGAATCGAACGTTTGCGCGACACTGGCCGAACTTTGCGGCGATTTGCGCAGCTTTGCTGATTTACGTCAGACCGCCGGAAAAGGCGGTTTGATCAATCTTCTGAAATCGAAGCTGACGAATGAACAATCGCGATTGCTGAATCAGATGGCTCCGGAATTCGTCAGCATAGCCGGTCGCCGCAACGCGAAAGTCAATTACGAATCGGACAAGGCTCCGTGGATAGCTTCGCGCTTGCAGGATTTTTTCGGAATGACGGACGGGCCAAAAATCGCCGCTGGCCGAGTCAGTCTGGTTTTGCACTTGCTCGCTCCCAACCAACGTCCGGTTCAAGTGACAACCGATCTGGCCGGATTCTGGCAGAGAACTTATCCGCAAATCCGCCGCGAACTCAGCCGCCGTTACCCGCGCCATCAATGGCCGGAAAACCCAATCACCGGAAGATGAAAACAGCAATACTGGAAAACAAAAAATTGCCTGACCCTCTAGCCCAAACCTGCGCCATATGCTAAATTCACCGCCTTCTTTTGAACGGGCAGGGAAACGGTCAAAACAAATTTTTTGGCGGCGTAGCTCAGTTGGTTAGAGCGAGGGATTCATAACCCCTAGGCCACTGGTTCGAGTCCAGTCGCCGCCATCAATCAAATCAATAGCGCAGAGCAGATCATCTGATCTGCTCTTTTTCGTTTGTGCTCATCAGATTCCACTGTGATTCAATGGCATAAGCCTCTTGTCGCTATTGACTCATTGACACTGTTGAGGGCTGAGCCGTAACATTGCCGCGTCAGTGAAAGCCAGCGTGTAAAATCATATTGGCAGTGCGACCGTCAGATAAAAGCGGTCAACAACAGTTTCCGAAAAAGAGTCCGATCAGGTGTGAGCCAGACAGATGTCATCCAAAAGCATGCCGCAACCAGCCTCCGAAATACCCGATAAGCTCTTCTTCAAGATCGGAGAAGTTTGCGATATTGTCGGCGTTCAAGCCCACGTGTTGCGCTATTGGGAAACCGAATTCCCCATGCTGCAACCGCAGAAGAATCCTTCGGGACAGCGCAACTATCGCCGTCGCGATGTTGAAATGGCATTGCGAATCAAACAGTTGCTTTATGAAGAAGGATTCACCATAGCCGGGGCCAAACGGAAGCTTTCCAGCGAAGGCCGTGGCGGATCATCGCGATTGAAGATTGTGCCGCCAGGAGCGTCCGCCAGCGATTTGGGAAATGGCTTTGGCAGTCCGCCGCCAACTGAACCGCCGCAACCTCCACCAACAACGCACGCCGCTTCGCGTTTATCGCGCGACACTTTGAAGCGGTTGAGATTGATGGCGGAGGACTTATTGACAACCCTCAACCGCGATGTTACAACTGCCGCCGTTCGATCTGGCCATTCAAAAAGCCAACTTGATCACTAACATATCGGGACGTGGCGCAGCCTGGTAGCGCGCTTGCTTGGGGTGCAAGAGGCCGTGG
>CAYRQB010000329.1:0-6762 GCA_964426025.1 uncultured Heliomicrobium sp.
TGCCTCCGACCGGCGGCGAAGGCATTGGCATTGACCGGCTGGCGATGATTCTGACGAATCAGCATTCGATACGCGATGTGATTCTGTTCCCGCACATGCGACCGGAAACGAAATAGAGGAGATATGGGTTTCAGGCTTCAACCTGCAGGCGATCAACAGTCTGGATGAATCTCAAAACACTTTTCAGGAGCGCACACTTTGAGCAAACGATCCGCCGTCAAAGGCAAACAGAAAAAGTCCGCCGCAGAAGAACTCGCAGACCAATCGCCCACGCCGCAGCCAGAGAAGAAATCGAATCAGCGATTGATATTGAACATCGCAGGCATTGCGGCGCTGGCTCTGAGCTTGACGATCTACCTGTTGCGATTGGACAGGGTCGTCGGTCTGGTGGTTGACGACGCCTGGTACGTGATGCTGGCCAAGTCGTTGGCTACGGGGCAGGGTTACACGCTGATAAATTCGCCAACATCGGGCATCACGCCTTTTTATGCTCCGGCCTTTCCGGCGCTGCTTTCCATCTTTTATCGAATCTCGCCGAACTTTCCCGGCAATATCTGGCTGTTGAAATCGGTTTCGATTGCGGCGATGTTGGGCGCGGGAGCGCTGACTTTCTATTACTTCAACAGGCAAAGAGAGCAGCACGCCTATGTCGCTTTGGCGCTGGCGTTGGCGACGACGATCTATCCGGCGACGGTTTTTCTGGCGACTTCGACGGTGATGTCGGAACCTGTCTTTACGCTGGTTCAGTTGGCGACAATTGTTGCGGTCGAGCGAGCGGTTAAATCCGGACGTTTGAATTCAGCCTGGCTATACGCGTTGATCGGAGGCTTGCTGGCTTCGTTTGCTTACCTGACTCGACCGGCGGGAATCGGTTTGTTGATTGGCGCGGTAATTTATCTGTTGAAAGAGAAGCTGTTCAAACAGGCAATCATCTTTGCGGCGGTCGTTGCGCTTATCGCCGGATCGTGGATGGTTTATTCCAGAACTCACGCGCCGACGCTGGAACAACGCGCTGAGCAAGGCGCAAACATTGTTCAGCCTTACACAACGCAATTTTGGCAGCGCATCGCCGGACAACCGTTGAGCGGGACAATCACTTTGGAAGACGTTCCGGGAAGAATCGCGAACAATTTGTCTGAGATAGGAAATTACGATTTCGGAGGGTTGGTTTTATATTCGCTGTATCGTCCGCTGGAACCCGGCGAAGCCATGCGCGTCCCGCGCGAAGCCAGAATGATCTCGCTGTTTTTTGCGCTGCTGGCTCTGGCCGGTTTCATATCAGTCGCGCGCGAGCGATTGACGCTGGTCGAACTGGTCACGCCTTTGTCCATTGGAGTGACTTTGTTGTGGGGATGGGAGCAGTTTCGTTTGCTATTGCCGCTTGTTCCATTCCTGTTCTTTTACGTGTTGATGGGCGTGCGCCTGATTTCCAGGCTTTACCAAAAACTTTACGCCGAACCGCGTCCGCGCGGCGAACTGATCCTTTCGCTGATTGTTTCCTGGTTTTTTGTTTTGACTTCGCTACAGGGCAATTACAAGTACCTGGAGCGCAAGAACGATCCGCTGCCGCAAAACGGATTGCGCTGGGTGGCGGCGTACGAAGAGAACGTAGCCTTGCTCAAATATATTGCTGAAACCGTTCCGCAGAACCAAATCATCGCCACTCAAAATCCGCCTCTGGTTCATCTGTACACCGGTCACAAAACCGTAGCTTCGGATGATCCAGCCGGATCGTGGATTGTTTGGAACAAACTTGGAGTGAAGTATCTGGCGAAAACCTCGCCATTGCCTTTGCCGCAGCCGGATGCCAACGAGAACAAATATCGGATCGTTTACCGTCAAAGCGGAAGATTGAATTTGAGACTGGTTGATCTGGGCGATCCGGCATCGCGTCCGGAGTGGAAAAAGAATTGACCTCATACTGCAAGGCTGCCGGAAAATCCGGAAGAACCGAAAGCTCTGATTTAGCAGTTTAGTCAGTGTTTTAACTATCAGCCGCCTATGGCTTATGAACTCTTCATCGCGTTGCGCTACCTGCGTGCCAAACGGCGGCAAACGGCTGTTTCAGTTATCACTGCGATTGCCGTGACTGGCATTACCGTCAGCGTTGCGGCGCTGATCATCGCTCAGGCGCTGATCTCGGGTTTTCGCAGCGATGTGCAGGAAAAAATTCTGCAAGGCACTGACCATCTCAATTTGCTGAAAGAAGACAACAGCGGAATTGAAAATTATCGCGAATTGGTAAAAGGCATCAGCAAAGTTCCGGGAGTTAAGGAAGTATCAGCGACGATTTATGCTCCGGTGCTTTTGAGCGTAGACGGACGATTGGAGCAGGCGGTGCTGAAAGGCGTAGACATCGAAGCAGGACAATCTGCCAAAGAGTTGGCGTCAATCATTGTTGAAGGCAGTCCTGATTTGCTCAATATCCCGCCGCCAGATCAGCCATCAGGTAAAAAAGGTTCCGAAGAAGATCAGCCCACAGAAGATCAATCAGCAAGTGAAGAGGAATCGCGAGTTGACGGCATTGTCATTGGCGAGCAATTGGCGCGAGCGTTGGGAGTCAAGCCAGATGATCAAGTGACGGCGATATCAGTTGTGACAAGGCTGACGCCCGCTGGGATGCAGCCTCGACCACGCTACACCAGATTTCGTGTTGTAGGGATTTTTTCCTCCGGCTGGTATCAGTACGATGCGAAATGGTCTTATGTGTCGCTTGCCGCTACGCAAAGACTCAGCGGAAATGGCGATACTGCCGGAGTGATCAGAATGAAGCTTGCCGACATCTACCAGGTCGGAGAAGTTGGACGGCAGATCAGGTCAATCGCCGGCAAGGATTTCGTTACGACCGACTGGCAGGAACTGAATCGTCCATTGTTTGCGGCCTTGCAGCTTCAGCACAGGGTGATCATAGTTTTTTTCTCCCTGCTGATAGTGATTGCCGCACTGAGCATCATTACCACGTTAATGATGATGGTCATCGAAAAGCATCGTGATATTGCGATTCTTCGCGCACAGGGAGCTACTCCACAATCCATCCGTCGCATTTTCCTGTTTCAGGGAATGATTATAGGATTTGTGGGAGCCGGGCTTGGATTTTCGCTTAGCCTGGCGCTGATGTGGATTGCAAATCATTATCGCCTGATTGCCATACCTGCGGAAATCTATTCAATCTCCCACATCACAATGAAGCTCCAATTGCTGGATTGCGTCCTGGTGATGGTCTTGGCGATTGTTATAAGTTTGCTTGCAACAATTCTTCCTGCAAAGATTGCTGCCCGGCTTATTCCAGTGGAGGCGCTGAGATATGAATGATTACAGCTTGCAGACGAAGAATGCACGGATGAGATAAGGACATAGCAATCGCCAAGCAAACTAAGGCGCAAAAAGAATTTAATTTTTACCATCAAGATTTTGTTAAGAAGCGTTGACATTCGGTAGGCATTAATCGTAATCTCCGCCGCGTTAGTTGGCTTTCCTCACATGATTGATTTGATATCGCCCCTCGTTACTCAAAGAAAGCTCAACTAATTTTATCTGCGAAAAATGTCAGCGAAAAGCGTGTCTTTCTCACTCACAGAAATAAGATAGGCTTCACCATATTGGCTGGCGTAAATTGTAATTCACATTCGGACTTTTCATCGGCAAGTAAATCTTGTAATGGTGGGAAGTATGCATCCCTGACCACTGAATTTTTCAACACTTCAAACTTTCACTTTAAGGAGAAAAAACCAAAATGCGAACCTCACGCAAATTCACACACGCTCTGCTGGCGGTCTTCGCTCTCGTCGTTATGTCGTCGTTTGCACTGGCTGCCGATCCGGGGCTTCAGTACCCGCTGACTTCCGAAGCGAGCGATCAAAAAGCCGGATCGTTGTTGTTTTACAACCTCTACACTTCCGGCGCCACCTCCGGCAACACTGAAAACACCCGCATCAACATCACCAACACCAGCGTGACTTCTGCGGCTTTCGTGCACCTCTACTTCGTGTCGGCTGGTTGCTCGATCGCGGACAGCTACATCTGCTTGACCGCCAACCAAACAGCGTCGTTCCTGACATCTGACGTTGATCCCGGCGTCAAGGGATACATCGTTGCGGTCGCAGTGGACGGTGTGCTGGGATGCCCGGTTGCGTTCAACTGGCTGATCGGCGATGAGTACGTCAAGATGGCCAGCGGCCACGCCGCCAACCTCGGCGCTGTCGCTTTCTCGGCTCTCTACAATGGAATTCTGCCGGGATGCGATGCCAACTCAGTGACGGCGACTATCAACTTCAGCGGAGCTCAAGGCGGATACAACGCTACGCCTGCTGTGCTTGCTCTGTCGAATCTGCCGAGCCGCGCTGATGGCAACGACACCATGGTTATTATCAACCGCGTTGGCGGTAACCTGGGTATCGGTGCTGCGACTCTGGGCTCCTTGTTCGGATTGCTGTACGACGATGCTGAAAACGTACTGAGCTTCTCGGTGACGGGCGGCTGCCAGTTGATGAACAGCATCTCGAACAACTTCCCGCGCACAACGCCTCGCGTTGAGACCTTCATTCCTGCCGGACGCAGTGGCTGGGCGAAGATCTACAACCAGACCGGCGCAATCGGTATTCTGGGCGCTTCGATCAACAAGAACGACAACGCTGGCGCTAGCGCTGGCGCGTTCAACGGTGGTCACAACCTGCATCACCTGACGCTGAACAACACTATGTCCTATGTTGTTCCGGTCTTCCCGCCGAGCTGCTAAGGCTTGATGGAGTAAAGATCGAGTAACAAAAGTAGCAAGAAGGTAGCTTTAATAGGTTACCTTTTTGCTACTTTATAAGTTAAGAAGAGCTGCTCTCTGAGCCATCGGTTTTTATGTTAACCACCAGGTTTTGCAGCTATTACTCGGTGAGAGAAAATATGCAATTCTATTGTGGTTATTCCAAGATAAACGTTGACAGCAGAGAGTGGTAAGTGTAAATTTCTTTCGTTGGCAGGCTTTGCTTTTTCACTCACGGTTTCAATCAATAAGTAAAGCTTACTGACTAACTCTCGACAATAACACCGGCGAACTTTAAACCTCTTGAATCATCGTAAAATTGAAGAATGTCTTCAGATATGCTGATCGGGAGTCGTTCAATTGGATTCGTCTTCACCTGATGAAAGCCGAGTCTTTGGGATTGCCGGAGTTTCAACTCTACAAACCTTACACTTTTTCAATAAGGAGAAAAATAGAAATGCGAACCTCACGCAAACTCACGCACGCCTTGCTGGCGGTTTTCACGCTTATCGTTATGTCGTCATTTGCAATGGCGGCTGATCCTGGCCTGCCTGTACCCTGGTCATCGGAAGTTAGCGACCAGAAAGCTGGCTCCATTTTGGTTTACAACGTCTACACTTCCGGCGCCACCTCTGGCAACACTGAAAACACCCGCATCAACATCACCAACACCAGTTCACAAAGAGCTGCTTTCGTTCACCTCTACTTTGTTTCGGCTGGTTGCTCGGTTGCTGACAGCTACATCTGCTTGACGGCCAACCAGACCGCTTCGTTCCTGACCTCTGACGTTGATCCTGGCGTCAAGGGCTACATCGTTGCTGTTGCTGTTGATCCAATTCTGGGTTGCCCGGTCAACTTCAACTGGTTGATTGGCGATGAATACGTCAAAATGGCCAGCGGCCACGCTGCTAATCTGGGCGCGGAAGCTTTTGCCGCTCTGTGGACAATTGATGGCGCTGAAGCTCACCTGCCTGGTTGCGGCCCCGATTCAGTGACTGCTGAAATCCGCTTTGACGGTATTTCATACAATCGCGTTCCGGCCGTTTTGGCTCTGTCGAACATTCCGAGCCGTGCTGATGGCAACGACACGATGGTCATCATCAACCGTATCGGTGGTAACCTGGGTATCGGTGCTGCGACTCTGGGCTCTTTGTTCGGATTGCTGTACGACGATGCTGAAAACGTACTGAGCTTCTCGGTGACGGGCGGCTGCCAGTTGATGAACAGCATCTCGAACAACTTCCCGCGCACAACGCCTCGCGTTGAGACCTTCATTCCTGCCGGACGCAGTGGCTGGGCGAAGATCTACAACCAGACCGGCGCAATCGGTATGCTGGGCGCTTCGATCAACAAGAACGACAACGCTGGCGCTAGCGCTGGTGCGTTCAACGGTGGTCATAACCTGCACAAGTTGACCTTGAATCCGAATTCATCCTACACCGTTCCTGTCTTCCCGCCGAGCTGCTAATAGCTTATCAAGGAAAATCAGTTAATGGTTTAACAGTTGATGGGGTGGCGAACTTAAATAGGTTCGCTACCCCATCAGTCTATTTGAAGTCGCCTCATCATAATTAACATCAACGTCGCAAGATTCTCAGTGCCCCGTCCTTAAAATCCCATCCCAGATCCATGCCGATTAAAAACGTTGACACTGCAAAATTGAACTCGTAGACTGCTTTCCGTTAGTGAGACTCTCTCACGTATGTTCTTTTTGTGAATTCCTCAAAGATTTGCAATAACATCTAAATCGGGAATTTAATCATTCGATGTTTAAACCCGTCGCCCCGCAACAATCCTGACTCCCATTTTGGCCAATAATAATTGTTTGTTCTTGATCCTCATTTACTTCGCTGACGACATAATCAATCAGCGAAGATTGATTCTTCGTAACAACGATTTTTGACGTAAAGGAGATTTACAGATGCGAACCTCACGTAAGTTGACACACCTTTTGCTGGCGATGTTTGCGCTGGTCGCAATGTCGGCGTCGGCAATGGCGGCTGATCCGG
>CAYRQB010000330.1:0-6750 GCA_964426025.1 uncultured Heliomicrobium sp.
CAAAGACAGGGATAATTCAGATTCCCTGTTTCAACTCGGTATTTTGGAACCGGAGGAAGTAAATGGCTCGTGTAGCAGGTGTGGATTTACCACCACAAAAGCGCGCTCAGATTGGACTGACGTACATTTACGGGATTGGCAAATCGCGCGCAACCGGCATTCTGAACGAAGCTCAGGTGGAACTGGACAAAAAGATTCGCGACCTGAGCGAAGAAGAATTGAACCGCATTCGCGGCATTGTTGATCAGCAAGGCAGTGTCGAAGGCGATCTGCGAAAGCAAATTCAATTGGACATCAAACGGTTGATGGACATTGGTTGTTATCGCGGCCTGCGCCATCGTCGCGGGTTGCCGGTTCGTGGTCAACGAACGCATACTAACGCGCGCACACGCAAAGGACCGCGTCGCGCCACTGTGGCCAAGAAGAAGGCGCCGGGCAAGAAGTAAGAATTTGGCGGATGGTTTTGATCTGTTAATCGTCCGCCAATCATCAACCACCAACCACAAATTATGGCAAAGCAGCAACAATCCGCAGGCAAGAAGAAAGTATTCAAGAAGAAAGAGAAGAAAGTCGTTCCGCAGGGAATCGTTCACATTCAGGCGACTTTCAATAACACTTTGGTGAGCATCACCGATTTGCAAGGCAATCTGGTTGCCCAGTCGTCTTCAGGGGCGATGGGATTCAGAGGATCGCGAAAGGGCACGCCGTTCGCGGCTCAGCAGGCTGCCAACAAGGCGGCAGGCATTGCTCGTGATTGTGGTATGCGTGCGTGTGAAGTTCGCGTTAAAGGGCCGGGTTCCGGACGAGAGTCAGCCGTGCGGGCTATTCAAGCTGCCGGCATCGAAATTAAATTGATTCGCGACGTGACGCCGATTCCGCATAACGGATGCCGCCCGCCAAAACGTCGCCGAGTTTAACTTAACCGACTGAACAATTATTTTGCATTATTCAAAGCAACGCATCGCCCGAACGCAGGGCTGAATTGAAACGATTGATGAGCTTCTGACCATGAGCGTTGCGATTGGATTTACAGAAGTACGAACGGAGGAAAGAGATTGGCAAGAGATAGAGGCAAACAATGTCGCCTGTGTCGGCGCGAAGGAATGAAGCTTTATCTCAAAGGCGAGAAGTGCTACAAGCCGTCGTGCCCGATTGAGAAGCGTGGAACTAATCCGCCGGGACAGCACGGCCCGAACGCCAGACGTAAATCGGTCGGCGGATACGGCGAGCAGTTGCGCGAGAAACAGCGCGTTAAACGCATTTACAATCTGCTCGAAACGCAATTCCGCAATTATTTCGAGAAAGCTGCAGGCCAAAAAGGTGTGACGGGTGAGAACCTGCTCGTCCTGCTTGAGCGCCGGTTGGATAACGTGATTTACCGATTGGGTTTTGCCATGTCGCGCCGTCAGGCGAGGCAGTTTGTGCGCCACGGTCACGTTCAAGTGAATGGCCGCAAGGTAAACATTCCATCATTTCAGGTCAAGATTGGCGACGAGGTCGCTGTTCGCGATAAGAGCGTCAACAACGCTCATATTCAAGGATCATTTCAAACTTCGGGTGGCCGAGGCCGTCCGGGCTGGCTGGATATAGTCAACTCTGAGAAG
Source organism: uncultured Heliomicrobium sp. (assembly GCA_964426025.1). Classification (GTDB taxonomy): domain Bacteria; phylum Acidobacteriota; class Blastocatellia; order RBC074; family RBC074; genus RBC074. The sequence continues at coordinate 1,605 of CAYRQB010000330.1, forward strand.
TTGGTTGGCAAAGTTAATGCTCTGCCGCGCCGCGAAGATGTTGATCCGGAAATCAGGGAACAGCTAATCGTCGAGTTGTATAGCAAGTAGTCGTGTCCGCAGTTTGCCTTCAGCGCACGACTACGAGCCTCGTCTTCGGGCGAGACCGTAGCCTTGCCACGGAAGTTATAACTTAGATCGGCAAGCTGCGAGGCGCGAAATGTTGGGTTAGCAACATTGGAGACAAAAAGATAAGCATGTGGACAGGATTCCAGAAACCGAAGCGTTTGACTTGCGAAACCATGACGGATCGCTACGGGCGTTTCTCAGCCCAGCCCTTCGAGCGCGGTTTCGGTACAACAATAGGCAACAGCTTGCGCCGTGCATTGCTTTCATCAATTGAAGGCGCAGCCATCACTGCGGTCCGCATTGAAGGCGTGTTGCACGAGTTCTCCTCGATTCAAGGGGTTGTCGAGGATGCAACCGATATTATTCTCAACCTGAAGCAGATTCCGTTCGAGCTTCATTCCAGTGACGCGAAGACCATTCGTCTTTCGCGCACCGAGCCGGGCGCAATGACTTCAGCCGACATTGAAGTGGACCAGGATGTGGATGTTCTTGATAACGACATACACATTGCCACTGTCAGCGAAGGCGGGAGTCTGAACATCGAATTGCGACTGAAAAAGGGACGCGGTTACGTGTCCGCAGACCGTAATTTCGATGACGATCTGCCGGTTGGTTACATTCCGGTGGATTCGGTTCATTCGCCGATCACCAAAGTCAACTTCCACGTTGAAGCCGCGCGATTGGGACAGGATACCGATTACGACAAGCTGCTGTTGGAAGTCTGGACGAATGGCAGCGTGACACCAGAGCACGCAATTGGGCTGGCCGCCAAGTTGATCAAAGATCACATGGCCATCTTCATCAACTTCGAAGAGGAAGTCGAACAGCCGGTTGAAACCGTTGTGGTCAAGACCGCGCAACCGTTCAACGAACATCTGGACAAATCTGTTGATGAATTGGAATTGTCAGTTCGTTCGTACAATTGCCTGAAAAATTCCGACATCAAAACCATTCGCGACCTTGTCCAGAAAAGCGAAGCCGAAATGTTGAAGACCAAAAATTTCGGGCGCAAATCGCTTAACGAGATCAAGGACATTCTCGGTTCGATGGGCTTGGGATTGGGAATGAAGTTCGACGAGAACGGGAATATGGTCAGAGGACCGGAGATGTAAGGCTTCGAATCTTCCTTGTTGAAGATGAAGCCGAGTCGAAAAGAGAGTCAAGGAAAAGAAAGTCATGAGACACTTAGTCGCACATCGCAAATTAGGCCGCACGTCATCGCACAGGAAGGCGTTACTGCGTAACCTTTGCACCTCGCTCGTGATGAGCGAGCGAATCATTACGACCTTGCCCAAGGCCAAAGAGTTGCGTCCTTATGTTGAGCGCGTCATCACCTTGGGACGCCGCGCGCGGGCTGCCAGTCAGGCAGGCGACGACGCCGCAGCAGTGCATGCGACTCGCCAGGCTGCCAAATCATTCTTTCCCGGAAATGCCGGCGTTGACAGCAAACAACACAACCAGCAAGCCGAGCGCACGGCTGGCGTGGCGGCGCTGAAGAAAGTTACGGGCGAACTGGCTGAACGTTTTGCCGAACGCCCTGGCGGATACACGCGTATCTTCAAGTTAGGCCCACGCAAAGGCGATGGCGCTGAGATGGCTTTGATCGAATTTGTCGGCAGCGAAGGCAAGAACGCCGTCGAAGACAAAGCTTAAAAAAGAAGTAGAGTATGCCGTAGGGTGATCTCTCGCTCACATTTGTCATAAGCCTCAACCGTGCGGGACATCCATGGTTGAGGCTTTAACTTTGTTGTTAAACATCAGAACCATCTGACTCTTCCTCGAATGCTTATGAAAAAGACTGAGCGTAAAACCAAACGCACACCAAGCAAAGAGGCAATTGCCCCCAAGGTCGAAGCGCCGAAGAGGCGTACAAGCGCTGCTCTCGCTGATGATATTGGCTTGTCTGAAATTAAACAGTTGATCGAACTGATTTCCGAAAAACAGTTCAACGAATTTGAACTTGAGCGCGGAAACTTTCGGTTGCGTTTGTCAAAGGGAGTTGGCGTAACCACCACCGTTCATATGCAGGCAGAATCGCCTGCGAGAACCGAACCGGTTCTTGTCGGCGCTCCTGTTACCCAAACGATCTCCGAGCCAAGCGTTGCGCCTGTCGTTGCCACATCCGCGCCTGCCGCTGAGGAAGAGAATCTGCATATCATCACTTCGCCGATTGTCGGCACTTTTTATCGCTCGCCTTCGCCGACGGCATCGTTCTTCGTTAATGTCGGCGACGCGGTTGAGGTTGGCAAAGTGTTGTGCATTATCGAGGCGATGAAGTTGATGAACGAGATTCAATCGGATGCCAGCGGCACAGTCGCCAAAATCTTTGTCGAAAACGGTCAGCCGGTCGAATTCGGCGAGGCTCTGTTCGGAATCAAAAAATAGTTGGCAAAGGTCGTGGGCGATAACAGAAATGCTCTGCTGTAAACCGTCTTAATAAACATTTCGCCCGCTGCCTTCCAATCGCTAAATCACCGGCCTATGTTCAAAAAGATTCTTATTGCCAATCGCGGCGAAATTGCCTGTCGAATCATCTGGGCTTGTCGCGAACTGGGCATCAAAACAGTCGCAGTGCATTCAACCGCTGACCGCGACAGTTTGCACGTGCGGTTTGCCGACGAAGCAATTTGCATCGGCCCGCCTCCTTCGGCTCAAAGTTACCTGAACATTCCGCAGATCATCGCCGCCGCCGAAATCACCAATGTTGATGCCATACATCCCGGTTACGGCTTTCTTTCTGAAAACGCCCACTTCGCCGAAGTATGCAAAGAATGCAACATTGATTTTATCGGGCCGTCTCCTGATGTTATCCGAAAAATGGGCGACAAGGCCGAAGCCAAAAGCACAATGAAAGCCGCGGGGGTTCCGGTCACACCCGGCAGCGACGGTTTGATTGATGACGAAGAAACGGCGATCACCGAAGCAGCCCGCATCGGTTATCCGGTGTTGATCAAAGCCACGGCAGGCGGCGGCGGTCGCGGAATGCGCATCGCTCGAAATCGCGATGAACTGGTCAACGCCTACCAGACAGCCCGCGCCGAAGCCGAAGTCGCTTTCAAAAACAGCGGCGTGTACATCGAAAAGTACATCGAAAATCCGCGTCACATCGAAATCCAGGTTCTGGGCGACAATCACGGTAACGTCATTCATCTGGGCGAACGCGAATGCTCGGTCCAGCGGCGTCATCAGAAACTGATCGAAGAATCGCCATCGCCCGCCGTCAGTTACGAACTGCGGCAGGAAATGGGACGCGTCGCCGTCGAAGCCTGCAAGCGAATCGGTTACAGCAACGCAGGCACAATCGAATTTCTGATGGACGAAGACGGCAGCTTTTATTTCATGGAAATGAACACGCGCATTCAGGTTGAACATCCAGTAACCGAAATGGTCACGGTGTCGGATCTGGTCGCCGCTCAAATCCGCATCGCCGCCGGAGAGCCATTGAATTACACTCAGGACGAATTGATGTTCGTCGGCCACGCCATCGAATGCCGCATCAACGCCGAAGACCCTGAAACTTTCACTCCCAGCCCCGGACGCATCACCACATTGAATTTGCCAAGCGGACCCGGCGTCCGTGTTGATACCGCAATTTACGGCGGTTACTTCGTGCCTCCGCATTACGATTCATTGATAGCCAAAGTCATCGTCCACAGCCGAACCCGCGAACGAGCCATCGCCCGCATGCGTCGAGCATTGGAAGGCATGGTGGTCGAAGGCATCAAAACAACCATTCCCATTCACCTGAAAATTCTCAACGATCCGGATTTTCAATCCGGTAACTTCTCCACGCGGTTTATGGAACGATTCCAGAAGTAACTTCGATGGTAACCTGGGAGTAACTCAATTGTTACTGCATTTGTTGGTAGCTTACGTTATCAAGCGGACTCCGAACGCCAAGACCTCCACGGTTTAACACGTGCGTGTATACCATTGTGGTGCTGACATCTTCGTGGCCGAGTAATTCCTGAACAGTGCGAATGTCGTAACCGGATTCCAGCAGATGAGTGGCGAAACTATGACGCAGTGTATGGCAGCTTCCGTGTTTGTTTATGCTGGCCCGGCGCATCGCCATCTTTACCGCGCGTTGTAAAACCGATTCATCCAGATGATGCCTCCGTTCGATGCCCGAACGAGGGTCAATCGAACGTTTCGGAGCCGGAAACACATATTGCCACTTCCATTCTTTGTCAGCCTGCGGGTATTTCTTGGCCAAAGCAAACGGCAGTTCAACGTTTCCGAACCCTTCCAGCAAATCAATTTCGTGAGCCTGTTTGACCTTCTTCAAATGCTCGCGCAACTCTTCTTTCAAACTCAATGGCAGCATTGTCACGCGGTCTTTGTCGCCTTTGCCTTGCCGAACGGTGATTTGATTCTGCTGGAAGTCAATGTCTTTGACCCGCAACCGCAACAATTCGCTCAATCGCATGCCTGTGCCATAAAGCAAACTGGCCATCATCCGGTTCCTGCCTTCCATTTGTGCCAGCAAGCGTTGAACTTCTTCGCGAGTGAAAACGACGGGCAGTCGTGGTTGTTTTTTTGCAGGCATCAAACCCACGCGGGGAAGTTCAATCATCAGGACTTCCCGATAAAGAAACAGAATCGAATGCAGCGCCTGATTCTGTGTGGAAGCCGCGACCTTGCGGTTGTTGACCAGATCAGCCAGGAAGGCTTCAATTTCCGGCGCGCCCATTTCCTTTGGATGACGTTTGCCATGAAACAGAATAAACCTTTTGATCCAATCACAATACGCTTGTTCGGTTCGGTAACTCATCCGTCTTATTCTGATGGCTGTGCGTACCTGATCCAGCAGCCTGGGTGGTTGCGATGGTTGATCCGGCATAAATTGATCCCCCGCAATTTTTCGGAAATTTGGTTGAGCAGGGTGGCGAGTCGGATTATACTCCACGGCGTTCAGCAGTAAAGCCACTCGTCAATTACCACAGCAATTCATATCAGGAGAGCTTCACAATGCACGCAAGGTCGAAGCTAAAACCAGGGCAAAAAGGAACCAGAAAGCTGGTCGAGCTTTATGGTT
>CAYRQB010000331.1:0-6624 GCA_964426025.1 uncultured Heliomicrobium sp.
TAATTCAGGAAGCTTTCACCCATTCCCATGAAAACCAGATTCGTGCCGTGAGGCGTTTCGACGCCTTCGCCGTAAACATCGTTAAGCACGATGATGACCTGCGAGATGATTTCACCGGCGGTCATGTTCCGCTTCACGCCCAACTGCGCGGTCATGCAAAATTTGCATCCGACGGCGCAACCCACCTGACAACTGATGCAGATGGTGTCGCGGCGCGCTTCGGGCATAAAAACCGCCTCGGCTTCGCGTCCGTCGCCCAGACGTAGCAGGTAACGCCGAGTGCCGTCGGTTGAGTGGAAAACCTGTTCGATTTCTGTTTCGGTGATCGTGGCTGATTCGGCCAGCTTATCGCGCAATGGCTTTGACAATTCGGTCATCTGCGCGAAATCGAGCGTCCGGCGAGAGTAAATGCTCTGGTAAAGCTGCTTGCCGCGAAATGGCGCTTCGCCCAGCTCTCTGGCGAAATCAATCAACTCATCTTCAGTTTTGCCAAGCAGTGTTGTCATTAATGCTTTGTGAATGCTTTGTGACGCGATGCCATGTTTGCGGTCAACCGGTGTCGCCAGTGTAATTCATGTAAACATCAAAAATCGCGCGGCTCAATTTGTCCGGATCATGGCGCACAGCGCGAGATTCGGATGCCAGTGGACGCGCGACAAATCGAATGTCGCCTTTTGCCGAAAATGTTTGCGCAGGCGGCTCTATCATCTGCGCTCGTTCCATCGCATAACGTTCACGCATTTCCGGCGAGATGGGAGCGGAATTGAAGAGAGCGAAATCCAATCGCAGATCAGGAGCATAAGCAAGCAATTGCCGGACGTGATCTTCGGCATTGAAACCATCCGTTTCGTCCAATTCAGTCATCGCGTTGCAGATGTATATTTTCTTTGCCTTTGATTCAGCCAGGGCTTCGGCAATTCCTTTGACCAGTAGATTGGCAATTACGCTGGTGAACAGCGAACCAGGACCGAGAGTGATCAAGTCGGCTTCCTTGATTGCCTGAACAGCCGCAGGCAAAGCCTGAGCGTCGGGCGGATCGAGACTCAATTCGCGAATCGGAGTTTTCTGTGATTTGATCGCGACCTGACCTCTCACGGTTTTTCCATTCAATCGCGCGACCAGATCAACGTTGTCCAGCGTGGAAGGTAAAACCCTGGCCTTGATCCCAAGCATCTCTCTGGCTTGTTCAATGGCAGTCAGGAAATCACCGCTCATCTGGTTCAATGCCAACAGCACCAGATTGCCCAGGGAGTGTCCGCCAAGAGCGCCTTCTCCGGGAAAGCGATGGCGGAAAAGCCCTGTCAGTAATTGATCATTGTCGGCCAAAGCCACCAAACAGTTGCGAATATCGCCGGGAGGCAAAACATCAAATTCGGAACGCAATCGTCCCGAACTTCTGCCATCGTCTGTCACGGTTACAATCGCCGTCAAAGAGACACTCGGATGATTTTGACCGGAATCCAGGTAACGCCTCAATCCAGCCAACAGGGTCGAAAGACCTGTGCCGCCACCAACGGCAACGAGTTTGATTGGGGCATTTGCAGTCATAAAAGAGCTTACTCCGGTTTTCGCGGCAGTTTGTGCGAACACTCAGGCGTGTTCAGGCACTCGTCGGCCAGAATCAAACGGCTGACAGGTGTCTGATTAATGATGTGCGAATCTATTATTTCGACGACATCCTCCGGTTTCACGCCTCCATACCAAACGCCTTCGGGATAAATGACAACTGTCGGTCCATGCTCGCATTGATCCAGGCATCCGGCGCGATTGGCCCGAACCTTTGTCTTCAGCCCGCGGGAGGCCAATTCCTGTTTGAAGAGTAGCTGCAAACCGCCAACTCCCTGCGGATCACAGCAACCACGCAGGTTTTCGGGCGGACGCTGGTTCGTGCAAACAAAAATGTGATGCTCAAACTTTGCCATATCTGTTTGATTTACCCAGTGATAAGGATTTTTACCTGTGGGGACCTGTCTGAATTGGAGCGGGTGCAGTGTGCCTTACCGATTTCAGCGACGTCAAGCAGCTACAACAAAGTCAGTGATTTTGTCAGCCGGTATACAGAAGAAGATCAATATTTGCATATACTTCCGGTAAAAGAGATTCTTGAATCGCACCAGGTATTCAAAAATTAAATTAATGTCCTGTGTGGAAAATTTCAGGAACGAAAAATGCAGCTTAGGAGTATATTCTGCGTTCAATAGCTAGTTAGTTAGGCTGCTGGGAATACCGCCAGAATCGGAATATCGCAAATGAAAATCGGTAGGCGGAACCGAATAAAGAAAGATTAAATTACAGAAAAAGGGGGAAAGAACGGGATGATGAAAATAACCAGTGACACTTTGAAATTGATTAACAGATTGCCCAAAGACAAGCGTGAAAAAGTTGATGCAATCGTTCGCCGTCACGTTCGTGCTTGCCAGAGAAACGGGTTCAACCCGGAAAATCTGGAACGGGTATACATTGAGGCTGTAGAAATGGTTGATTTGGAAGAGCGTTTTCCTGAGCCGGTGGCAAAGGAAGATCGGAACTGGGAACCATTTCGCCATTACGATCAATATATCAGCCCCAAAGCCGCATAGCGTTTTTGGGTTTGGCGAACGCTTTGTTTGCCAATCAATTGGAATCAAAATCGGGGATGCAGCTTTTTTCTGCATCCCCGATTTTTTCGCAAGAGCAGGGATTATTGGCCGTTCATCGAATCGTGACCGCAGTTCGGCGATGGGCGATCAACCCATTACGGTTATTCGACAAGCAAGATACGTCTCTGTATAATCCGCCGTCTTGAAATTGCGATACTAATCTCAACAGACAATCAGTACACCAGTACATTTGATGTGCTCGAAAATGGGTGCGCTCTAGCCGCCCCTATGAGCGAAGCTTTTCGATCAAGGAGTTTCCGAAGCGTGAAAAGAATTCTTCTGCTTTCATCCGTCTTTGCGGTTTTTGTGATATTTGGTTTCGTTGCCTCTCACAGTCATACAAAGGCCCAACAGACGCCAACCGATGAAGTTTCCATTGCCTTATTGCCCGTGCCGCCGAACGTAATCGGAACGCAGGTGCGCGGCGCCAGTACAGATAGCAAACGCCTCGTTTTTGATTCGATCAACGATTACAACGGCAGGAACGTAGACAGCAACAGTGAAATCTGGGTTTACGATGTTGATACCCGCAGCATCATCATGATCACCGATACCGTTGATCTGAAAGACCCGATGGATTCGACAAAAACAACGGCTCTTATCAACAACACGACGCCGTACATCAGCGGAGATGGCACCAAGATAGTTTTTGTCTCAAATGCCGCGTTGGGCGGGACAACCAATGACGACCTGAATTACGAAATTTACCTCGCCGATCTTCCGCGAGGAGCGACAACGGCGACCATTACGCGAATTACCGATACAGACAAGAACACCGAAACTGAAACCGTCAAAGAGATATTCAACAATTATTCGCCATCCATCAGCGACAACGGTTCGGTGTTATCGTTCGTTTCAACACGCCGCAACTTCAAAGCAGTACAAGGCGGAGCGCAAGCCTTCGCGGCGGCCAAAGAAGGTCCCAATAACGGCGATCCCGATGGCAATGCCGAAATTTTCTTATACAACGTTGCCAGTAAGAATTACTCGCAAGTCACTGTTTCTCGTGACGTGGACGCGACAGTCAATTTCACGGTTCGAGGCTTCAACTTAAATCCATTTCTGAGCGGCAATGGTCAAACGCTGGCTTTTTTGTCCGGATTCAATTACCCGGGAGCCAACGCCAACAAGAACACAGATTTCAACGGCGAAGTTTTCACCTACAAAGTTGGAGACCCGGCGAATACCTTCAGGCAAGTGACCGACACCACTGGCGGTCCGGCAGTTCCTTCAAACGGTGTGATGAACGTGTTGATCGCGTTCTCCCGTCCTTTGAGCGCCGATGGAACGAAACTGGTGTTTGAATCGGCGGGCGATTTTGCCGGGAAGAATTCCGAAAAGCTCCGCGAAGTTTTCCTGGCCGATTTGAGCGTTACGCCTACGAAGTTCACTCAGATTACGGATCAGACAACCGTTGATTTCACCAAGAACGATTTCAATTATTTCCCCAACATCAACTCCGACGGAACTTACATCACGTTCACGACGGTGATGAATCTGACTCCGGCCACCACCAGCGGAATCAAGACCGACAATGCCGACGGCAGCCGCGAAGTTTTCCGATACGACATCGCCGCGGCCAAGATAAGGCAAATCACCTTTACGCCTCTTTCAGGTTTTGTTCTGGATCAGCGCGCCAACACGACCTCGGCCTTTGCCGATAAAACCGGAAACACAATCACTTTTTCCTACGATGCCAATCTGGTGGCCACAAATGCACCAGCAGTTCAAGATGTGTTCCAGGCTTACTTGCTGCCGGTGACATCGAAAAATTCCGTCGAAGCCAAACTGTCCAATGCCGCCAGTTTCGATGCTGCTCAGGTCGCGCGCGGTTCGATTGTCGCTGCATTCGGCACGCAATTGGCAAACACCACATTGAGCGCGCCCAGCGCCAATCTCCCTTTCCAGCTTGGCGGCGTCAACATCACAGTCAATGGTCTGGCAGGACGCCTTATTTTCGTTTCGCCCGAACAGGTCAATTTTGTTGTTCCGGGGGAAATTGCCGTAGGCGACACGGTTGATTTTACGATTAACAACAATGGCGTTCAGTCGGCGGGCAAGGCAAAGATAGTTGATGTCGCTCCGGGAGTTTTCAGCACGACAGGCGATGGCAAAGGAAAAGCCGCCGCGCAATGCGGCCAGGTTTCACCCGACGGATTAAGCTTTCTGGTCACCAGTCCCCCGTGCTCTGTTGGCAATGAATCACAGTTCAATATTCTGACTCTGTATGGAACTGGTTGGCGAAATACCGCCAGCATCCAGGTCAAAATTGGCGATCAGACTCTGACTCCCTCATTTTCAGGCCCGCAGCCGGAATTTCTCGGACTAGATCAAATCAACGTTACGCTGACCAAAGAGTTGGCCGCGAAAACCGATCAGGAAATCACCGTCACGTTTGTCGCGTCAACCAATGTAGACAGCAACAAGACGACAACCTCATTCACCGCTTTCGAAGAATCTCTGTCGGTTTTCAACGCCGCAAGCTTTGAGGGTGGAGTTGTCGCGCGCGGGTCATTGGCCGTCGTTCAGGGAATGAATCTGGCAAATGACACCGAAACGCCAACCGGGCCTGATTTCCCGCTTGAATTGAAAGGCGTGAAAGTGACTGTGGCCGGAGTGGCTGCGCGGATGACTTACATTTCGCCAACGCAGGTCAATTTCGTCATGCCCAACAATATTGCCCCGGCTCAACTGGTTGAAGTCGTCATCAACAATAACGGCAAGAACATCCGCGGCAGAGTTAAAGTCAGCGATGCGTCGCCGGGTCTTTTCACCACAACCGGAGACGGCAACGGAAGCGCGCGCGCGCAATGCGGCAAGGTCAATGCGGATGGTTCAATTACTCTGTCAAATCCGCCATGTTCGGTTGGCTCTGAGGCAAGTCCGAACATCATCCGCCTCTTCGGAACCGGCTGGCGAAATGCCGACAAAGTCGTGGTCAAAATCGGCGATGTCGAATTGACCAATTCTTTTGCCGGCGCTCAACCGAATGCGCCCATTCCCGGAACGGATATTATTGACGCCAAACTGACTCCGGCTTTGGCTGGGAAAACCGATGTTGATGTGGTCGTCACAACAACCGTCGGCGCTACTTCTACGTCGAGCAAATCCGGAATCAAGGCCTCATTCACCAGCAATTGATTCGGTTTTGTTTGGCTGAATTCAGGAGAATCGGGCAGGACAGGTTGAACATCGTCCTGCCCGATTCTTTTTCATTTCCGGTTCATTTCCGCCAAAACCGCCGAAGCGACTTCAACGATTTTTTCGTGAATCGTGCCATTGGTGGCGACGATGCCCGTCATATTGCGAATCTGCGGAGTGTTGTATTGCATCGGCTGGCCGTTTACGTCTGTGATGATACCTCCGGCTTCGCGCAGAATTGCTTCCGGCCCGCAGGTGTCCCACTGGTTGGTTCGCGCGCCGGGGTGTATGTAAATGTGAGCGCGTCCTTCGGCAATCAAACCCAATTTCAATCCGACGCTGCCCGAACGAATCTGCCCGGTCACTGCCAATCTTTCGCGAATGCGATCCACAGTCGGGCTGTGATGCGAACGGCTCATTGCGGCAATCATCTGGCTGGAATCGCGCTGATCGGAAACCCGTAATCGCTTGGTCGTCCATTTTTCTTCGATGAATGCTCCCATGCCGGGCGCGGCGTAATGCATTCTGTCCGTTGCCGGGTTGTAAACCACGCCGACAGTCGGTTCGCCTTTGATTGCCAATCCGATCATCACGGCAAATTCGTCCAGCCGTTCGATGAACTGTTTCGTGCCGTCCATCGGATCAACCATCCATACTCGGTCGTGAGTTAAACGGACTTTGTCGTCCGGAGCTTCTTCCGACAGGATGGCGTCCTGCGGAAAGTGACGATGAAGTTCCCGCACCAGCATTTCGTTGGCGGCGTGATCGGCGGCTGTCACCGGATCGTCGTGGCCTTTCCATTTCACTTCTGTTTCGCCGCGATAAAAATCCATCAAAATGGCTC
>CAYRQB010000332.1:0-6581 GCA_964426025.1 uncultured Heliomicrobium sp.
GACAACACGCAAAACGACGGTAATCACATTCATTCCGTCTGGCGCGATTTCAACGGAGATTTCGGCGCGGATTTGCTGCGCGAACATTACAAAGCCAGTCCGCACGATGCAGGCAAAAAAGGCAAATAACCGGATTCCATGCAATTCCAGACCATCCCCGATTACACGGAGCTAGACCAGATTCCGCGCGATCTGAGCTTTCATCCCTGCGGCGTAAAATCGCCGCGCGTTCTTTCGCGACAACAAATCGAATTGTTCAATCGCGATGGTTTCATCAGTCCGGTCAGAATTTTTGACGAAGCGGAAATGGCAGGTCATCGGAATTATTTCGATGACCTGCTCAAACGTGTGATGGCCGAAGGCGGCGACAGTTATTCGATCAGCACCGCTCATCTGAAACACGGCGCGGTTTACGATCTGCTGACTCATCCTGGTATCGTCGCCGTCGTTCGCGACCTGCTCGGCGAAAACGTCATCGGATGGGGATCGCATTACTTCTGCAAAATGCCCGGCGACGGCAAACGCGTCAGTTGGCATCAGGACGCCAGTTACTGGCCATTGACGCCGTCCAAAGCCGTCACAGTCTGGATGGCGATTGACCAAGCCGATGTCGAAAACGCCTGCATGCGTTTCCTGCCCGGTTCGCACCTGTTCGGCCATCTGACCTGGCATCTGAGCGAAAATGACGAAGGCAATGTTCTCAACCAAACCGTCGCCGAGATCGAACGCTTCGGCCAGCCGTTCGACAACATTCTGAAAGCCGGGGAAATTTCCTTGCACAGCGATCTGCTGCTGCACGGTTCGGAAGCGAACGAATCAAACCGACGGCGATGCGGATTGACTTTGCGATATTGCACGCCGGATGTGCGGGCTTACATGGGTTGGAATCAAAAAGGCGTGGTCGTCAGCGGAAAGGATGATTCCGGTCATTGGGCGAACGCCACGCGGCCTGAGTCGGATTGATCTCCGCGTTGAATTGCCAAAGACAGTCCAACAACAAACAGCAACATCATCAGCGCTTCGGAATCGCCGAAGTTGTAATTGGTCAGAGAGCTGAGTGAAAAACCGATGACTGCGCCGAAAACTCCTAGTGGTAGGCTTTGCCGGAAAAGATCGTCTTCGGATTCGACTTGTTTGTGGTTGCGCCAAGCGGAAACCAGAATCGCGGCGATCAGCCAGATATAACAGGCCAGCGCGGGCAGTCCGCGATCCATGGCAATTTGAATCGGCGTCGAATGCGTGTGAGTGATGTAATCGCCCGGAAAGTCCCATTGCTGCCAATGAAGTTTGTGCGAATCCATGCCGACGCCAAGCAGCGGATGCTGAGGAATCATTCGCAAACCGGCGCGCATATAACTGATTCGCCGTGCGGCGCTGTCGTCGTTGAAGCTGGCAGTGATTTGCTGGCGCGCTGAGGTCACGGCGTAAACGCCCAATGCTCCCAGGGTCAGCGCGGCAATCAGCGCAATTCCCATCGCCCGGCGGCCTGCGCTGATTGAAACAATCAACATTGCGCCAATGAAAGCGACTATTACGGCGCGCGAAGCAGTCATCACCAACGCCAATCCAAACAAGACGAACAACAAAGCGCAAAACCCAAACCAGCCTTGCCCTCTCTTTTTCCGCCACTGACGCGATGCGGCAAGCAATCCGCCATATGCCAGCATCGCCAGAATCTGCATTTGTTCAGCGTAAGTCAGGAACTGCCGCGAAAATCCTGAAACTCGAAACTGGCGGCTGCGACCGCTGACCGAAATGCCAAGCGGGTTTGGCAAAGACTTCATTTCGTCCGTCACAATCAAACTTACAGGAACCGGATCGCCGGCATGCAGGGCTTCGACATACAGCTTTTCGCCTGTGCGGTGACGGCGAATGATTCCGGCTGCGCCTTCCAGCGAAAAGACTCTTTGCCGTTCCATCATCCAAATGACGTCGCCCGGTTGCAGATCGCTTTGTTTGAGCGGGCTGCCAGCTTCGATTGAAGTAATGACCATGCCGCGTCCCAGTATTTTTTCCATCAGGCTGAATCCGACTCCAATCAGGCTGGATGCAATCAGCAGTCCGGTCAGAATCCTGACTCCACGCGGTCGCATGTTCGCCGCAACAAGATAGATCACGCCGAATAAAGTCAAAGCTTTCAGTTTGGGCAAGCTCAAGCCCGGCTCAATGGAAAAAACGGATGAGAGAATCGTCAGTCCCGCAAAACAGATGAGAGGCAAATCAATCGGCGTTCGTACAAAGTGAAATCGTCTTGCCGCCAGATCGCGCACAGCCCAGGCGATCAATCCCAAACCAAAACTGATTTGCGAAGCGGCTATCGAATGCGGAACGGAAAGCGCGAACAGGCAAAGGAAAAACAGCAAGGCTCGATTCGCCAAAAGAGAAAAGTAGCTGGAATCTGTAATGACTGAGAGAGAGTCAAAACGATCAATGAAGTTCGGCGAATCAGGTTTGGATGATTTGGAAGTTTCCCTGTGCGGTTCGGAGTGCGGATTGCGACTGTCAGTTTGGCGGGGGGTCATCTGATAAATGCCGAAAATCGTCCGAATCAGAGCGAGACAGGGTTGACAGTATCTTTTCAGAATTTACAGGGGAATCGTCCTGACCGCAAAAATCAAGCCGCTTTTCTTATCCTGTAAATCCTTTTGAAATCTTGTTCATCCTGTCTAAAGGTTTTGCGGTCCGGTACATCTCAAAAACTTTGCGCTGGCAGATTCGGCCAAACCAATTCGTCGCAGCCAAAATCATTACCAGCGCATAATTTGGTTCGGAGAGGGAAATTACCACAACCATTCCCTACTCGTCACACATCAGCCGGAAAAGGCCTACCTCAGCGTCAGATCACCGGCTCATTTTTTCCGCGTTTTTCAGAAGCTGTCGCTTTTCGTTGTACAAACCGCGCAGCATATTTTGCCGTGCTGAATCAGATGGATTAGCTAAGAGTTCCTTGCGGCATTCATCCACAAGCGTCTCGACTTTGGCCAACTGAGTCTCGAAATTGGCGCGGGCTTGCGGATTCCAGTTCGTTTTCCTGGCATTGATCTGAACCAGCAAACCATCGAGTTCGGCTTTAATTTCGTTTTCGTCAGGCAACAAAGCCGATTGAGCCGCAGTCAGGCTCAAGGGTTCTGGCTTCGTGGTATTGAAGCCGAAGATGCCGTAAATGCCCGCCACAACTATGGCAATTGCCATCGCCGACGCCCCGGCCATTTGCGGCAGAGTGTAGGCGCTCAGGCGTCGCTTCATCCATTCCAGCCAGGTTTCCTGCGGGAATTCTTCGCGAGTCTTGCGTTCTGACGAAGGCAATTCGGCTTCCAGCGTGTTGGCGATTCTGAGCCACAAGGCTGGCGGCGGACTGTGCAACGGTAATTCGCGCGCGGCGGTTCTGATTTCGGATAATTCAAATTTCAGGTTCTGGCAGGTGGGGCAAGCAACCAGATGCTGTTCGATTGAGAGTTTCTCGTCATCCGCTATCCGGTTTTCCTGTCCGTCCAGATAATCAGACAACGACTCAATTACTGCCTGGCAATTCATACTACTTTCCTCTCTATTGTTACTTACCTTGTCTCGCAGCAGTCAGTGGCTAACTGTTAGCCATAATCTTTGTGAGGATCAGTACTGACAACTGGCGCTTAACTAATAACGAGTTATGTTTTCTTGTTCAGCAAATCGCGCAATTTCATTCGGGCTTTGTGCAATTGAGATTTCGATGTTCCCACGCTGACTCCGAGCATTTTGCCGATTTCCTCGTGCTCGAAGCCCTCGATATCGTGCAACACAAAGACCGTGCGATACCCACGCGGCAATTCCGAGATGGCTTTATTCAATGCCAGACGATCAACGTGACGCGGACGGTCGGTGACCGATTGGATGATGTCCTGAATCTCGCCTATTTCGCCTTCTTCAGTCGTCTTTTCATACTTCACACCTCGTTTGCGGAAGTGCATTAAGACGTGGTTGACCGTCATACGGTGCAACCAGGTTGTGAAGGCCGACTCACCGCGAAAGCTGCCGATTTTGCGGAAGAGCTGAATGAATACTTCCTGCGTCAGGTCCTCAGCTTCCGTCGCGTTGGCCAGCATGCGCAAACACAAACTGTAAACGCGACGATGATGACGCTCGTAAAGCGTCTCAAAGGCTTTGATGTCTCCACGCGCTGACGCCTGAGCCAAATCGAAATCTGACTTGGCATTTTTGATCCCATTCGCTGTCACGCTGTTCGTTTGCCCCCGAAGCAGGCATCACGGACCCGGTAAGGATTTTGCGGCGCGGCGTTGAAGAATTACTTAAAGAACTCCGTCGCAGCTCGTTCGGCGTCTGTGATGCCGCTCTGAAAAGTGCGGTTGCTCACTTCTTATGAATTTTAATCTCGACCGGCCAGGCGGTCTTCGCGAGTTTCAAACGGCGGATTTATCGGGTATCTATCCGCCATAAGGCGCGCCATCATAGCCTAACGGTGCGAAATGCCGCAATAACTTGATTAGCGTTGCGAACATTGAACCACATCAAAGTTCGCGTTTTCATTTCCAACTTTCAGGTTGTAGAATCTCTGCACGTTGCAATCATCGTTCGCCCTGTCAAAAAACGCAGCGAAATATTTTCTGTGAACATCACCAATAACGCTCGATCCTGGAAGCTTGTCTTTTATGCCGCGCATTGGAATTGAACTTAATAACGTCTGTAATCTGGATTGCACTCATTGTTTCCGCAGCATCTACCGCGGCGGAGCAGAAAACAACAAAGACCTTTTTCTGCCGCCAGAGCTGCTGGAAAAAATCCTGATCGAAGCCAGACCGCTTGGCTACACCCACGTCGGCATCACCGGCGGAGAGCCTCCCATGCATCCGCGCTTCGGCGAATGTCTGGACATCATCGCGCGTCAGGGGTACACGTATCACTTCCTGACCAACGCGCGAAATTTTCAGAAGACGCTCAAGGCCGTCAGCACACCGCTGCGCAAATCGAAACTGACCGGCATCAGCTTCAGCCTGGATGGAGCCACAGAAGCCACGCACGACAAAATTCGCGGCAAGGGTTCTTACAAGGAAGTCGTCACGGCCATAGCCATGTGCCAGGCAGTCGGCATTGAAGCTTCGATCATCACCACGATCAATAAAGTCAACCGTCACGAAATTGACCAATTCGCCCTGCTCGGCGCGCATCTGAAAGTCGCGCGTCAGATATTCGGTCATCAGAATCCGACCGAACACAATATGGGCGAAGACCTGATTCTGCCGCTTTCGGAATGGCGCGCCGTCGAACGCGATGTGGCTCGCGTGATGAGCGGATTCCGTCATCACATCTCGATGGCTGTCGGATTTTATACCGACTATTACCTGCCGCGCTGCGCACCTTTAACGCTGGATGATTTGAACGTTGATTACAAAGGAAGGCTGACGCTCTGCTGTCAGTTGTCGAATTACCGCGACGCTGACGGCGACGGCGAAGACGTGGTTGGAGATTTGAAGAAAATCAGTCTGTCGCAGGCGCTCGGCAATTTGATGGACCTGGTCGGCAAGGTTCACAAAGAACGGTTGGCAATGGCCGCCGATCCCGAACAGAAAGAGAAACTGCATTACCCCTGCCTGGTCTGCGTTGACCGTTTCAGCAAAACCAGTGAACAGCCTATTCTGGTGCAAATGGCAGGGCTGAAAACCGAAGCCAAAGTTAACGTCGCCTGAAAATCAATGTGGGTTGCGAAGCAAGTAAAACTTCGCAACCCACTGTTCACATTCCAGACGCGACAGCCTATTTCGCGATAACCGTAATCGGCAATTCGATCATCTTGACGTCCGAATTGTTCGTTTCCAGTTTCAATTTGCCGCTGTGATTTCCCACCGCAGGCTTTTCGCTGAAACCGACGCGCAACACGACTGCGCGCCCATTCTGATCAATTGATTCGACCTTGATCTTGATGAACGGCAGATCGGAAGTCATTGATTTCATGTCCAATCCGTCACCACGTCCAAGCCGTAGCCAGACGAATTTGCTCAGGTAAGTGACATCGAATTCGGCGTCGGAAACCATGACGTTGTCAAAAACCAGATTGGTCGGATTGACCGTCACCGCCGGAAAAACTATCGCTTCCAATTCGAGAGTCAATTCCGACGCTTCTTTGCTGTCGGTTGTCAGTCTGACTGTCTGTTTGTGACTGCCGACGGGCAGGCTTTCCGAACTGTTGAAATTGATCGAATAGCGCTTGCCTTCTTCCAGCGTTTGCAGATTCACCTGGAAGGCTTCGCCGCCGGGAGTCATTTTGGTGATTTTGACGGGTTGTTCCGTGTTGTTTGAGACAACGATCAAACCGCTGGCAGTCATGCCGCGAGGCACGCGCGAACTCCACTGATCCGTAGGGCCGACGATGAACGGCCCGACGATTTTCCCTTTCGGCGTCATATCGCCAGCCACAACCATGCTCAACACAAGCGTGAATTGTTCTTTTTGCGGATCGTTGGTGTAAACCTCTGCGGTTTTAGTAACTGCGCCGACGTAATTTTCAGCGTGAACGGAGAGAGTGATTTTACCTTCCTGACCAGGAGGGACGACTTTCGTGAAGTCGCTTGCCGTGCATCCTCAACTCG
>CAYRQB010000333.1:0-6535 GCA_964426025.1 uncultured Heliomicrobium sp.
AGCAGTCCACGATGTCGTGAGCCTTTTCAGTCCACGATGTCGTGAGCCCTGACAGTTAATTGCTAATGGTTAATAGCCGACCGTTTCAATCTATATCCAATAAAGAAACGATTAACCAAAGAATGAAAATCACCCGAACAGAAATTCCCGGAGTCGTCATCGTCGAACCGCAGGTTTTCCGCGACGAGCGCGGATTTTTTCTTGAAAGTTACAACCAGCGGAAATTCCAGGAAGCAGGCATTGACGCCGTTTTTGTGCAGGATAACCATTCGCGTTCTCAGCAGGGAACGATTCGCGGATTGCACGCTCAGATCAATCGTCCGCAGGGAAAATTGATCCGCGTCATCGAAGGCGAAATCTTCGATGTGGCGGTAGACGTGCGCAGAGGTTCGCCGCATTTCGGTCATTGGGTCGGAGCCTGGTTGAAGGCGGATAACTTCCGGCAGATTTATGTTCCGCCCGGATTCGTTCACGGTTTTTGCGTGACCAGCGAAATCGCTCAGGTCGAATACAAATGCACTGACTTTTACGATCCGGCGTCGGAAATCAGCATTCAATGGAACGACACGGAAATAGGCATAGACTGGCCGCTGGATGAAATTGCCTCGCCGATTCTGTCGAAGAAAGATTTGATGGCCAAACCTTTGCAACAAGTGATGGACGTTTTGCCGTGGTTTGAGGAAGGTTAAGAAACCACAAAAAGCGCAAAAGACACAAAAAGGCCTGGAGAAAATATGGATTTATCAGAGCGATTGTTAAGCGATGATGAAGTTTTGAAATTATGCGATGTTATCAGGCAAACGGCGTATGACATTCACGTGTACCTGAAGAATGGTTATCTGGAGAAAGTCTATGAGAATGCACTGGCTCACCGTCTTTCCAAAAAAGGGATCAAGGTCCTGCAGCAACATTCGCTGCAAGTATTTGATGAAGATGGCACCCTGATTGGCCTTTATACTGCCGACCTTTTTGTTGAAGGCCAAATCATTCTCGAGTTGAAAGCCTGCAAAAACCTGGCTGATGAACACACGGCGCAACTGTTCGGTTACATGAAAACTGCACGAGTCAGGCACGGTATGCTGATAAACTTCGGCGTGTCAAAAATACAAATCCGCAAATATGTCAGTTGATGTTGGTTCAGTGTCTTCTTGAACACCAGGAATTCCACACCATAAAGTACAGATAAGGTTAAGATCGGTTTTGTGCCTTTTGTGCTTTTTGTGGTTTCAAATCAGATGCAAATCAGAAGAGTTTTGATTACAGGGGCGGGCGGCCAGCTTGGTTGCGCGTTGCAGACTTCGTTGGCAAAACACGAACTGGTTGCGCTCGTCCGCGCGCAACTGGACGTGGTCAACTTGGATCAGGTTCGCGAAGCCGTACGCGCTCATCGCCCGGATGTGGTCATCAATTGCGCGGCCTACACCAACGTTGATGGAGCGGAAACGGATGAAGCCGGAGCTTTCAAATTGAATGCGGTTGCGCCGCGAAACCTGGCGATTGCCACTTGCGATTTGAACATTCCGCTGTTGCACGTTTCGACCGATTACGTTTTTGATGGCGAAGGCAATCGGCCTTATCACGAATTCGACCGGACGAACCCGCAATCTGTTTACGGGCGCAGCAAGCTGGCCGGAGAGCAAGCCGTTGCCGCACACAATCCGCGTCATTACATTGCGCGAACAGCCTGGCTTTATCATCACCAACCGGCGAACGGCAAAAACTTTCCGAAGACGATGCTGGCGCAATCGCATCGAGAGTTTGTCCGTGTCGTCAACGATCAACGCGGTTCGCCGACTTACGCGCCGCATCTGGCCGAAGCCATCGCGCGACTTGTCGAAACCGGCGCTTACGGCCTTTACCATCTGGCTGGCGCTGGCGACTCAAGCTGGTTTGAATTGACCAGGCGTTTGTACGAACTTTTTGAAATCAAAACATCAGTCGAAGCTTGCAAAACTGCGGAGTTTCCCAGACCGGCGAACCGTCCGGCTTATTCAGTTTTGACGACATTTCAGGAACCGGAAATTCGTTTGCCGAATTGGGAAGCTGGTCTGGTTGAATTTGCCCGAGCGATGCGAAATTGACACTTGCGGGAATCGTCAGCCTCAGCCAGAATTCCGTCCTGACTCAACCATAATTGACAACGACTCAACATTTCCCGACTTGCCATTTCCGCAAGACAAACCCGGAGGTAATTCCATGAAAAACGCTGGTAAAAGAATTTTTGTCTACACAATTTTCCTGGCGACAATTCTCAGCTTCGGTTCGTTGCCGCCGCAACATGCTCAATCCAATAAAACGGTTCAAACAGAAGACAAATTTCGTCGTCATTCGATGGCTGATTCGGCGCTGCAACCGGAAGCCGATTCCGGCGGTTATTTGATCGAAAGCACCGATGAAGGCGTGGTTTGCCGCGAAATGACCGTGCGCGAAGCCGCTCAATTGCAGACCGAAAAAGCGCGAACGAATTTGCGAGTGATTTCCGAGGACCGCCGCGACAACCTTCAATCACAACAGGGATTGAAAATCACTTTGCGCGGAACTCAGCAATTGGAAAATTTTCCCGCAGCCAAACAGGCTTTTTTGCGCGCAGCGGCCAAGTGGGAATCAATCATTCAATCGCCGATCACCGTCGTGATTGACGTGGATTTTGGCCCGACGATTTTCGGGACGCCGTTTCCCTCGCCCAGTGTCATTGGCGGAACCAGTCCGCAACGGCTGACCGGATCGAATCTTTATGACAGCGTGCGTCAAGCAATGCTGGCTCAATCAACCAGCGCGCGGCAGACAGCGGTTATCAATGCTTTGCCAGCCGGAGTTTTGCCGACTGATTTGGGACAGACGGGAAACATCGCCTCTCCTTCTTCTTTGTTGCGGGCTTTGGGACAAATTGCACCTGTGGCCGATCCGGATGGTGAATTGTCAAGTTTTGGCCCGCCGCCATCCATCGGTTTCAATTCCGCGTTCACCTTCGATTTCGATCCGACCGATGGAATTGACACCGACAAGACGGACTTTGAAGCCGTCGCCATACACGAACTCGGACACGCGCTCGGTTTCATCTCCGGCGTTGGCGGCAGGGAATCGGCGCCTTCGACGGCGCTTCTGGCTCCGTCTATCTGGGACATCTTCCGCTTTCGTCCGGGCGGATTGAACGCAGGCGTTTTCAATTCGGGCAATCGAGTGCAATTGGCCGGAGGCGAGCAGGTGTATTTTGTCGGCGATACAGAATTGCCGCTTTCGACCAGCACCAGCGGCGGAGCCGGAGGCGACGGACGGCAGAGCAGTCATTGGAAAGACAATTCCTTGATCGGAACTTACTCAGGCGTGATGGACCCGACGGCGAGTTCCGGCGAAAGATTGACCATCACTGGCAACGATCTGACGGCGCTGAATTACATGGGGTACAGGATCAATCCCGGCACGACCGTCACCGAAGTGTTGTCGGTTGACGACAGTTCGCGCGAAGAATCGTTGGCGCTGACGAACGCGATAGTGGTCAACCGGTTTACGCCTTCGCGTTATCCGGCCACTTTGCAAAGCATACGCGTTTACATTCCACCGACGACCGACGGCAGTTCGCCAGTCGGCCAGATGCTGCGAGTTGTCGCTTTCGTTGATCAGAACCGCACGGGTCAACCGCCAGCCAATCCGACCCTGTTAGTTGATCGCATGATCACCGTTCCGAATCTTCCGGCTTCGAGATTCATTGAAGTTCAGGTGACTACGCCTTTCTCGGCTTTGACCGGCGAATCGGCTCAGCAAAACCCTGCGCCGATCGCTTCCGGCGATTTATACGTCGGCATTCAATCGTCAACCGCCAGCATATTGATCGCCGCTGACAGAACCGGCAAACAGCAAAACCGCTCCTTCGTTTCAACCAACAACTTCGGCAGCTTCGCGCCGCTGCAGAACGCCAACAACGCTCCGGTCAATTTCATGACGCGCGTGGTTTTGGGTGAAACTTACAACAGCACGCCCGCGCCCGCGTTGGCTTTGATCAGCCCAAGCGCGACGGCTCCTGGCAGCGCTGCTTTTTCGATGATCGTTCAGGGAAACAACTTCCAGCCGAATTCGGTTGTGCGATGGAATAATTCCGACCGCATGACGACGTTCGTCAACGGCTCTCAATTGCAGGCGCAAATCACCGCCGCCGATGTGGCCAACGCCGGGACAGCCAACGTCACGGTTTTTACCAGCGGCAGCGCGGAATCTGCGGCGGCGAGTTTCAAGATTGAAGCCAATCGCCCCGCGCCTGTGATTGCGCGGTTGTCGCCCGCTTCGCAGGCCGCAGGCGTCGCAACGCCGCTGGAAGTCAATGTGTTCGGCGCGGACTTCACCGCTCAATCGGTGATTCGATACAACGGCAGCGACCGCGCGACGACGTTCGTCAACAGCGCTCAATTGATGACGACATTGCAACCGGCGGATTTCGCCAGCGCCGCTGACAACAAGATCACGGTTTTCACGCCCGGCCCCGGAGGCGGCACATCCGCCGAACAGAGTTTCACCGTTGTCAGTTGCAGCTTCTCGCTGTCATCCACCAGCCAGTTGTTTTCTTCCGCCAGCGTGTTGGGAACGACGAACAGATTCACGGGCGGCGTTGTTCTCAATGCCAACAACGATTCCTGTCCGTGGACAATTGCGGTCAACGCTCCCTGGATCAGTTTGACCAGTCCGACCGGAGGGCAGGGCAAAGGCAAATTCGTTCTGGGTTATTTGATTGATCAAAACCCCGCTCCTCCGGGACGAGCGACGACAATCACCGTCGGCGGGCAAACGCTCAATGTTCGTCAACTTGGACGCGCCACCAGCGTTTCCGCAGCCAGCTTCGCCGCGCCACTGGCTCCGAATTCCATCGGCGCGACTTTCGGCATCGGTCTGGCGAAAAGCACCGAAGTCGCCACTGCTCAACCGTTGCCGACGATATTGAACGGGACCAGCGTCTCGGTCATTGATTCGCGCAACGTTTCGCGATTGGCGCAATTGTTTTTCGTCGCTGACGGACAGATAAATTTGCTGATTCCGTCAGGAACCGCCACCGGCAATGCAATCGTCAGGACTTCGACTGACGGAACGCTGATTGCGGATGGAGTTGTCGTAATCAATTCCGTCGCTCCGTCATTGTTCGCAGCCAATTCCAGCGGCAGCGGCACTGCGGCGGCGGTTCTGTTGCGCGTCAAAGCCGACAACACGCAAATTTTCGAGCCGGTGTCGCGGTTCGATTCGGCGACGAATTCCATCGTGCCGGTTCCGATTGATTTCGGCGCAGCCACCGACCGATTGTTCATTCTGCTGTTCGGAACTGGCATCAGCGGACGCTCATCGCTCGGCGCAGTCAGTTTGCAGGTTGGCGGCGAAAACACACCAGTTTCCTTTGCCGGATTACAGGGCGATTTCGTCGGTCTTGATCAAATCAACGGCGAATTGTCGCGCAATCTGATCGGCAAAGGCTCAGTCAATGTCAACCTGACCGTTGACGGGCGCACGGCCAACGTGGTGACGCTGACGTTCAAGTAGGGATTACGGTAATCGGTGTAGGTGTGTGAATCGGTAAGTGCTTAGCTCCGTCAGGAGCGGCCTGTTTGTAGATGGAACGATCAATTTTCCCAAAGCTCCGTAGGAGCGGTCTCTGACATAGGCCGCTCCTACGGAGCTTTTATGCATACCGCTTGTAACTATAAACAGGTCGTTCCTATGGAACTGCACCACACCCAAATTCCGGTCGTGGCGTTTTTTATTTGCGCTGCGGTTTCCGGGAAGCAGTCATCAGCCAAATTCGTTCTCGTAACCGAATGTCGCTGCAATGCGTCATCAGCCTTGCTACATTTTTCCGGCTGGCTTTATAGTCGGCGCGATTTCCGCACAAAAATTTCAAACAAACTCGTGAGGTCTGCCCATGCAAAAGCACTCGTTTAGCCGTTGGCTGACGGCAATGCTGGTTTGTCTGTTGGCCGTTGCCGCTTTTCCGGCATTCGCCGCAGCGCAAAATCTGTCCAGCCCCAAAGCCCATTTCGGGTTCAACATCGGCGACGATTATCAACTCGCCAACTACACTCAATACGAAGCCTACATCAAAAAGCTGGACGCCGAATCCGATCGAATGAAGCTGATCGAAATCGGAAAATCCGCCGAGGGCCGGACGATGTACGTCGGCATCATTACTTCGCCGGAAAATTTCAAGAAGCTTGATCGTTACAGGGAAATTTCGCGGCGATTGGCTTTGGCCGAAGGATTAACCGACGAACAGGCTCGCGCTTTGGCCAAAGAGGGCAAGGCCATAGTCTGGATTGACGGCGGTTTGCACGCGACAGAAGTGCTGGGGCCGCATCAATTGATCGAAACCATCTGGCAACTCAACAGCCGCACGGACGAAGAGACGACTCGCTTTCTGAACGACGTGATTGTACTGACCTGTCTGGTCAATCCTGACGGAATGGAACTGGTTTCAAACTGGTATATGCGCGAACCCGATCCGACCAAACGCCGTTACAACGACATTCCGCGCCTTTACCAGAAATACATGGGCACGACAACA
>CAYRQB010000334.1:0-6481 GCA_964426025.1 uncultured Heliomicrobium sp.
TTTCTGGAACCGCAGTTTCATTCGCCGGGCGGAAACGACCAGCATCCGCCGCAGGACATTCGCCCCGGCGAGATACTGATGGCTGACATTTACAACGCCGTCGTCAATTCGCCCCAATGGAACGAATCGCTGCTGGTTTTCACATACGACGAACACGGCGGTTGTTACGATCACGTTCCGCCGCCGAACGGAGCCAAACCGCCCGATCCGAATCGCCCGGCAGGACAGGACGGTTTTCTGTTCAATCGTTTTGGAGTGCGAGTGCCGACTGTGCTGGTTTCGCCGTGGATTGAAGCGGGAACGATCTGCCGTCCGAACGGTTACACTCCATTCGATCACACTTCTGTCATCGCCACAGTGCAGCGCGTCTGCGGATTGAGCGAATCGCTGACCGAACGCGACAAGGCCGCGCCAGACCTGGGATGCAGTTTGACGCTTGCTCAACCACGCACGGACAAACCGCAAGTAAAGCCGTTGCCGGTTGAATCGGCGGAATCACATCTGCCAACCAATGACCTGCATTACCTGATCAGCGAAATCTTGCAGGGCAAGCTCGGCAGTCCTCAACCGGAGGACAAAGAACTTTTCGATTTCATTCACAACGCCTACGAGGCGTTTATTGCCAGCCGTAAATAACCAAATCAGAGGAGTAGTTCATGTCGCTTTGCGACGCCCTGAAACTATGAAAGTGGAATAGGCTTTAGCCTGTTCACATTCCAAACAGGCTAAAGCCTGTTCCACTTTTTCAAAGGAGAAAATATGCTCAACGTCATTGACGATTCTGGAAAGTCAGTTGATTGGTGGTTTATGTACAAGGTTTCTTCGAAATCACAATCATCGAAGGGACTGAAAGCCACTGGATGCGAATACGCTTATTACGACGCCAATATGGCCAGGAAAAAAGCGAAGCTGATTCTGTCTCCCAACACCGTGGACAAAAATCAGGGCGCGCTGTTCAACACGCTAAACCAGCTTTATGGATCGAAGGCAAAGGCGAACAAGAATCTTGGCTGGTTCTTTTACAACGACGAAAATCCGGTCACCGGCAAAGTCGTCGGTTCTCGCGGGCACACAAAAGGCGTGCTGGCTTTCGATCTGGAGAGCAACTCGGCTTTCTGGCTGGTGCAATCTACGCCGAAATTTCCGATTCCGGGGAAATACAGTTTTCCGAAAACCGGCATGGAGATGGCTCAAACGTTTTTGTGCGTTTCGTTGAAAGACGCAGACACAGCGGAAAAGATCGCTCATCAGATGCGTGTCGCCCAACAACCCAACGTTTACGCTGCGTCGGCCATTCCGGCTGCGTTGAAAAACCAACCGAACGACAATCGTGTTTTGATGATGCAGGATAAGATCGCCAGCGGAACGACTCCGGCGACATTGGACATGCCTTTCAGTTCCAGAGGCGGGCAGGCTTTCCGCGCCATCGCCAAAAACAAATACTGGGGCAACACATTGGTTCAGGACGGCAGGACACAACGGCATCCGGATTTTTACAACGACCTTGTCGGCCCGGCTTTGCACGAAAATCTGGAGGTCGAAACCTGGGAACACGATCCCACACCTGGAACCCAGGACGACGACAAAATTCATCAGGTTCTGGCAATGCAATCGGTCAATCTGGAACTTCTGGGCATTCCATATTCATGGTCGGAAACATTCGATCACGCCAAGCTGGCGATTTCAGACAAGTCGGAAAAAGTTCATTGGGTTTGCGTTGGAGACATCAATTTCACACTGGCTCAGGAAAAACGCGGAGGCGGCACGGTCGCTTTCATCTGCGATCCGCTGTGGCAAAGTTTGATCCAGGTTTTAAGCGACAAACCGGAACCTGCGGCAGGTAAACCAGGCAAGAAGGCCAAAAAACCAAGCAAGGCTGGCAAGAAGAAATAACAGAAGCGCGAAAACAGGGGGCGGACGATGTTGCAGCAATATCGAAAGCTCCCTGTTTCAATCAAGGCCAATGCGTTCGATCAAATCTCTGAATCTGGAATCGGATCGAATGGAATCAGGCCAGAGATGCAATTTCAGCCGAATCAAATCACTCGTTCGATCTCGATAGGCTTCCTCCAGCCAGGCGAAAGCTCCTTCAGCTTCGCCAAGCCCTGCGTAAACAAAAGCCAAATCCAAAGGCGAAATGTAACGTTCGCGCGAAGCCGCCTGAAGCCGGTCGAGGATTTTTTGCGCCTCCTCCTGTTTGCCTGCGACGGCATAAGCATGGCCAAGCCAGCCCAAACCCAATTTGCCTTCTGACAATTCAACACACTTGCGAAAACTTTCGACGGCAATGTCCGGCAGGCTGTTACGCAAATACACCGAACCCAGAATTTGATGAGCCAGCGGAAATGTCGGATTCAATTCCAGTGTTTGTTTGAGCTGTTCAACGGCTTCTTTGTGCTGACCTGCCTGCGAAAGGCTCAAGGCCAGATGAGTGTTGATGATCGGCGCCAAAGGATCCAATTGATGAGCTTTGCGCATGGCCGAAACGGCCTCTTCCAGACGCCATTGCGAGAAGTAATACCATCCAAGCCATTGGTGAGCGCTGGCGTAATTCGGATTCAGTTCAATGGCTTTTCTGAATTCCTGTTCGGCTCCGACCCAATCCCAATCGTAAAACAGTTTGGTGTAACCCAACGAAGCTCGCGCTTCGGCAATCACGTCGTCTATTTCAAGCGCCTTCAGCGCCGCGGCTTTGGCTTTCGTATAAGCCTGCTCCGGCTGGCGTTCGTTGTAATAACCAAGCAGGTTGTATGAATCGGCCAATCCAACATAGGCGGGCGCATAAAGCGGATCGGCGTCAATCGCTTCATTGAAAAATTCGATGCCGCGCCGCAACGATTCCCAGGTACGCTGGTTCCAGTAAAACCGGCCTTTCAGGTAAGCGCGGTGAGCGTCGAAATTGGGCGTTCGGGCGCTGGCCGGGCGAGGTTTCCATTCGCCCAATGGTTGCAATTTTTTGTCAAACAGTTTGGCTTTCAGAGCTTCGACAATCGCTTTTGAAATTTCGTCCTGAATGTCGAACATATCTTCCATCGTCCGGTCGTATCGCTCCGCCCAAAGCTGATAACCATCGGAAACATTGACCAGTTCTGCCGTCACGCGAAGCCGTTTGCCCGACAATCTGACACTGCCTTCGACCACCGCTCCGGCTTTAAGCTCCGCTCCGACTTTGGAAATTTCGGGATTCTTTCCCTTGTACTGGAAAACGGAAATGCGAGCGGCCACACGCAAGCCTTTGACTTTGGCCAGCATGCTGATGATGTCTTCGGTCATGCCGTCGCTGAAGAATTCAGCTTCTTCACCGGGTCCCATGTTCGTAAAAGGCAAGACGGCGATTGAAGGCTTATCCTGACCTCCATCATCGAAAATGCTGTTTTTATGGCTTTGGCCTGTCGGATACTGGCTTGTTGCGCGGCTCTTCGCTTCAAAGGTCATTTCCTCGCGAAGGTTTTTCAGATCAATCTGCAAATGTCTGGCTGTCTGGTAACGCGTATCGGGGTCTTTTCGCAAACACTTTTCAATGATTCGATCCAGTTCGCTGGGAATTCCTGATGCGTAACGGCTGATTGATATGGGGTCTTTGTCTATGATGGCGGAAAGTAAATCGAGCGGCGTTTCTCCTTCAAACGGCGCTCGCCCTGTAACCATTTCATAAAGGACGATTCCAAAACTGAATATGTCCGTGCGTGGATCAACATCCAATCCGCGCGCTTGTTCAGGCGACATATAACGCGCGGTTCCAATGACTGTGCCCGGAACGGTTTTGTACTGCATCAAAGTAGGCACTTTCGAATCATCGGCATCAGGCCGCTGTTCGGTTAATTTGGCGAGTCCGAAATCAAGCACTTTGGTCAATCCGTCAGGCCTGATCATGAGGTTTTCCGGCTTGATGTCGCGATGAATGATCCCCGCCGAATGAGCTTCGGCCAAAGCCCCAGCAATTTGAATTGCCGTGTCCAGGGCTTCGGAAACATCCATCACTTTCTGAGAGATTTTGCGGCGCAGAGTCTGGCCTTCGATGAATTCCATGGCGATGTAATGCACGCCTTCGGATTCGCCGATCTCATAAATTGTGACGATGCATGGATGATTCAGCGCCGAAGCGGCTCTGGCTTCCTGTTCAAACCGGCGCAAACGTCCTGAATCGGAGGTAAAAGTCGTCGGCAACATTTTAAGCGCGACCTTGCGCCCCAACTTCATGTCCTGCGCCAGATAAACCTCGCCCATTCCTCCTGCGCCAAGAACTGAAAGATTCTTGTAATGCCCGATCCGTCTGCCGGAATATCCGCCGGATGCTCCCGAATCGTGTCGAATGGCTTCTATTTCCAGAGCAAATGTAGCGATGAAGCTATTGGCCTGTTCATGCGCCATCAACAATGACTCGACTTCGCCTTGCAACTTCTCATCACCGGCGCAGGCTGCTTCAAGAAATACCTTGCGCCGTTCCTGTTCAACCACCAAAGCATCCTGAAAAATCTGGCCAATCTGCTGATAACGCTCAGGGGTCATATCGTCCTCCTGTTCAGAGGCCGGTATATCAACCAGGAAATAAACTCATGTTTGATCAGACGATGTCGGGTGATTGCAGGCACGGAAAAGAGAACGGCCAATTTGAAGCCATTACGAAGAAAGGGAATGAAAATAGAAAAGACTTTCTGAACGTGGGAGAGCATCGCGCCTCCAAAGAGACTAAGCATAAACAAGCTCACAAATTAGCACAGACCTAAGCGACTATCCAGATGTGGTTGCTCAATACCCGAACGGCGATTGGCTTGTTTATTCGGAGGCCTTTGCTCACGGGGTTTCAGCCAAAGCCGACCGGTTATTGAGCCAATGACGACTGAATTGTCTGAAGTTTTTCGCGTGAAAATTGACCGGTGATTCGTTCGGCCAGTTGAACAGAGTAGGTCATCGCGTCTTCACGGATACCATTGATCAAACCCAGACGAAATGCGTCCTGAGCATCTATGCGTTCGCCAAGAATCAGCAATCGCCGCGTTTCGTCCGCTCCTATCAAACGAGGCAGACGTTGAGTTCCGCCCCATCCTGTGATGATGCCGCGTTTGGCTCCCGGATGCTGAAAGCTGGATCGCGGCGTGGCATAGCGCAGATCGCAACTGAGGGCGATGTCCAATCCTCCGCCCAGACAATATCCGTCAATCGCCGCAATCGTCACCGGAGCCGCTTCGCCCAAACCGGAAAGCAGAGCCTGTCCGCGCCGCGAAAATTGATAAGCCGTGGTTGCGTCCAAAGTCGCGACTTCATTCAAATCCGCTCCCGCCGAAAAAACTCCGCCCGCGCCGGTGACGATCAAAACGCACAGATCATCAAGCCGGCTCAGACGCGAAACGACCTCGTCCAGTTCGGCCATCGTTGATTCGGTTAAGCGGTTGAATTGCGCGGGACTGTTGAATGTGATGACAGCGATTGCCCCGCGCTTTTCCAGAAGTATTTGGCGGGAATTGTCAGTCACGCGGTTTCACGTTTTCGCGTATGAATTTGATGATGTCTTCTGTGGAAGCTCCGGGCAAAAAAACCGCGCTGACTCCGGCTTCTTTCAACCTGGGAATGTCGTCTTCGGGGATGATGCCTCCGCCGAACAGCAACACATCGTCCATGCCTTTTTCTCGCATCAACTCCATCACGCGAGGAAAAATCGTCATATGCGCGCCTGAAAGAATCGAAAGCCCGATGATGTCCACGTCTTCCTGCAAAGCGGCGTTGACAATCTGTTCGGGCGTTTGCCGCAAACCGGTGTAGATCACTTCCATGCCTGCGTCGCGCAAAGCGCGGGCGATGACCTTCACTCCGCGATCGTGACCGTCCAATCCGGGTTTGGCCAATAAAACTCTGATTTTTTGTTCTGACATAGTTTGATAGTTAATTGCGACGGTGGTTGAAGAACTGCTGTCTGCAACAAGCTCTATCAACCACCGGTCACGGCTTTACTTCTCTTTCTTGCCTGTGAAATTGACGGTCGGCAAACCTTCAGCGTTGATTTGTCCTTTCATGACATCGCCATCCAGCTTGCCGGTAAAATCCGCCACGATGGTTTGACCGTGGACGTCGCCTTTGATCTTGAAGGTGACATCATTGCCTTTGACAGATCCGCCGGTAATCACAGCCGGACCCATCGAGGTATCAAGCGTGCCGCCAAGTTCCGCGCCAACCATTTTGATGACAGCCTTCATTTGCAATTGCCCATCGGGCGATTCTGCAATGATGTTCCAGGTCCCGGCGACATTCGACATCGAAGCGGCAGCCGAACCTGAAGACATTGCCACCGGCTTGCCTTCAGAGTTGTAGGTTTCAACACTGCCATAAGTCTTCAACACATCCGAAATCTTCTTCGCGTCGCCGACTGCGACGACTTGCAGTTTGCTCAAGTCCAGATATTTTTTCGCCACGTTCTGAATATCTTCAGGCGTGACGGCGGCGATTTTCTGCGGATAAGTGTCCCAGTAATCGGCAGGCAGATTAT
>CAYRQB010000335.1:0-6462 GCA_964426025.1 uncultured Heliomicrobium sp.
GGAGAACGATACTGACCATCTACGGTTTCGTCAATTCCGCTGGCTCAATTGCGGGATTGCCTGTAAATTGATTCGGTTGTTGGTTCCGATTGAGGGAAAATGTCCGTTAAATGGCCAAAAAGTTGTAACCGCATGGTACATTTTCTCGACTTAACACCAGAGAGTAGCAATTTGCTCTTGTGTATAGCACCTTCGGAAGATCAATCTCGACAGATCGGCAAAAGATCAACTGGAAGATCAACTGAATGAACCGAATGGCTGAATACGCTGAGCCCGAGGTGAACGAACCGTTGCAGAATCAGGCTCAGGAAAGAACGGATAATGAATTGGTAGCTGCCGCACGTGCCGGTGACGAAACTGCATTCTCGCAGTTATTCAAACGTCACAGCAATTTGGTGTCGCGGCTGGGTTATCGTTTCTTTTCCAGGCGCGAACAAGTTGAAGACATTATGCAGGAGAGCTTCGTCAAAGCTTATTTCGCGCTCGACAGTTATCAGGGCGGTCACGAAAAATCATTCGTTTCGTGGCTTGCGCGAATCACGGTTCATACCTGTTACGATGAATTGCGCCGCACGCAAAAACGCGGCGAGAGCCGATTGGGAGATATGACCGAAGAAGAGGAAGCTTATTTGACAGACCGACTGCGCGATTTGAGCGCGGGCAGCAATGTCGAAGGCTCGACGATTTCTCGCGATCTGGCCGGCAAACTCCTGGCCCGGTTAAAACCGGAAGACAGATTGGTGCTGACACTGCTCAAACAGGAAGAACTTTCGATTGCTGAGATCGCCGAAATAACCGGTTGGACATCGGCGAAAGTAAAGATGCGTTCACATCGCGCGCAGCAGGGATTGCGGCGCGTTTTACGCAAATTTGTGTGAATCAAATTTGTATGACTCAAGGAGTGAGATATGTGGAACCGAAGTAAGAACCACATTGATGATGAAAAGCTGGATCGGCTTGGCGACGAATTGTTGCGGTCGCTGGAAGCCAGCGAAACTGAAATTAACACGGCGGCCAGCTCCCCATTTCTTTTTCGGCGCATACACGCGCGGATCGAAGCTGAAAAGCGACGATTGGCAGAAGAGAACAATCCGTGGCTGGCTTTGATGATGCAAGTGCGACAGGCCATTCCGGTTTTTGCCTTGTTGGCGATTGCGGCGCTGGTTTCCACTCTTTATCTGCATTCGGGTGATGACGGTAAACCAGCTTCCGAACAGCAAGTAACTCTGGTTGCCGGATTGCCTTTGTTTCTGCAAGACACCGAAGACGATTTGGAAGCGTCTCTGATCGGCTGGCAAGGCGGTCAATCGAACCAACGTAAGGAGTAATAATGAACCCGCTTGGGAGAGTAAAAATACAAGCCTGGTTATTGATTCTTGTGGTCTTCCTCCTCGGTGGAGTGACTGGTGCTTCCGTAGATCGCTTGTGGTTTCTGAAAGGACAGGGCGGGCCACAGCCAACTCGTGGGGAACGCCGTGGTCCTGGCCGTATGGTCGAACGGTTAACAAATGACCTCAATCTAACTGACGACCAGGCTGCCGCCGTCCGCACCATATTCGAGGACCTTCGTAAGGAATTTCCCCCGAGCCGGTTCAATGAATGCCCCGGCGTGAAGGAATCGCGCGAAAAACAGCGTTCGAGGATCAGGGCGATCCTGACACCCGAACAACAGAAAAAGTACGACGAAGACAACGCCAAGCGCGACGCTGAAATGATGAAAGAACAAAAATAGCTGCCAAGTTCTTCCGCTGTAAAAAGCGCCTGCCTCGATCTGTAGTTCGAAGCAGGCGCTTTTCTTTTTCACATATGCAATCTGACGAATGGCTCAAACCGACAGCCGTGTGTAATCGGCTTTCCTTTTCACAGGTTTGAAGCCTTCTTCGATGATGACATTGACCAGCATGTCTTCAGTGGCTTTGTGATTGGCTCCGGCCTTTGAAATCACGTTTTCCTCAATCATCGTCGAACCGATGTCATTCGCGCCGAAATGCAAACCTCGCCGCCCGTCGGCCAATCCGACCGTCAACCACGAAACCTGCACGTTCGGAATGTTGTTCAGATAAAGCCGCGCCAGCGCCAGCCAGCGCAGATATTCTTCGGCGGGGGTTCTATTCGGAATGATTTTGCCTATGGCCGTGTTGTCCGGTTGGAAAGTCCAGGGAATGAATGACACGAATCCTGGTTTGCCTGCCGCCAGAGTGCGTTGCTGCAACTGATAAAGTTTTTCCAGATGCTGGATGCGTTGATCAATTGTTTCGCCGTAACCGATCATCATCGTGCCGGTGGTTTTCAGTCCCAATTGATGAGCGGCTTCCATCGCGTCCAGCCATTCCTGGCTGTTGCACTCAGTGCGGCGTTTGCGGCGAATTTCGTCAACCAGAATTTCACCGCCTCCGCCGGGAATGCTGTCCAGCCCGGCATCCATCAAAGCCTTGATAACGTCCGCGTAACTCATCCCGAAGGTCTTGGCCATTCCGTAAACTTCGGTCGGAGAAAAACAGTGCAGATGAATTCCGTAACGGCTTTTCAATTCGCTGAGCAGTCGGGTGTACCACTCCAACGGCAGATCGGGATGCAAACCGCCCTGCATCAGCACTCCACTGCCGCCGACCACGATCATCTCTTCGACTTTCTCGTAAATCTCTTCGTAGCTGAGCACGTAACCTTCCGCATCGCCCGGCCTGCGATAAAACGCGCAGAAGTTGCAGACTGAAAAACACACGTTTGAATAATTGATGTTTCTATCCACGACGTAAGTCACCACATCGTCAGGATGAAACTGGCGGCGCAGGTCGTCAGCCAATTGGCGCAAATCTTCGGTCGCGGCTTCGGTAATAACTCGCTTCCATTCGTCGTGATCCAGATGTTCGCGCCCGGCAATTCGTTCAAGCAGATTGGCAATCGGAGTGGCAGTTGCAGCAGTAGTCATATACTTTCTCGAAAAAGATGGAATGAGAACCTAGATTGAGATTCTAGCTTGCGGCTAAAAACTCGTCCAACACATCAGAGCTTCACCGGTTTGCCGCAATTCGATGAGTCATAGAGCGCGACGACCAGTTCCAGCGACTTGCGGCCTTCGCCTCCGTCAATCATCGGCGGACGGTTTTCGATGACGGCTCGCATCATGTCTTCGATTTGGCGGCGATGGCCTTCGTTGGAAATGGCCGCAGGATTCGCCGAACCGTCCGTCAGTTGCTCGGCTTCGCCAACGTCCGAATCTTCGCCGTCAATCGCCCAGACACTGATGGCGTCGCCATCCAAAATGATCGTTCCGTGTTCGCCGGAAATTTCCAGCCGTCGTTTGAAACCAGGCTTGGCCGAAGTCGCCGCTTGAACCACACCTAACGCGCCGTTTTGAAATTTCACCGTGCCGACCAAAGTGTCTTCGGCTTCGATGTGCGGATAACGCAAAGCAGCCTTCATCGCAAAAGCGGTTTCGACCGGTCCCATAATCCAACGAAGCAAATCAACCGTGTGTATCGCCTGATTGATCAACGCGCCGCCTCCGTCCTGAGCCATCGTGCCATGCCACGAATCTGCGTAATATTCCGGCGCGCGATACCATTTCACAAAAGCGTCGCCGATCATCAGCTTGCCCAAACGGCCTTCGTCCACGACCTGTTTGATGCGCTGAACCGCAGGCAGAAAGCGCGATTGAAAGATCACGCCGAGCTTCACTTCAGCCCAATCACAAGCCGAAATTAAAGCATCAGCTTGTTGCAAATTGATCTCGATTGGTTTTTCAACCAGCACATTTTTTCCTGCTTCGGCTGCGCGGATTCCCAGTTCGGCGTGAGTGCCGCTGGGTGTGCAGATGTTGACCACCTGCAATCCGGGATGCGCCAGAAATTTGTCGTAATCGGTGTAACCGACAGTTCCGAATTTGGCGGCGAATTCAGCCGTGCGTTTTTCATCTCGACCACAGACGGCCACCAACCGAGCGCCGCTGATTTGTTCAATCGCCGCAGCCTGAACCGCGCCGATCATTCCTCCGCCGACAATGCCAAAACCGACTTCGTTCATGGTGGTTTTCTCCGCATCTTGAAATTTGAGATTGGGAAATTCGAGATTGCGCTTGCCCGAAGTTCGCCGGGCAAGATAGTCTTACCATTCGCTGAATGATTTCCGCAAACTTGCTCCACAAATGTTCAAGAATCGAAAAAGTTTCAGGAGACTGAAATGCCGATCACAATCAACGGCTTTCACCACGCCGGTTTTCTGGTCACGGACATCGAACGCGCCGCAGACTTTTACGAAAACGTGTTGGGTTTGAGCAAGCTGCCGCGACCTGATCTGGGTTTTCCAGGTCGCTGGTACGATTTGAACAACGGTCATCAATTGCATTTGATGAGCGTCGCCGAAATGCCCACGCATGCCGACCCGCCGCGTCATGACCGTCACATTGCGCTGAGCGTTCCTGACACTCAAGAAGCAGAACTGCAATTGCGCGAGTTCGGCATCGAAGTCAGTTACGGCAGCGGACGCGCGGGCAATCCGCAACTTTTCATACGCGACCCTGACGGCAATACGATTGAACTTCGCTGAACTTTAAACTTGGAGTGCGGTGATTTGTCGCCGCTTTTTGTTCTTTGGCTAAAACTCCATTTGTCAGCAAAGCTTTGGAATTGAGTGCCAAAGCTGCGCCCAAGCGCAGCACTCCACATCAAATCTGTAACCTGAACATGACCGACATAACAAAATCCTATCGCCGCGTAGCCGCGCTGAAAACCGCTGACGATTTCGCAAATTATCTTTCTGAGTTGGGCGTCGAATTGCCCTTTGACCGAGAATTGCAATCAGGCGCCGATTCTCCGCTTGGGCAAACTTACCAGCTTGACGATTTCACCATCGGCAATCGCTTTTCGATTCTGCCGATGGAAGGTTGGGATGGAACGCCCGACGGACGACCGTCCGATTTGACCATTCGCCGTTGGAATAATTTCGGTGAAAGCGGAGCCAAGTTGATATGGGGCGGCGAAGCCGTCGCCGTTCGTCACGATGGCCGAGCCAATCCGAATCAATTGATTTCAAACGATCAGACTGCGGCGGAACTGGAAAAGCTGCGACAGGTGCTGGTTGACGCCCACAAAGCAAAGTGCGGACGGACGGATGATTTGCTGATCGGTTTGCAGCTTACGCATTCGGGACGTTTCGCCCGTCCGAATGACAAAAAGAAACTTGAGCCGCGAATTCTTTATCGTCATCCGCTGCTGGATAAAAAGTTCGGCATCACTTCGGACTCGGCGATTTTCAGTGACGCTGAAATTGACGATTTGATCGGCGATTTCGTTCGTGCAGCAAAACGCGCCGAAGCCGCCGGTTATGATTTCGTGGATTTGAAACATTGCCATGGTTATCTGGGTCATGAATTCCTGAGCGCGACCAGCAGGCCTGGGCGATACGGCGGCGGCTTTGAAAACCGCACGCGCTTTTTGCGCGAACTTGTCGCGGCCATTCGCAGCGACGCTCCGAGTTTGAAGTTTGGAGTTCGCCTCAGCGCTTTCGATTTTCTGCCTTACAAAATGGGTGCGGACAAATTCGGCGTGCCCGAAGAATTCAATGGCCGTTACGAACACGCTTTCGGAGGCGACGCGGACAATCCGCTGGCCATCAATTTGGCTGAGACTTTTCAATTCTTCGATTTGCTCGGCGGACTCGGCATCAAACTGGTTTGCGTTTCGGCGGGCAGTCCTTACTACAACCCGCACATTCAACGCCCGGCGATGTTTCCGCCGTCGGATGGTTATCTGCCGCCGGAAGACCCGCTGGTCGGCGTCGCCCGCCAAATCAAAGTCACTGCGGAATTGAAAACGCGCTTTCCGCAGATGTGCGTCGTCGGTTCAGGGTATACGTATTTGCAGGAATGGCTGCCGAACGTAGCTCAGCATTTCGTTCGCACGGGGCAAGTGGATTTTGTCGGCGTGGGGCGGCTGGTGCTGTCTTATCACGATCTGCCGTTCGATGTGGTCAACGGCAACAAGCTGCAAACCAAACGCATCTGCCGCACCTTCAGCGATTGCACCACAGGCCCGCGCAACGGATTGGTTTCGGGCTGTTACCCGCTCGATCCGTTTTACAAATCGCATCCGCAAGCCGAAGAATTGAAAGCAGTGAAAGAAAAATTGAGAGCAGGTTGATCGCAGCGATTTTCAATTCGACAAAAACGGTAGCGCAATCTGCCAAGATTGCGTGGCGTCAATTACTAAAGCCATCATGCCAATGGTCACAACAAGGCCTTAATTTATGATCTGCGCAATCTCGGCAGATTGCGTTACTCTTTCCAGCCAAACAGAGAATTGCCGGTCTGATCGGCTATTCGACCTTCACGCCTTTCCAGAACGCGACGTAACCTTCGATGTTCTTCGCGGCTTCTTTTGTGTCGGAATAAAACCAGGCGGCGTCTTTGTTG
Organism: uncultured Heliomicrobium sp.; assembly: GCA_964426025.1. Taxonomy (GTDB): domain Bacteria; phylum Acidobacteriota; class Blastocatellia; order RBC074; family RBC074; genus RBC074. The sequence continues at coordinate 6,410 of CAYRQB010000335.1, forward strand.
ACCTGGCCATCTACTACGACGTTGTAATAACTCGCCGTGCCTTTCCAGCCGCA
>CAYRQB010000336.1:0-6433 GCA_964426025.1 uncultured Heliomicrobium sp.
TGTAAACCGTGCCGCCGCTGGCTCCGCTGAAATAACCGCCGACGCGTTCGATGCGGTTCAAGCCTTGTTCGTCGTATCGTTGCTGCCGCAGAGCGGTTCGTTGTTTGCGCCATTCCTGCGGGCCGGTCAGCGGAAAGATTTGCGCAGGAACTTTGCCGTCTTCGTAAATGTTCAGCGCGAAGGCCGGAACTTCCAACAGCGGAGCGCGGGCGATGTAATGCATTGGCAAAACCACCTGCCGCAAATGCGTGGTATTTTCCGTGATGAATTCGTTTCCCCAATCGTCGAAGGTCAAACCGAACTGAGCGACGCCCGCGCTCGGTTCGGCAACGTCGCGAATCATGTGAAATCGGAAATCCGTTCCGCGAACCAGAATCGGCTGGCGTTCCTGATGAGCGGGCGAGGTGATTCGTCCATCGCGTCCGTTGTTCGATGTGTAAATCCAGTTGTCTATTCCGTAGCGCGGATTTGTGATGCGAGCTTCGGGATTCACTTTCGGGAAGCCTGTGTAAAGAACTTGTTTGATGTCGGCTTTGCCGTCGCCATCGTTGTCTTTCATCCACAAAATGTCCGGCGCGCTGGTGACTATCAAACCGCCTTTCCACGGCAACAATCCGCTGACCTGCAAAACCTGATCGGCAAAAATAACGGTTCGTTCGTATTTACCGTCGCCGTCATTGTCTTCCAGCAGTTTGACGCGCGAGCGAACAGGTTTTCCCGGCGGCGGATCGTCGGGGTAATCCAGCATCTCAGCGACATAGATGCGCCCGTTTTCGTCAAAGACCATTTCAGTCGGCGACATGACCTGTGGTTCTTTCAGAAAGACTTCGACGTTGAAGTCCTCGCTCAGATGCATCAGCGCCAGCGATTCTTCGGCGGTGTAAGCGCGCTGCTCGGCCTTCTTTTCCGGCGCTTTGCTGCAAGCCGCGAACGCAAAAAGCATGAGAAGAAGGAAATACGGAACAAACGGAAATAACAGAAGAGACGGAAAAGCTCTAAGTTTGAAAACTCTTCCGTTCATTCCGTTTGTTCCGTTATCTGGTTTTGATGTTTGGGCAGTCGGCACATCGTTAAACATTGGTGGGGGTGATCTCCTGTTACTTTTTTGCTTTCGTGACTCGGCCAAGCCCGAATTGATCGCCGGTGCGGATGGGCTTGCCGTCTTTGAAATCAATTTCCAGCATCTTCTCGCTGTGAACTTCGCCGCCGTTTTCATCCTTGAGCGTTGTGATTATCTTTTTGGTTCTCACCTCGAAGACTTCGCCGGTTGAAGGATAGGCGAGCTTGCCGTCCAAACTGAAAGTCACCCATCCGGGCTGATCGCGAACGGACAAACTGGCAATCTGTTTCGGCGGCATGACAGTGTTGTCAAAAACGTGAACTCGCTGATTGTGAGCATCGGCTACCCATACTTCTTTTTCATCCGGCGTCAGCCCCACGCCATGACTTGGACAACCATGCCGTTTGACCGGGCCTTTTTGAAAACCTGAAACCTCGACGCGATGAAGCATCTTGCCAGTGCGAATGTCGCCGATTTCAAATCCGAGCAGGTCGTTGACATTCACATAAGCCAGCGTTTGCGAACCGTTAACGGTGAACGGGCGAATGACATTGCTGAATGGGCCGACGGTTTTAGTGATTTCGTGTTTGCCGGTGTCGGAGATGTTCAGAATCGGCGATTTCAATCCCGCCAGATAAGCCCATTTGCCATCCAACCCAATCACCGTGTTGTGCGCTCCGGATTTTGGAATCAGCTTTTTGATGACATTGCCACTTGCGGCGTCAACCACATGCCAGTGGTCTTTTTCCAGCGAAGGCATGTAAATAAATTTGCCGTTGGGATCAATCGCCATGCGGTCGGTTCCGCCTTCGTAGCCTTTTTCCCAAAGAATCTTTTCTGTCAGCAGATCAATGCACTGCAAAGTCTGTGTTGTGCTGATGTAGACGCGGCTGGTTTTGGCGTTGGCGACGATGCCTTTGACGTTGAGCGGTTTGCCTTGCGCGTCGTAGCCGGAAGTTTTGATGCGCTTGATCAAACGATGACCGTCGTCAATGTCGAACACCAACAACCCGTGCCCTCCGTATTCCAGGTAATTGCGAATGCCCGGCGTGGCGACGTACAGCAGTCGGCGTTCGCCGGATTTGTTTTGGGCTGTAGGTTCGACAGAGATGAACAAGTGCGAACCGGCTGCAAAAACGAAAAGCAATGCAAGCGCGCGTAACGGGGTGGCAAACATTTCAATCTCCTTGCAAAAAGGTAGGGCAAGCTGCCGAGCTTGCCACGTTGTCTTGAAAACGTCGTTGTAGAAAACAGGGCGACCTCAGCAGGTTGCCCTACTCTTCCGGTTCTAACTCTTCTTCGGGCGGAAATTCGACGCGATCATAAACTTCAGGCAGAGGCAATTGGCAATCACTGGATGGAAGTTGAACAACGGCGTCCAAACTTCCAGCCGTCACGACATAAACCTTCATATTCGACGAGAATGCTTCACAGGTTTTGCCTTTCAAACGTGCGCTCACGTCGCGAGTGACATTGACGCAGATGCGGCTGTGATTCGGGCTTTCGCCAGCCATCGCATAAATTCGTCCCTTGTCATATTCGTGCCGCTCCTCGGCTTCGCGTTCTCGGCGTAAATATTCTTCCGGTGAAACAAATAATCTGGAACGAGGCGTCGCCATCTCTCAAACCTCCTTTGCCAAAAATGACTTTGAGATGATTGCGATCATTGTAATCAGTAGCTACTGATTTCAAAACAAAAGGGCTGACGCTATGAAACGTCAGCCCGAGAAAACAGAAAGGAGAATGGGTTAGAAGTTGATCTTCGCCGCAATCTGGCCGGAACGCGCGCCAGTGCGCGGGCCATTCGGCACGCCGAAGCGAACTAGATCAAGTACATTCGGTCTGATCGGCGTTCCACCAATTCCAAAATTCGTGCGGTTGAAGATATTGAAGAATTCTGCGCGAATTTCAATGTTGATGGTTTCCGTGATGCGCGTCCGTTTGATGAAGCCCATATTGTCGTTATAGGCATTCGGATCGCGCAATTCATTTATATAAGTCGGGGAATTTCCCAGTTCGTATGTTCCCGGAATGGTGAAGAAGTTGTTATTCCACCAACGAATGCTGTTGTTGCGTGGATCCAGATTCTGACGATCAACGCCGGTTCGAATTGGATTACCGTTGATGTTGACTTCCTTGCGTCCGTACAGGAAACCGCCCCATTGCGGATAAGTCATTGGAGCATTGAGCAGTGCCAGCGCACCCGACGTGTAATTGCCGGTGAAGCTGACCGACCATCCGCCGACGAAACGATCCAAAACCGAATTGCCGTTTAGGAATTTCTGTCCCTTTCCGAAAGGAACATCCCAAACCAAAACGACGTTGGAAATCTGTGGAATGTCTATGTACTGAAGACTCTTTTCCAATTCCAGCACTCGCGGATCGTTGACGTGGGTAGTCTTCGGATTGCGGTTGGTGGTGTCGCCGCTGGTTTGCGAACCGGAACCATTGGTCAAAGCCTTCGACCAGGTGTGGTTGAATTCCACAAACAAGTTACCAAAGCGGCGATCAAGTTTCAGTTGCAAGGAATCGTACCAGGAACTGGCCACCGGATTGTATTCATCATTGACCGGGCCATTGATGTGCGGATACGGACGTAGCGCTCTGGCCAGCGTCGCGGTGCCGCCCCAGTCGGCGATGAAGTTCGGGTATGGTGATCTGTAACCCGCCGCAACGACCGCCGGATCGTCAATCCGTTTGTTGAGCAGATCGCCCAACGCGTAATGCTTCGGATCAAGATGATTGAGCGGGAAGTGATTTGCCGACAATCGGGTTCCACGATTGCCAATGTATGCGGCTTCGGCCACGAATTTCCACGGTAATTCACGCTGAACACTGACGCTCCAGTTTTGGAAGCGCGGAGCAGTGCCAGAGCGCGGGTTGATGTACCAGATGTCGTCAGCCGCATTACCCGCAGATGGGCTAATTAACGGAGGCAGGATGAAATTGGATGGAGGCACAAAGCCATTGTCCCAATTCAACGCGGCTCCTGTGGTCGAGGGCCGGTTCACACCCGCCGTATTCGAGTAACCATTTTGACAACGAATGCAGAAGCCGCCCGTCAACCCATTGCCTGCCGAGTAATACATACCGTAGCCGAGGCGCAGCACGGTCTTTTGATCTACCGACCAGGCCAGGCCTAAACGCGGTCCGACCGACGATTTATCAATGTTGCCGAAGCGTTCCTTCCCCGTGCAGTCCTGACAATCACCCGCAAAGGCGAGCGCGCCTTTCAGCCCCGAACGCGGATCAAGCAGGTTTGGATCGAACGAAGTAAAAGCCGTTGGCGAAGTGGAGCGAGGCACAGGGATTTCGTACCGCAATCCAAGATTGAGCGTCACGTTCGGACGCAAGCGCCAATCAGTTTGCGCATACCAGGCGTGATACCCGAAATTAGCCGATGAGGCGTTGGCGTTGTATGTGCGCGTAGCGTTATCAACCAACCCGAGCAGGAAGCTGGCAAACGCGTCGCCGGTAGCTGAAACGCTGGCCGGATTCGCGGTCTGGTTGTTGGAGAAGTTGAAAACGCCCTGAACGCCAGCGTCGTCGAAACCGCCGGTCGAAAGCGGCTCGCCAGTGGTGCGCATCCAGCGATGGTCAAGTCCGAATTTCCAGTTGAATCGGCCTTTGATCCAACTGACGTCTGCGCGGAAATGATCGGTATTATTGAACTGCGTGCCTTTGGTCTTGGTTCCGTTGGTGTCGGCAAAATTCGTATACCCACCGCTAAGGAAGTTGACGACCGGGAATGAATTGGTGTCGCCTTCCGAAACTCCTTTCAATCCGAGTTTCTGCGGCCAACCCTGACCAACTTGTTCATTGTCGAAATACGCCCGGAGTTTGGTAATTCCGTAAGTGACGTGCAGGTTCAGCGTCGGCGTCATAATCCAATCATAGTTGAACCGGGCAAAGATCGGTCTATTGGTGGAAAGCGAGGTAGTGTTGGCTCCTTGCAGCGGTTGCGGCAACGGCCCATTTTGGAGCGCGCCCAAATCCTGGCGCGTGTAATAGAAATTGAGAAGGTGTTTATCGGTGATGTTGTGATTGATCTTAAGGCTCCACGAATCCTGCACATTACGTGTGCTCGTGGTAGCCAGATAATTGTTTTGCAAACCACTGGTAGTTGTAGCCGGGATCAAAGGCAGAATATTTCTACTGACGTTGCTGAAACGATTGGTCGGAATGATGTTTCCCGGAAACGGCTGTCCGGTCAGCGGATCATAAATCAAGCGTCCGGGTAGCAATTCGGAAAAATCGCCCTGACGCATTTTCGCGGTGGCCAATGTTCTGAATGCAGCCGAGGCAGCGGTGCGGCGGAAATTGTCCATCGTGAAGAAGAAAAAGCTTTTCGTTTTGTCTTCGTTGTATCCACCTATCGGGCCAAAGATTTTCTTCGGCAGATAAATCGGTCCGCCCAGGGCAAAACCATATTCGTTGCCGTGGGTCGGCGGTTTTCTCTTTCTAACATCATTGGCAGGAAACAATTGCGCCTTAGTCGCCCAGGCGTTGGCGCTGAGCGCACTGGAAGTATGAAAATTGAATACGTTGCCGTGAAAATCACGCCCGCCCGAAGCGGTAATGAAAGACTCAATACCTCCACCGGTTCGTCCGTATTCGGCGGCAAAAGTGTTGTTGATCAATTTGAATTCGCCGAGCGATTCAACCGACGGCAAACCGTTGAACGCCACGCCGCCTGATTCGGGATTGGTTGCGTTCGCTCCGTCAATCAGGATCTCTTTGGAACGGCGCGCACCGCCGGAAATTCCGCCTTCAGCGCCAGCGCCATTGACGACGCCGGGTTGAAATCCGATGAACGCTTCAGGATTACGAATACCGGCAGCGTTAATCGGCGCGTCCTTGAAAAGCTTAGGCGAGAAATTGACGCCGATTTCAGTTGTCGTGGATTGCAACTGCGCCGCGTCTGAAGTGATCTGTACGGTTTCTGAGATATTGCCCGCCTCCAGTTTCGCATTTGCCACTGACCGTGTGCCAACGGAGATGACTATATTGGTCAGAGTCAGTTTCTTGAAGCCCTGCGCTTCATAATTGACCTGATACGGGCCGACTTCCAGATTTGGAAATGCGTACAAACCTTCGCTGGTAGTTGTGGTTGTGAACTCACGACCGGACGCAATGTGCTTCGCCACGACTCTGGTACCAGATACGACACTGCCATTTGCATCCGTTACAGTTCCCGTCAAAGAACCGCCGCTCAATTGAGCATAAGCCACACTGCCAGCCAAAAGCGTTAGACATAAAAGGGTAACCGCTTGGCGAATGATCTTCATCTCATTACCTCATGCTGTTTTTTAGTTGATTTGATTTCGCGGCAACCGAGACGGTCTCCACGAGAATAGAATTGCTATTTCTCAA
>CAYRQB010000337.1:0-6432 GCA_964426025.1 uncultured Heliomicrobium sp.
ACCGTGCCGGGAACCAGTATTGTGAAGATCAGGGTTTTGAATATCGGCATCGCGGAAATTGAGAGTAGGGCAAGCTGCCAGCTTGCCCTACAGGTTTTCATCGTTTCGTGAAGTTTGATTCGGCTCAGTCAACCGGTTCAGCTTTGGATTCTTCGTGGCCTTCGGCCAATTGACGCTGGCGCATTGCCGCCGCGCCCAGCAATCCGCCCATTCCCATTGATTCAACCGCCGTGCTGGGGACGATCATCATCGCGCCTTTTTCCTTCAACCCTTCGTAAAGCATGTTCATCGCACGCAAATGAAGCGCAGTCGGATTGTCCTGGTAAGATTTCGAGGCGTCCATGAATTTATGAGCGATTTCGACTTCGGCTTCGGCCAGGATGATGCGCGCTTTCTTTTCGCGCGCGGCCTGAGCTTCGCGAGACATCGCATCCTGCAGAGCGTCGGGGATGATCACTTCACGAATCTCAACCGATTGCACAGTCACTCCCCACGGATTGGTGCGGTCGTCAATGATGCGTTGCAATTCTTCCTCGATCTTTTCGCGTCCTCGCAGCAAATCGGTCAGCGAAGTTTTGCCAATCACATCGCGCAGAGCGGTTTGCGCCGCCAGTCCGACAGCCAACTGATAATCCTGAACTTCCAGCGCGGCTTTTTCGGCGTCATAAACCATCCAGAACATAATCGCGTCAACGTTGACCGGAACGGTGTCGGCGGTCAAAGTGCTTTCAGCCGCGAAGTCCGTAGCGATGATTCGCTGGTCAACATAGGCCGACACCGAATCCACCAACGGGACGACCCAGAACAATCCAGGCCCGCGCAATCCGATGTATCGCCCCAACCGCAGAACCACAGCCCGCTCCCATTGTTTGGCGACTCTGGGCGCCAGCGCGGCAACAACTCCAAACAGGGAGCCGATGATGGCCCCAGCCGGGTTGAGCATCAACACCGACGCGCCGACTCCCAAAAGCATGGGAACTAGAAACAGGCCTGCCGCCACCACATTCATTCGCGGCGGATTGGCGGATGGAGTGGATTTATTGTTTTTCGTAATAGAGGTGAATACTGGCATAGTCGCTTTCTCCTTTGCCGCTACCGTCGTTTGGCGGAAGCGGACTTGTCGTTCAAACTGCTTTCAAGCTGCTCGATCACTTCATCGAGCGAATATCCCAACGAATAAGCTTCGGCCATAATGCGCTCGGCAAAAGCGCGCAGTTCGCGTTGCCTGTCGCCGATGGTCGCGCGCATGGCTTTGGCCGGTTGGCGCTCGCTGACAAAAGTTCCGACGCCGCGCCGCGTTTCCACAATTCCCGCCCGTTCCAGTTCCAGGTAAACTTTGGCCACCGTGTTCGCGTTGATCTTCAAATCCACGGCCAACTGCCGGACGGTCGGCAGCCGTTCGCCGACGCGCAAACGGTCGGTCGCAATTGCAAATCGGATCGCCCGCTCCAATTGAGCGTAAATCGGCGTCGGATCATCGAAATTGATGTATATCCAATCTTCCATGTTTTGTCCCCTTGTACTACGACAATAGTACAAGATGGTTGCAGAATTTTTTAGCCGAAAGCAGAATTTTTTGAATCAGCTTCGCAATCGGCTTTCTTGATCTAAAGCCCTGCATCGTGGATGATGCCTGCCTCGCACTTAAACGCTTCGGATCAATCAAAAGCTATGAGCCAGGAAACGAAAAAGCCCTTGGTGGCGGTGATTATGGGCAGCAAGTCCGATTGGGAAACCATGCGTCACGCCGATGAGATGCTGACCGGCTTCGGCGTCGAGCACGAATGCCGTGTGGTTTCCGCGCATCGGACTCCGACGTGGATGGCCGAGTTCGCCGCCGCCGCCGAATCGCGCGGAATAGAAGTGATCATCGCCGGAGCGGGCGGAGCAGCGCATTTGCCGGGAATGGTTGCGGCTCAGACCCTGATTCCGGTTTTGGGCGTGCCGGTCGAAAGTCACGCGCTGAAGGGAATGGATTCGCTGCTTTCGATTGTGCAGATGCCCGGAGGCATTCCGGTCGGAACGCTGGCGATTGGCAAAGCCGGAGCGACGAACGCCGCATTGCTGGCCGTGGCGATTCTGGCCAACTCGCGGCCTGAATTGCGCGAACGATTGCGGCAATTTCGCGAGGAGCAAACCAACAAAGTCCTGAGCGAGGGATTGACTGCTTGAAGTTAAACACTCAACCCATACTTCCCGGCTCCGTCATCGGCGTGCTGGGCAGCGGCCAGCTTGGTCGTATGTTCACCATCGCCGCTCGGCGAATGGGTTATCGCGTTCATACTTTTTCGCCCGAAACCGACACGCCAACCGGACAGGTGGCCGATGTCGAGATCAAAGCTCATTACGACGACCTGAACGCGGTTCGCGGATTCGCTTCGGCGGTTGATGTGGTGACCTTTGAATTTGAAAACGTTCCTTCGGCCACGGCGCAGGCTGCGGCTGAACGCGCGCCGGTCAGACCCGACGGCCTGATTCTGCACACGACTCAAAACCGTTTGCGCGAAAAAACTTTTCTCAGCCGTCACGGTTTTCCGGTCACGCCGTTCAAGGCCATCGCTTCGCTTGCGGAGTTGAAAGCGGGTTTGGCCGAATTCGGCTGTCCGGCGATTTTGAAAACCGCCGGATTCGGTTACGACGGCAAAGGGCAGGTGAAGATCAAAGCGATGGACGAAGCCGAAGCCGCGCTGGCCGCCGCCGGCAAGCAGGAACTGGTGTTGGAAGCCTTTGTTGATTTCGACCGCGAACTTTCGGTCGTCGCCGCGCGCGGAATTGACGGCGGCTTTGCGCATTGGGGCGTGATCGAAAACGAGCATCGCAATCACATCCTGGATGTTTCGACTGCGCCCGCCGATCTGCCGCCGGAAACAGTGATCGAAGCCATCGAAATCGCTCGCGCGGTTTTGGAAGAATTGCAAGTTGTCGGAGTTTTGTGTGTCGAGTTCTTTCTGACCGGACAAGGCAAATTGCTGATCAACGAACTGGCTCCGCGTCCGCACAATTCCGGCCATTTGACGGTTGACGCATGCATCACCAGCCAGTTTGAACAACAACTCCGGGCGGTTTGCGGTTTGCCGCTGGGATCTACTGAATTTTTACTGCCCGCGGCGATGGCCAATCTGCTGGGCGATCTTTGGCAGGACGTAGAACCAGACTGGCAGGCCGCTTGTAAATTTCCCGATGTCAAACTTCACTTGTACGGAAAAATGGTTCCCAAACCCGGACGCAAGATGGGGCATTTGACCGCGATTGCCAATTCGCCGCAGAAGGCTTCACGGATTGTTCGCTCGGCCAGAGCAGCTTTGCAAAATCTCGACAATTTGCTCAACCGATAAGGCGGATTTGGTCAACGATTCGCCATTACCAAACTTCATCACAGCCATTCTGACGAACGACTCTTCGCAGAGCCAGATAAGCTTGATATAAAAAACACAAAATCGAAAAGCATGACCGCTACTCTCTACCATTTGTGTGATCAACCGTTTCTGGAAATTGATCAGGGTCTGATGGCACATAAACCGAGTCTTTACGGCGGAGCTAATGACAATGGGCGCAAATTCTAAAAGGCATGCAAACGATCGTCACGTTCAGCACAAAACGCCCCACCAGCGGTTGTACGAGATGATCAACCTTGACCGGAGCGATTATCTGGTAATCATCGTTTACACGGTCTTCATCGGTTTGCTGACATTGGCCGTTCCGCTGGCGGCTCAGTCCCTGGTCAACACCATTGCCGCCGGTGTGATGGTGCAACCGCTGATCGTGCTGACGCTGGGCGTTTTGGGCGCATTGTTGTTTGCCGGAATACTGCGATTGCTGAAACTGGCGTTGCTGGAAAAATTGCAGCAAAGATTGTTTGCGCGAATCTCGCTGCAATTGGCCGAACATCTGCCGAAGGTTCAGCACGACGTGATCGCCAGCGAATATTCTCCGCAATTGGCCAACAGATTTTTCGACGTCGTCACAATTCAAAAAATGATGGCCAAAATTCTGCTGGATGGACCCGGAGCGACTTTGCAAGTTTGCATCGCGCTGTTGCTGATGTCGTTTTACAGCCCTTACCTGCTGGCCTTTGCCGTCTTTCTGATCCTGTTTATCACCTTCGTCATCGGCGTGCTTGGGATCGGCGGTTTGAAAACCAGCATCGAAGAATCCTACAGCAAATATTACGTCGCCGACTGGCTGGAAGAATTGGTGCGTTGTCAGCGCGGATTCAAAATGTACGCGACAAACGCCTTCGCTTTGGAAAAGGCCGATGGATTGGTTGCCGATTACGTGACGGCGCGGCGCGAACATTTCCGCGTTCTTTTCCGGCAGGCGCTGGGAAATTATCTGTTCCGAGCCATCGCCAGCGCCGGAGTTCTGGCGATTGGCGGTTGGCTGGTCATCAATCAGCAAATGACGCTCGGCCAAATAGTCGCGGCGGAAATCGTCGTCGTCGGAGCGATGGAAGGTTTGGAAAAGATCATCCGCCTGCTGGAAAATTACTACGATTTGCTGACGGGATTGGACAAGGTCGGTCATCTTATTGATCTGCCAGCCGAACACCAGAACGGGCGCGATTTGCCTGTCAATCCGCAAGGCGCCAAAGTGGTTTGCCGCAAGGTCAGTTTCGCTTACGAAAACAGAATGGAAATTTTATCCGGTCTGGATTTGCGGATTGAACCCGGCGAGCACGTCAGTTTGGTCGGTCAAAGCGGAGTCGGAAAATCCACGCTGGCAATGTTGCTGTGCGGATTGCATGAAGCCAATCACGGCCAGGTGCAAATCAATGACATGGATTTGCGAGACGCCAGCGCCGAAAGCCTCCGTCAAAGCGTCGGACTGGTCAGCGACGACAACGAAATTTTCGCCGGGACGATTGAAGAAAACATCCTGTTGGGACGCGATCACCTGACGCACAGAGATTTGCAATGGGCGATTGAGTTCGCGCAATTGACCGAAGTTCTGGCCGATCTGCCCGATGGATTGCGAACGAAAGTCGTTTCTGAAGGTCGAAACCTTTCGCGCGGCCAGGTTCAACGATTGTTGATTGCCCGCGCGGTGATCAATCGTCCACAGTTGTTGATTCTGGACGAAGGCTTCACGGGCGTGGATGAAAACGACAAATTGGAAATTCTGGAAGAACTGTTCAAGCCGGAATACAAATGGACGATCATCAATATTTCGCACGATCCAGAAACCGTCATCAGGTCAAAGACCATTCACGTTTTGGCCGAAGGGAAGATTGTTCAATCCGGATCGCCGTCCGAGTTGACGCGATTGCCCGAAGGCGAATTTACGCGTCTGTTTCCGGCTATGGAATTGCCGCAGGTTTAGCTTTTATGAAAAAGTGATTTCACGCAAAGCCGCGAAGTCGCAAAGGAAATATGGCGGATAAGAGCTTGTTGGAAGTCCGCAGCCCTTATCTTTCTCCCTTTTACCATCTTGACGTCTTTGCGCCTTCGCGTGAACTGATGACTTCATTCAAGTTTAATTCGCAAAGACTTCAATTAACCATTAACCATCAACCATTAGCAATTATCAGTCAGGTGAAGATCGTTTTAGTCTCGTCGCTTTGTCATGAAGCCGCTGATTTTGAATCCGCTGAAATTTGATATGACTGCTTTGAAAGTGAAAAAAGAAGAAGTCCCTGAATTGCCTTCAGCGAAGGCGAAACAAAATCGTTCGCCGAAACTGCGTTCGTTGGAGTTGATGAAAACGCCGCACGCCATGCGTCCGGTGGCGATTGCTTTGCTGCTGTTGCTGTTGATCATCACGCTTTGCCTGATATTCGTGCCATGGCAGCAATCTGTGACCGGTTATGGCCGAATCATAATTTTCTCTCCGATGGATCGCCCGCAAACCATCGAAGCGCAAATACCCGGACGAATCGTCAAATGGAATCTGGTCGAAGGCCAATCGGTCAAAACGGGAGAAGTCATCGCCGAGATCGAAGACATTGATTCCAAGTTCCTGACCGAAGACCAGGTGACGCGTTTGCAATCTCAACGCGAATTCATGCAAACGGGTTTGAGCCAGGCCGCCGCGCGCGAAACGGCGCTCGGCAATCAATTGACCGATTTGGACAAATCGCGCAACCTGGCGATTCCCGCCGCCGAACAACGCGTCCGTCAGGCCGAAGACCGTTTGCGCGTCGCCGAACAAAACGTCGAACAATCGCGTCAGGCTGTCATCACTTCCGACCTGAATCTGAAACGATTGCAGGAATTGTTCGGCAAGGGACTGCGCTCGAAGCGCGATCTGGAACTGGCGGAACTGGACATTGTCATGGCCAAAACCCGTCTGGAAAGCGCGCTGGCTTCGTTGGAAGTGGCGAAAAAGGATTTGCAGGTTTCCCGCCTGGACAAAGATCGCATCGTCAACGACACATCGGCGCAATTGAACAGCATTCGCGCCAGCCTGGCTTCGGTGCGCGAAACCATCGCCAAA
>CAYRQB010000338.1:0-6415 GCA_964426025.1 uncultured Heliomicrobium sp.
AAACTGCTGCGCGTGTTGCAGGAAGGAACTTTTGAACGAGTCGGCGAAGAGAAAACTCGGCGAACCAATGTTCGCATCGTTGCCGCGACCAACCGCGATTTGCGCCGCGAAATCGCCGCCGGAACGTTTCGGCAGGATTTGTTTTTCCGTTTGAGCGTCTTTCCGATTGAACTGCCGCCACTGCGCGAACGCCGCGAAGATATTCCGTTACTGGTGCACCACTTCATTCAACTGGCCAGCCAGCAGGCGCGTTGCGGCAAGTTGCAGGTCACCGAATCGCAAATGCAGCGGCTGCGAAATTACTCGTGGCCGGGCAATGTGCGCGAACTGCAAAACGTCATCGAACGCGCCATGATTCTTTCCAGTTGCGGCGCGCAACCGCTTAACCTGGAATTGATTCTTCCCGAAGACGCCGCCAGCTTTTCAATTCAAAACGCCGTGCAAACTGAAGATTCGGTTCCGGCATTTGTGACGCAAGCCGAATTTGAAAAGCGCGAACGCGAAAACTTAATGGCTGCGCTGGAAGCCGCGCACTGGAAAATTTACGGCACGGGCGGGGCCGCTGAATTGTTAGGAGTAAAACCGACCACGTTGGCGTCACGTCTGCAATCGCTGGGAATCAAAAAAACGCGTGGCTGATTCTGACGGCTAAAAACAGTGATTGTGCTCAGGTACGCAGCGTCTGTTGTGCTGGCCATCAACGCGCGCGTCACTCTGAAAAAAGCATGTCAATCCTGTTTCAAAGCTCCTTGTTCCGATTTAGCGACGAATCAATGGCCAACCTCGGCTAACCGATCGCTGGCAAATTCCGGCTGCCAAAGCTGAGATTGGTCAGCGATTTGATTTTGAAGCAGTTGTCGTTTCCGAACGTCGAGCTAATCGCTCAACCGAAACGAAAACATCACGACGTTGCTTAAAGCTTCGACGCCGCCAGATGATTGATACAAACGTTTGGCTGCCGTGTTGTCTTGTTCCGTCAAGACCCAGGCTTCGGCACAACCTAATTGCCGAGCGTTGTCGAGCAAACAGGCCATGATTTGTTTGGCCAAGCCTCGCCCCTGATGAGATTCCGCGACGCCGACTTCGTTGATCCAAAACTCGGGAGCCGGTTTATCGGGATGCACATAACAAACCGCGCTGGCAAAGCCGACGATGATTCCATCAGCGATTGCCACCGCAATTTGATGGCGTGGATCATTCAGGAATTCGGCTGCGGCGGATGGAATCACTGGATCGTCGAAAACGTCGGAATTGGCATTTGTTAGCAACTCGGTGTCATCTGCTTTCAGCAATCTGATTTCCGTAGAAGACATCGCATAACCACCGGTTTCCATATCGTTCAGTTATTAACGTTCGGATCGGAGCAGTTCACCATCCACGGAATGCCGAATTGGTCAGTCACCATGCCGAATCGCAACGCCCAGAATGTTTGTTGCAATGGCATATTCACTTTTCCGTTTTCTGACAGAGCATTGAAGATGCGTTCAGCTTCGGCTGGATCGTCAACGCTGAGCGAGACGCAAAAACCGTCAGGTTGTTGGTAATAACCCGGAGGGCTGTCGGAACCCATCACAGTGACTTCGCCGATTTCGATTGTGGCATGCATGATTTGGTCGGCGCATTCGGCGGGGAACTGGTCAGCCATCGGCGAAGAGCCGTAGGTGATCGTGAAAAGAGGCTTTGCTCCCAGATGTTGTTCGTAAAACTTAAACGCCGCAGCGCATTGACCGTTGAAATTCAGATGTGGATTCAATTTCATCGAGTTCTCCTTATAATTGATCGCGTTCGGATCAACGTGATTGATGAGGTCTTTTGGCCGGCAGGTTGACGGAAATTTTGGTAGCCATGATTTTTCATTCTGAAAAATCAATGCAATCGGACTTTAGCCAAACTCTTTTCGTGGCGCAGCCTGTTCGGATCCCGTCCTTCCCGCTTCGATTTTGGCCTGGGAATAATTTTCTCCGCGAATTGGCGTTTCAGCCAGGCGGCGCAGCATTGCGATCTGCCCCACGTGCGTCAGCGCGTCGGCAATCGGGCCCTGAAAGAGCCTTTCCACAGGAACCGCCAACTCAGTGTCCGAAGCCAGGTATTGATCGAAAGCGCTCAGGCTAGCGTGGAAGCGCTCTACTTCGATCTGCCAGGAATCTCCCTTCGAGTCCCGCCAAATCTCTTCTCCTTTTGCCAGAGCCAGCGCCCAATCGAGCAGGTCGCCGATGTGCGCAAGGATTCGCAAGGGCGTGCGGACTTCGCCGCCAGCACTGAATGTTGCGAACTGATCGGGCGCGTCGCGCAACGCCTTGCCGCCGCGATAAGCGAGCGTGGCCACAGTGTGCCTGAGCAGTTCGCGCTTTTCCCGCGATTCCATGTTCTCTTCCTCACTACTTCTTCAAGTTCAAATAATGATCCCGCAGTTTTTCGTCCAGATGCTCGATTGCGTAACGCAACATCGTTCGCGGCATGGTGGCCGCGTGCTGATCCAAAAAACTCAACAGCCTCTGAGGGTCTTTTTTTCCAGCTTCGCGCACCCAGCCTCCGACGGCTTTGTGAATCAAATCGTGCTTGTCGTTCACCAACATCTCGGCGATTTTGAATGTGTCGGCTACGTCGCCTTGTCGAATGAAATAGTAGGTGCTGACAATGGCCGTTCGCCGTTCCCAGATGTTTTTAGAACGCGCCAGCTTGCACAACACTTCGCGCGGTTTATCGAACAGATAACCGCCGACGACAAACGGCGCGCTGCGATCAACCAAATCCCAGTTGTTGATGCGGTCGTGGCGGCGGATGTAAAGATCGAACAATTCTTTCCTGCGCGCTTCGGAAGTTTTCTTGCTGCGCGCCTGCCAATCCATGATGCTCACCGCGCCGACGCGCGCTTCGTGAATCTCGCTTTCCAACAGCACCTCGATTTCGCCGGGCGGCATTTCAATGAACTCCTTGGCCAGCGCGAATATCTGACCCATTCGCACGCCGATAAAGACGTCTCCTTCGCCGTAATCGCCTTCTCCGGTTTTGAAATAACGCAATGACTTTTTCGCCTCTTCCGGCGAACTGTGCGATTTCAATTTCTTCACAAATTCCCTGGCGGTTATTTTCGTCGGCATATCAGGATCGCTTTCTCTCAGTTTGCGCCGGGCTATGGTTCTTCATAAGCCCGCTTCAGCGTGGCGATGTCAATCTTGTCCATTTGCAGCATGGCTTGCATGACGCGCGCGACTTTCGCCGGGTCTTTGTCCTGCATCATTTCGCCCAACGCCTTCGCATCAATCTGCCAGGACAGGCCGTATTTATCCTTGAGCCAACTGCAACGGCTTTTTTCTCCGCCCTCTGAAAGCTTCTCCCACAGGTAATCAATTTCCTCCTGCGTCTGGCAACTGACGTGCAGCGAAATGGCTTCGGTAAACTTAAACATTGGGCCGCCGTTGAGCGCCAGAAATTCCTGACCTTCGAGTTGAAAATTCACCATCAGAACCGAACCCGCAGGGCCGGGACCGCCTTCGACATTTCGTGTCACGCTGATGATTTTTGAATCATTGAACAGCGAAACATAAAAGCTTGCGGCCTCTTCAGCCTGATCGTTAAACCATAGAAACGTCGTGATCTTTTGCATGAATTTTCTTTTCAGTTGTGACATCACACGGTTTGATTCACTGTTGAGCGATCTGAATCAGGTTGCCGCAAGTGTCTTCAAAAGTCGCGATGATTACAGTTCCCATTTTTGCTGGCGCGCTTCGGAATACGACTCCCAACGATTTTAGTTTCTGATATGTGTCATCAATATCCGTGACGGCAAATGACGTCAGCGGTATTCCGGCATCGAACAAAGCTGTTTGATAAGTTTTGGCCGGTGGAAATCCCAATGGTTCGAGCAACAATTCCGGCCCATCCGGTTGTTCCGGTGAAACCACAGTCAGCCATTTGAACTCCCCCATCGGTACCTCAGTTTTTTTCACGAAGCCCAAAACTTCTGTGTAAAACTTCAAGGCTCTTTCCTGATCGTTAACCATGACGCTGGTGATGACTATTTTCATGCTTCCTCCAAAAGTTGATTTGTACTTTTTCGTTTACACAATGGCGCGTGCCTTCCCGCATTTATCGCCAGACGACCTTTCCGCCGACAACGGTCGCCACCGGAGCGCCCGTCAGTTCCCAATCGTTAAACGGAGTGTTGCGGCTTTTTGATTGAGATTTCGCAGCTTCAACTTTAATGCGCTTTTCGGGATCGAAGATCGTCACATCGGCCACAGCGCCGACTGTCAATGTGCCGCGATCAAGATTGAAAAGCTTCGCCGGATTTGTCGCCAACAGTTCAACCATTCGTGTCAGAGAAATCACCCTGCGATTGACCAGCCGATCCAACGTCAAACTGACGGAGGTTTCCAAACCCGTGATGCCGTTCGGAGCTTTGTCGAATTCGTACATCTTTTCGTTCGAGTGGTGCGGAGCGTGGTCCGTGGCGATGGCGTCAATTGTTCCGTCGCGCAATCCTTCCAGAATCGCTTCGACATCGGGTTGCGAACGCAACGGCGGAGCCATTTTGAAATTCGTGTTGTAACCGCTCTGGTAAACGTCTTTGTCAGACAGCACGAAATGATGCGGCGTGACTTCGCAGGTGACTTTCAACCCTCGCGCTTTTGCCTGGCGAACCAGGTCCACCGAACGCGCCGTGGAAATGTGCGCGATGTGAATGTGCGCTCCGGTGATTTCACCCAGCAAAATGTCGCGCGCCACGTGCAGGTCTTCGGCTGCGCCGGGTAAACCTTTCAAACCCATCAACGCGGAATACTCGCCTTCGTGCATTGCCCAGCCGGTTGCGCCGCAGCAATCTTCGCAATGATCCACGACTGGCAAATTGAAATCGGCGGCGTATTCCATCGCCCGGCGCATGATGCCGGAATCCAGTACGGGCTTGCCGTCATCGCTGATGGCGACAATGCCCGCAGATTTCATCTCGCCGATTTCGGCCAACTGTTCGCCCTTTGAACCTTGCGTGATTGCGCCGATGGGAAAGACGTTGGCCAGAGCGGCTTTGCGAGCCTGTTCGACGATGAAGCTGGTCACCGACGAATTGTCGTTGATCGGCTTCGTGTTCGGCATGCAACAAACCGAAGTGAAGCCTCCGGCAACGGCTGCGCGCGCGCCGGATTCGATGGTTTCCTTGTATTCAAATCCCGGTTCGCGAAGATGAACGTGCAAATCAATGAATCCCGGCGCGACGATCAAACCCTCAGCGTCGAAGGTTTCGTTGCCGTCGGCAGAAATGCTTTCAGCGATTTCTGCGACTCGGCCATCGCGGATGAGCAGGTCGCGTTTGGCTTCCAGCGATTGCGATGGGTCAATGATTGTACCGTTGCAAATTAGTAGTTCAGTCATAGCTTTTATTCCCCACCCGCCAGCAAATAAAGAATTGCCATCCGTACCGCTACGCCGTTTTCCACCTGATCCAGGATCAGCGACGAAGCGCCATCGGCTACATCCGAATCAATTTCGACTCCGCGATTGATGGGGCCAGGGTGGAGCACAATCGCGTCCGGTTTGGCCAGCGCCAATCGTCGTTTGTTCAAGCCGAAATGAATCGAGTATTCGCGCAAGCTGGGGAAGAAGCCGCCTGACTGACGCTCCATCTGGATGCGCAGCATCATCACAACGTCGGCGTCGGCGATGGCTTCTTCTATGTTTTCGGCGAATCGGATTGAACCGTCGCCGGGGGCGATCTGTTTTTCCAATCCGAAGGGCATCAGAGTTCGCGGCCCGGCCAGAACCACGTGAGCGCCGAGCTTAGTCAACAGGTGCGCGTTCGAGCGGGCTACGCGGCTGTGCAGCACGTCTCCGATGATGGCGACTTTTAATCCGGCGATGCGGCCTTTGTTGTGGCGAATGGTCAGAGCATCCAGCAAAGCTTGTGTTGGATGTTCGTGCGCTCCGTCGCCTGCGTTGATGACTCCGGCTTTGACGATTTTGGCGATTTGATGCGGCGCGCCGGATGACGAATGGCGAATGACAATCGCGTCTGGAGCCATCGCTTGCAGGTTCAGCGCTGTGTCCACCAGCGTTTCGCCTTTGACCACACTGGAAGTCGAAGCCGAGATGTTGACGGCGTCGGCGGACAAACGTTTGGCGGCGATTTCAAAACTGGTGCGCGTGCGCGTCGAAGCTTCAAAGAAAAGATTGATGATGGTCTTGCCGCGCAACGTGGGGACTTTTTTGATCTGGCGATTGTTGATGTCGCGGAAAGTGTCGGCTGTGTCGAGGATCAAATTGATCTCTTCGACTGAAAGGTCTGCGATTCCCAGTAGGTCTTTGCGATTTAGCGGCATCGTTGATTGCGGATTGCGGGTTGCGGATTGCGGATTGAATGGCAATCGCGCTCAACTATTTTTGTTCAACCAATAAAACCTGTTCGGTTTCGTCAAATTCC
>CAYRQB010000339.1:0-6401 GCA_964426025.1 uncultured Heliomicrobium sp.
CGCGATTTGAAAAACGGGTAAAAGAAAATATCCAGCGGGAAAACTTCGCCGTCTTCGACAAAGTTTCCAACTTGCCAGCACAACGAACCTTGCGGCGAAAGCACGCGCACCAATTCATTAACAATCGGCGCAAGCGAGTTCAGGTAAGATTCAAGCTCTGTGGCTTTTTCGTATGCCTTACCCAGATTATATGGTGGAGAAGTTATGATTAGTTTCGCCAACCCATCTGGCAGGGTTCGCAGTGTGTCCAAGCAATCACCTGATGCGATCACAATCTCTGAATTCGGATCATACGCGCTGGCGATAATTGGCGACCATAGAGCTTTTGTCCCGATTTTTCCTGCCATAGGTTTTCTCTACTTGATTACTTCAGTTCTTACTTTCAGAGCATCAACGCGCTTCTCATTCACTTCATATCCTATACCGACGCCTGTCGGTGGAGGAATTGTTCCCTTTGAAGTGACTTCGACCGGCGGAGTGATGATGTCTTCCGTCCAGTATCGCTTCGACGCCGACACGTCGCCCGGCAGCGTGAAGCCCGGCAGTGTGGACATATGGATGTTGTGAGCGCGGCCAATGCCGGATTCCAGCATGCCTCCGCACCAGACTGGGATGTTGCGCTCGTGGCAATAGGCTTGAATCTTGCGGGCTTCGGTGTGGCCGCTGACGCGACCGAGTTTGACGTTGATGATGCGGCACGCGCCGAGTTGCAACGCCTTGCGCGCGTCGTCCACGCTCAGTATGGATTCGTCCAGGCAGATGTCGGTTGCAAGCTGCGGTTGCAACGCGGCGTGGTCAATGATGTCGTCGTAGCTGAGCGGTTGTTCGATCATCAGCAGATTGAATTCGTCCAGCTTCTTTAGCAGTTCCGCATCGTCCAGCGTGTAAGCCGAATTGGCGTCAACCGACATGACGATGTTCGGGTATTCTTTGCGGATGGCGCGGATCATTTCCACGTCGCGTCCGGGTTTGATCTTGATCTTGATGCGCTGATACCCGGCGGCGACTTCGGTTTCTACTTTTTTCAGCATGGCTGCGTCAGTGTCTTCCAAACCGAGCGAGACTCCGCAATTGATCGTTTCCTGCGTTCCGCCCAGCAACTTCCACAAAGGGACGCCCTGCCGCCGAGATTCCAAATCCCAGATGGCGCATTCGACCGCGCCGCGAGCCATCTTGTTGCCGCGAATCTGGCGAGTCAGTTGCGAAACCTGTTCGGGCGATTCGATCTCTTTGCCCAGAACCATCGGTCCGGCGAAATCGCGAATGATTGACCAACAGCTTTCGGTGTATTCGTGGTTGTAAAAAGGCTTTTCTCCGACCGTGCATTCGCCCCAACCGTGCAGGCCTTCGCTGAAAACCTTCAGCAAAATGATGTTGCGTTCGTATGTGCGCCCGAAGCTGGTTTCAAACGGGGTGACCAGCGGCAGACGAATTTCTCGGAGTTCGATTCTTTCAATCTTCATAAGCTCTCTTTGATTTCAGTTGGTTTCCTCTTCGTGATGATCTTTGAAAAACAGGTAGCGGCTCATATCGCTCTTGGGATCGGTTTCAAATCCGGCGCAATACAAACCTTCGCCGAGCAGTCGTTGAAATTCCGAACGAATTTTGAATTGCCAGTTTTGAGCTTCGTTCATATCGCGCTGTTTGACGGTTTCAATTTCGCGCGGCACTTCGATAACGGCTTGGGCTTTATCCGTGCGCCGTTTACCGGACAGAGCGTCCGGAATCCTCTGCGACCTGACCCACCATTCGGCGAACAGCCGGTCTGTATCCAATCCGCGATGAAGCGCGCTGGTGCTGTAATTGCCGTAATAATTCACCTTGTAACGGCGAATGACGCAACCGAGTTTGTTAA
The DNA here is from genome assembly GCA_964426025.1 of uncultured Heliomicrobium sp. Lineage (GTDB taxonomy): Bacteria > Acidobacteriota > Blastocatellia > RBC074 > RBC074 > RBC074. The sequence continues at coordinate 1,856 of CAYRQB010000339.1, forward strand.
TGTTCAAATGCGCATTGCGCGATTGCAGCGGATCGAAGGTCCAGGTGATCAGCTTGATGCCAGTGCGCAAAGCGTGATCGCGTTGCGCCAGTTTCAGTTTGACGCCGATGCCGGAATTTTGCAGCGCGGGTTCGACCGCCAACATCTGCGAGTAGTAATACGGTTTGAGTTGTTCATCGAATGCAGGCAGGGCGTGAGCGAAACCGAGCAGACGGTCTGATTGATCGAAAGCTCCGTAGGTCATGCCTCCGCTGTGACGAGTGATGACGAAAGAGCGCAGAGGCGTGATGTCCAGGTCGTCGAATTGCCAGACGGTTCGTTGCAGGTTCAAACATTGCGCAAAGTCTTCAGGCTTGTCGCATTCGCGAATGGAGTAATCAGGGATTGGGTTTTCAGCGGTCATAATTTCAGATTTCAAAATTCTCGTGCCTGCTTTCAGGCCTGCGAATAACGAGGGCGGACTATAGCAACGGGTTTTCGACAGTGTCAAACAAGGGGTTTCGCGCGCGGTCACACACTCGCCGCCTTGCGAAACCTGAGTTGAGTTGTTATAGAGTTCAAGAAAATGTTTTTCCCGCGGATGACGCGAATGAGCGCAGATACTTTGGAAAAAGCTATTCAATAGCTTTAACCTGGCCAATAAGATAGCGGGCTCTCAAACCGGTAAAAAATCCTTTTCATTCGCGTAATCCGCGTGATTCGCGGGAAGTTATTTTCTTAAAAGCTATAGCTTTTTGCCCGATGCGTAAAACAAGTTTTTCAATCGTCGCGATTTGTTTTCTATCTATGGCTGTTTTGGCTCAGCCGAAATCGCAAGTAGCCGCTGCCGCTCCGAATCCTTTTCACGAAGCCGATTACCTGTTCACCTACGGCGAAAGCGCCGAGCGGGATAAGCAATCGTTGGCCGTGGTTGAGCGAGCGTTGGCGGCTGACGGCGGTAATTATCAATGGCTGTGGCGCGCGGCACGGGTTTATTACTACGTCGGCGATGCGGCGGCGAAAAATGAAAAGCTCGGTTACTTCCAAAAAGGCATGAAAGTCGGCGAGCGAGCGATTGCCGTTCAGCCCAATGCCGTCGAAGGTCATTTCTGGCTGGCGGCCAATTACGGCGGTTACAGCGAACAGAAAGGCGCTCTGAAAGCTTTGCAGATGGTCAAAAAGATTCGCTCGGAGATGGAGACGGTTTTACGGCTGAATGATCGTTATCAGGACGGCGGAGCGTATCTGGCATTGGGTGAAATGGATCGTCAGTTGCCGCGCATTGTCGGCGGCAATATGAAGCGCGCGATCAACCGATTGGAACAAGGCGTGAAAATCGCGCCGCATAATCTGGAAATGATGCTGGCTTTGGGACAGACTTATCAGGAAGAAGGTCGCAAGGAAGACGCGCGCCGACTTTACCAGGAAATCATCAATCGTCGGATCAACCCATCGCGCGCCAAGTCTGAAACTCACGTTCAGGAAAAAGCGCGCCGATTGCTCGGCAAATTATGAAACTCGCCCGACTGCTCAAACCTTTTGCCAGCATTCGCGTGCAGATGATCGCCTTCATCGCGGCGATGTTGTTGCTGACCATTCTGGTCATTACACTGATCAACCAACAACTGGAAAAACGCACTACGGCTCAGGTCAACGAATACATATTGGCCATTCCGGCGGCGACTGATCTGGCGTTCCGCACGCTCAACGAAGGATCGTTCCTGTTCAACGTCGTCAATTTGCCTGATGGAGCGGGGCTAAGGATTGATTCCGAAAGCATCATCCGCCACATATTGATCGCCGATCAAAACGACAAGATTATTGACAGCACAGACCGGCACGATTTGGGTCGGCAGTTAAAACCTCTGCTTGAAAATGCGCCATTGGTGCAACCCGGCGATCTGAAACAGGATGTTCATCCGACGGGCAACGACCAAAGTCGAACCTTGTTTCTATCCACTGAAACCAACGCAGGCATCCGCAAAATTTACGTCATCATTTCGATGAGCCGTTTGAATCGGGTCAAACAGGCTGCCGAGCGCGACCGTCTGATTGCATTTATCGGGCTGGGAGTATTGTTGATCGGCGTGATTGCCATTTTCGGCAGACGCCTGACTCAGCCGATCACCGATCTGGGACAGGCTGCGCGCCGTGTGACTGCGGGCAATCTGGATTTCGATGTTCCGGTCAAAGGCCCTGAAGAAATCAGCACCTTGTCGCAGACTTTCAATGAAATGCTGGCCGTGTTGCGTCGCAGCCGCGAACTGGAAGAGGAGTTGCAACGATCCGAACGTTCAGCGGTGATCGGTCGTCTGGCTTCCGGCATCGCGCACGAAATTCGCAATCCGCTGAATTTCATCAACCTTTCGATAGATCATCTGCGCGAAGCTTTCGCTCCGGCCAATGAAGCTAAGAGCGGACAGTACAAACACATTCTGACGACGATCAAAGACGAACTGGCGCGCTTGAACCAACTGGTGACGGATTTTTTGAGTTATGGCCGTCCGGCAAAATTGAAATTGCGCGAAATTGACGCGCGCTCTCTGGTCGAAGAAGTGCGCGATCTGGTCACGACCAAAGCCACCGAACAGGGCGTCAACATAGCGATTGAATCTGATGGCGAAGGCGATACAAGATTGAACGCCGACCCCGAACAACTGAAAACCTGTTTTTCAAACCTGATGATCAACGCCGTTCAGGCCATGCCGGGCGGGGGCGATTTGAATATCAATCTGTATCCGAATCACGATTCGATTGAAATCGAGTTCGCCGACACAGGCATCGGAATTTTGCCCGAAGCTCTGGAGCAGATTTTCGAGCCGTATTATTCGACCAAGGAAACAGGCATCGGTTTGGGATTGCCGTTGACGAAAAAGATCATCGAAGAACACGGCGGCGAAATCGAAGTTGAAAGCGAAGTCGGCATCGGAACTTCGTTCATCGTGACTTTGCCGAAAGAGCCAAAATAGTAGAGGATGGCCGACAGCGGATTGCGAATTCGTATGGTCATCGCCTATCTTTTCCCGGCATTTAACAGATGTTGAATTGATCCCGAAAGAATCCACAATCCCAAATCCGCAATCCGCAATGGAGAACAAGATGGCTGCCAGAAGAATCCTCGTCGTTGATGACGAAAAGAATCAACGCGACATTCTGCAAATGATCCTCACCGGCGAACTCGATGAATCGGGCGCGCCGCTATACGATGTCAAAACTGCCAGTTCAGGCCAGGACGCTCTGCGTTCATTCAAGAATGAAAATTTCGACTTAGTATTGACCGATCTGAAAATGTCCGGAATGGACGGGCTGCAACTGCTCAATGAATTGTCGCAATTGGACAGTTCGACGCCTGTCATACTGATGACTGCGCACGGTTCGATTGAAACGGTAAAGGAAGCTTTGCGCGGCGGAGCCTTCGATTACCTGGAAAAACCGCTCGACCGCGCGAAGCTGCTGGCCGTCATTGCCAAAGCCGTTTCGCAAATGAAGGCGGTGGACGAAGAGATCGTCGGCGTTTCCGAAGCGATGGAGCGCGTCAAAAAGATGATCGTCAAAGTCGCGCCGTCGCCTTCGACAGTGCTGATTCGCGGCGAATCAGGCACGGGCAAAGAGCGAATCTCGCGCGCCATTCACAAAGCCAGCCCGCGCGCCAACGAACGTTTTCAGGCGGTCAATTGCGCGGCGATCAATGAAAACCTGCTGGAATCGGAATTGTTCGGTCACGAAAAAGGTTCTTTCACCGGAGCCGTCAGCGAAAAGAAAGGGCTGTTTGAAATCGCCGACAAAGGCACGCTCTTTCTGGATGAAATTGGCGAAGTCAGCGTGGGGATGCAGGCCAAGCTTTTGCGCGCTTTGCAGGAAAAAGAAATTATGCGCGTCGGCAGCACCAAAGCGATCAAGGTTGATGTGCGCGTGTTGGCGGCAACCAATCGCGATCTGGAAGCGATGGTCAAGGACGGACGATTCCGCGAAGATTTGTATTACCGTCTGAACGTGATTCCGCTCAACGTGCCGCCGTTGCGTCAGCGTCGCGACGACATAGAAGTTCTGACCAACTACTTTCTGCGCAAACATTCCGCAAACGCCTCGCGCCCGATGAAGCTGTCATCCGAAGCGCGCAGTTTGATTATGAATTACGGATGGCCCGGCAATGTGCGCCAACTGGAATCGGCCATTGAGCGCGCCTTGCTGTTGGCTGAAGGCGACGAGATAACGGCGGAAGATTTGCCGTTGGAAATCCGGCAATCCGCTCAGGCCGAAGGCACTGGCGGTTTCAAACTTCCGCCCGAAGGCATTTCATTTGAAGAACTGGAACGTTCTCTGATCATTCAGGCGATGGAACAAACCGGGTGGAACATCACGCGCGCGGCCAAACTGCTCGGCCTGTCGTTCCGCACGATGCAATACCGTTTGGATAAATTCGGCATCAAACGCCCGAATCGCGGCAAGGGCGATGCGGAAGAAGAGGAAGAGGGCGAAGATTTATGAGTCGTATAGCTTTGAAGAAAAAGAGTAATTGCTCAGCCCGATTCATCGGGCTTTCCCGAAGGGCCGTTAGGCCAGCCGG
>CAYRQB010000340.1:0-6388 GCA_964426025.1 uncultured Heliomicrobium sp.
TTGGCGCAGACGCGGTGATTGTGACTGCGGCGGCGGACACCAATGATCCGATTGAGTTGGCCGGAGCGATTGCTCGTGATCGCGCTGTGGTTTCGATGGTCGGCGCTGTGCCGATGAACATTCCGCGCAAGGTGTATTACGAAAAGGAACTGCAACTGCGGTTGTCGCGGTCTTATGGGCCAGGACGTTACGACGCCGATTACGAAGAGCGCGGCAAAGATTATCCGATTGGTTATGTTCGCTGGACTGAGCGCCGAAATATGCAGGAGTTCTTGCGGCTGGTGGCGACAAAATCAGTCAAGTTGGATCGGCTGATTACGCATCGCTTTCCGATTGAACAGGCCGAGCAGGCTTACCAAATCATCACAGGCAAAACCCGGCAGAGTTATTTGGGAATCGTGCTGACCTATTCGGAAGCGGCAGGCATTCGCGGCGACAGGCTGGTGAATTTGCATTCATCGCGCAAAGCCGCCGAAGTTCGATTGGGTGTGATCGGCGCTGGCAATTTTGCCAAAAGCGTTTTGCTGCCTCGCCTGGCGAAAATCAGTGGAGTCAGTTTGATTGGATTGGCGACGGCAACCGGACGAACGGCAAAAGCGGTTGGCGAACAATTCGGCTTTGAATTTTGCACTACCGATTACCGCGAACTGCTTCAGCGCGAAGACATCAACACGGTCTTGATCGCTACGCGGCACGACACACATGCGGCGATGACGGCTGAAGCAATTCGCGCAGGCAAAACCGTTTTTGTCGAAAAACCTCTGGCCATCAGCGAAGAGCAATTGGCCGAAGTCATTGCTGCGGGACAGATTGTCGAATCCGGAGAAGATTTTTCATCCACAAAGACACACGAAGAAAACACGAAGGGAAAAACAGGCGACATTGCTTTATTTCGTGATGCTTCGTGTGACTTCGTGGATAAACGTGTTCTTGGAAATAGTTGCCCGCGAGTGCTGGTTGGTTTCAATCGCCGCTTTTCTTCGCTGTCGGCGGAGTTGAAACAATTCTTCAATGGCGCTGGTTCGCTGGCGGTTACTTATCGCATCAACGCCGGAGAGATTCCGAAAGAAAGCTGGATTCAACAGGACGAAGGCGGTGGGCGCATCATTGGCGAAGTTTGCCACTTCGTTGATTACCTGCAATTCCTGACCTCAGCCGAACCGTTGGAAGTTTTCGCTTATCGCAGTTCAGCGGGCGCAGACACGTTGAGCATCGTCGTCAAATTGAGCGACGGTTCGATTGGCAACATCAATTACTTTGCCAATGGCGACCGCGCTTTGTCGAAAGAGCGCGTAGAAGTGTATGGCGGCGGTCGAACTGCTGTGATGGATGATTTCCGGCGGCTTGAAATGTGGCGCGACGGCAAACGCAAAACTTCAAAACGAATGTCGCAGGACAAAGGATTCGATCAGGAGTTGGCGGCGTTTGTCGCTGCCGTTCGCTCAGGCGAAGAGATGCCGATTGATTGGCGCAGTCTGGTGATGACAACGCTGGCGACTTTGCGGGTTGAAGACTCGCTGCGGAGTGGAAAACCGGAAACCATCAATCTCAAATCTGAAATTTGAGATTTTAGAACCGGAGCCGTTTTTCGACAGGATTGACAAGATTCGACAAGATTCAAAATTGGCTTTGAGTATCTTCGTTGCCAAAGATTGAGATGCGCGATGATTTTGGTAAACCCGATGCTGCTGTTTAGAACACTGAAGCATTTGCGTTGGGGGCAAATGATTAATCGTCCGTTGCGAATGGCGCAATTCAGGCTTTATCGAAATCGGCCTGAGTTGGCATTTCGTCCGACTGAGCCGGGGGCGGCGGCTTCTTCGGTGTCGAAGCGCGCGATTTGGATCACACGAAAAGTCTTCAGCGAACAGTTCGCGCATTTGAACCAGCCGCTGGATGAATTTGATGAAACGCTGATTGGCATTGGGCAAAACCGATTCACGTTTTTGAATCGCAGTTTGACGATTCAGCCGAAAGCGGACTGGAATAAACGCCATGACAGTCATCTGTGGAATTATCAGCTTCATTATTTCGGCTTTGCGCCATTGGCTGCGCGAGCGTTGGTCGAACGCAATGAAACGTCGCCGTGGCAGGCTTGCCGCCGTTTGATTGAACACTGGATTGACGTCGCAGAACCCGGTCGCAGCGACGGTTGGGACGCTTATCCGATTTCGCTGCGTGTGGTGAATTGGATTTACGCTTACGCGTTGGTGGCCGACCGCGAAGACGAAGAGTTTCTGGCCAAATGGCGGGCCAGCGTGTTCGATCAGCTTGGTTTTTTGCGCCGCCATCTGGAACATCACCTGATGGCCAACCATTTGCTGAAAAACATCAAGGCGTTGGTCATCGGCGGATTGTTCTTTCAGCACGAAAACTGGCTGGCTGCGGGAATGCGAATGCTGTGGCGCGAAATGGACGAACAGGTTTTGCCGGACGGCGGGCATTTCGAACGTTCGCCGATGTATCACGCTCAGGCGATGGCGGATTTTCTGGAATGCTATGCGTTGCTGGTGGCGTTTGGCCGCATCGAAGCTTACGAAAAGATCGAAGCCAGATTGCGGGCGATGGCCGGATTCCTTTCGGCCATGAGCTACCCTGACGGAACTCTGGCGCTGTTCAACGATTCGGCGAACACTGTGGAAACTCGACCTCGACCGATTTTGGAATCGGTAAAGCGTGTGATCGAGTCAGTGCCGCAAACGGTGACGAGCGCAAGCATTGCATTTCCACAAACAGGTTATTTCGTCTGGGCTTCGGCGGATGAACGGGAAAAGATGATCGTTGATGCCGGAGCGCCTTCGGTCGCTTACAACACGGCTCACGCTCATTGCGATTTGCTCAGTTACGAATTGTGGCTCGATGGTCAGCCGTTCATTGTTGATTCAGGAGTTCACGGGTACGGCGGAGATCGTTTCCGCGAATACTGTCGTTCGACGCGAGCGCACAACACAGTGATGTTCGACGGCATTGAACAGTCGGAAGTGTGGAGCACCTTTCGGATGGCCCGCTCCGCCAAATTGCTCGACGCAGAATCCGGCGGCGATGATCGTTCGTGGACTTTTCGCGGATCGTTTGAAAGGTTTGATCGCCGATTGATTCACGAACGACAAATCCAAAGAGAAGCAAACGGCGATTGGAGAATCACCGATTTTGCTCAACGCGGAAAAGCCAGGCTGGCATCCAGCTTCATTCATCTGCATCCGTCAGTTGAAGCCAGAATGATCAATGCGACCGAAGTCCTGTGCCAAAGCAACGAGCAGCGAATCTTGATCACTGCCTTCGCCGATGAAGAGGTCACCGTTGTTGCGCGATTGATCAAAGGAAGCGAAGAGCCGATTCAAGGATGGCGCTTTCCTGATTTCGGAATTTCGCAACCGGGAGTTACAATTCAGTTCGATTATCAAATCAAATGCGGCAATGCATTTGGTTACCGTGTCAGACAGTCATTGAACAAGTAACAGGCCCCGAAAATGCGAATCACATTTCTCTGTCAATATTTTCCGCCAGAGATGGGAGCGCCCTCCGCGCGCACGTTCGAGCATGCGCGTCATTGGGCGAGCCTGGGTCATGACGTAATGGTCATCACAGGTTTTCCCAATCATCCAACCGGAATCATTCGACCGGAATATCGCGGGTTGTTCGTCAAACGCGAACGCGTCGAAGGAATTGATCTGCTTAGAACCTGGGTTTATTGCACGGCCAACAAAGGTTTTTTCAAACGCATTCTCAACTTCCTGTCTTTCCTCTTCTCGTCTTTGATTCTGGGCGCGGCGATGACTCGGCGTCCGGATGTTGTTGTCGGAACTTCTCCGCAATTTTTCTGCGCGGTGGCGGCATACGGTTTGAGCCTGATCAAAGGCGCGCCATTTGTTTTTGAAGTTCGCGACATCTGGCCACAGTCGGCGGTCGAACTCGGAGTATTGAAAAACCGATGGGCGATTAGCGCGCTGGAAGCGATTGAAATGCATCTGTATCGCCACGCCGCTCTGATCGTGCCGGTCGCCGAATCCACACGCGATTATCTGGTTGCCAAAGGCGTCCCATCCGAAAAAATCAAAGTTATTCCGAACGGAGTGGACATGCGCTATTTGTCTTCGGCGGTCGCCAAACCTTTCCAGATTCGCCAGCAATTGGGATTGCAGGACAAATTCATTGTCTCTTACATCGGCACTCACGGCATGTCGCATGCGTTGGAAATAGTGCTGAATGCCGCAAGAGTTTTCAGCGATGACCGTGAGCTTCATTTCCTGTTTGTCGGCGAAGGAGCCGAAAAGGAAAAGCTGAAGCAAATGGCCGCTGAGTTGCAGCTACAAAATGTGACCTTCATTGATGAACAGTCTCGCGAAGCGTTGCTGAGTTATTACCGGCTGAGCGATGTCAGTCTGGTTCCGCTGAAACGATTGCCGATTTTCAGAAAAGTTCTGCCTTCGAAACTGTTCGAGTTGATGGGAACCGGCTGTCCGGTGATTTGCAGCGTCGAAGGCGAAGCCGCACGATTGGTCGCTCGCGCCGAAGCCGGTTTGTGCATTGAACCGGAAAGCGTCGAAGCGCTGGTTGATGGCGTCAATTACCTTCGCTCCAATCGCCAACTCTGTCAGAAGCTGAGCGTCAACGGTCAGCAATTCGTCAAAAAGCATTATCAGCGTTCAATGCTGGCTGAAACCTATTTGACCGCGTTGCAAAACGTCATCAACGCCAACACAGGCGAAGCTTCAGACCAAAGACTTTTTGCCGATGCGCCGATTCCGGCTGAACATCGTCCTCCAACGACTGATCACTGATGAGATCATACGTTTCACTTTTCACCTTGTCTTTTCTCATCGCTCTGCTCATCACGCCGTTGGTTCGCCGCAAAGCGACCGAATGGGGCGCTGTCGCAATGCCTGACGAAGAGCGGCACATTCACGCCAACCCCACGCCGCGTTTGGGCGGCATAGCCATTTATCTGGCCTTCGTTGCAACGCTGGCCTGTGTTCCGTTCCTGAGCAATATGGTTGGCGATATTTTCCGTGCCAACCTGCCGAAGATGCTCGGACTGCTGGCTCCCGCCACGCTGATCTTCCTGTTCGGAATTTACGACGATTTCCGCAGCGTCAGCGCTCCGCAGAAAATCATCGTGCAGACGATTGCCGCAGCCATGATTTTCGCCGCTGGCTTTCGCATTGAAAATCTGTCTTCGCCGCTTGGCGGTTACTGGCACGTTCCAATCTGGCTCAGCTTTTTGTTTACGACTGTCTGGGTGATCGGTTTGACGAACGCCTTCAATTTGATTGACGGCATTGACGGTCTGGCGGCGGGCGCTTCGGTTTTCGCGTTGATTTCAATTTTGATTTTTTCCGTCGCTCAGGAAAATCCCGAAATCAGTTTGCTGGCGGTTGTGCTGGTCGGCGCGGTGTTGGGCTTTCTGCGATTCAATTTCAATCCGGCGACGATTTTTCTGGGAGATTCCGGCAGTCTGTTTCTTGGCTTTATGGCGGCGTCGTTGTCATTGGCCGGTTCGCAGAAAGGTTCGACCATCGTCGCGATTGCCATTCCGCTGGTCTCATTCGGATTGCCTGTGACCGAAGTCGGGTTGTCATTGGCCAGACGTTTTTTAAGCGGGCAATCGCTGCTGGCCGGAGATCGCGGCCACATCCATCACAAACTGCTGCAGCACGGATTGAGCCAGCGCCAGGCCGTGATTTTGCTTTACGCGGTTTGCGCTATGTTTTCGCTGTTCGGATTGATGCTGCTCAATCCGCGGCGCAATCTGGCTGCGCTGGTCTTCTTCGTGCTTGGCGTTGGGATAGTGTTCGGCGTTCAGCGATTGCGATATGCGGAATTCAGCGAATTGGGAAATCAGATCAAAAACGGCGTCACTCGCCGCCGACGCGCGCTGGCTGTCAACGTTCGCATGCGCCGCGCCAGCGAAGGCCTGAGCAAGGTTCAAACCGCCGAACAGCTTTTCGCCGCGCTTGAATCCATGCTGGAAACCAATGAGTTCGATTATGCCTTGCTGGAAACGCGAACTGCGGCGACGCTTTCAACCGCGAAAAATTTCGCCAGTCACACCATCTGGTCGTGGAAACGAAACGACTCGCAATTGGATGAAGAGATTTTCAACGACCACAGCCAGCCACATTGGATGCTCACCGTGCCTTTGACCGATGAATTTGGCGACGCAATCGGAGCGATAACATTTCACCGCAGTCTGTCTGACCACACCCCAACAATTGACATCAAACATTTATGCTCGGATTTTCAGCGCGAATTGAGCGCCGCTTTGATGCGTACGATGACCGAACAGGTTCATATTTGAAGCGGGATGAAATCCGGATCGTCCTGATGCTCGCGCTCCCACATCAAAAAATTGTAGTAACCGCAACTGTTTTCTTCCGGGAAATCGCGA
>CAYRQB010000341.1:0-6309 GCA_964426025.1 uncultured Heliomicrobium sp.
GGCATTGGCCGGAAGCTGGCCGAGCGAATCGTCGCGCATCGCGACAGGCACGGAGCTTTCAAACGCCCGCAGGACATCATCATCGTTCGCGGGATGAGCGCGAAGCGTTACCGGCAGATTGCTCACCTGATTCGCACTTGACGAAAGTTTTGACTTGCAGATCGTTGCCATCGGTCGAAATCGTGATCGCTCCGCAACGGCTGGTTCGCCAGAGGCGAGCGCCGGAAGCTAGCAACCGCTGGACGACTTCGGCGTGCGGATGACCGTAAGGATTCGGTTCGGCGGCGGAGATGACGGCGTGACGCGGTTTCACGCTTCGCAAAAAGCTTTCAGTCGTCGAAGTCCGCGAACCGTGGTGAGCCACTTTCAACACATCAGCCCGCAAATCCAATTCAGCGTTGACCAAAACTTCTTCGGCGGCTTTTTCGATGTCTCCGGTCAGCAGGAATCGTCGCTGCCCGAAAGTCAGCCGCAACGCCAATGATTGATTGTTGTCCGACATTAACAGCGATTCCTGATTCCCGGACGGCGAGAGCGCTTCGATCAGGACGCCGTCAACTACGAACCTGTCGTTACGTTTGACGCACCACAACGGCAATCCGGCGCGACGCACGGCCTGATCGAACAAATCAAACTGATCTCCGCGTGAAGCGACTGCTTTCGTCGCCTGGCCGATTTCAAAGCTGCGAACGATTTCCGCGAAACCTTCGGCGTGATCTGCGTCGCCGTGACTGGCGACAATCCAATCCAGGCGTTTGATGCCGCGACGCCACAGGTAAGGCATCACGGCGGCTTCGGCGATTCCCAGTCGGTCTTCTACAAAACGATCTTCGCTCTCTTCCGCTTCATCGGGCGAACCGAAAACGATTCGTCCGCCGCTGTCCAGCAGCATCGTCGAACCGCGCGGAAAAACGATCAGCATCGCGTCACCCTGTCCGACGTCCAGAAACGTCACTTCCAACCTGTCGTTTTGAAAGCTCGGCGGGAACGGATGAATGACCAGCAACAACGACAACGCGATCAGCAAACCGGACGAAACGAAAAGCGCGCTTCGCCCAATCAGTTTGCGTCGCAACGCTTCCGGCTCATCACCTTTGCGAAACGGATTCCATTCGTTGATCAAAACGATCAACACCAGAACCGCCGCAAAGTAAGCCGTGAAAATCGCAACTGACGATTCTCCCCAATCGGGCACGCGCAAACTGGCTTTGCGCCAAGCCAGCAACGGCTCGCCCGCTTTGACCGTCAGCCATCCAATCGCATTGACGACGCCCGAAAGCTTCACGGCCAGCGAACCGACGACTGCGTGAACGAACAAATAAAAAGCTCCCGCCGTCATCAGCAGAAAAACCAGCGCGCTTTCGATGACATTGGAAACAGGCGAAACAATCGAAACGCGATGGAAGTAGGCGATCATCAACGGCAACAATCCGATTTGAATCACGGTCGTCGTGAACAGCGTAGCGACAATCCAGGCCAACGCGCTTTGCAATCGCCATCGGCTGAACCATCGCGCCGCCGCAGATTTTTGCAATCGAAACTTGATGTGCGCTTTTGACATTTCCTGCCGGAACTCGCGCTCGTTCCAGAACAGAACTTCGGCCAGCCATTTCAATGCTTTCGGCGTTCGCGGCGGATAAGGCGTTTTCGCCGTCGGCTGCCATTCGCCGATCTTTTTCATACGTTGATAAACCGGCGCGACGATGACGACGATCATCAGCACGGTCAGGAACGATAGCTGAAATCCCGGATTGAACAGATCGCGCGGTTGCCACAACAGCAGAACAATCGCCGAAGCCGCCAGCGTGTTTGCTCCGATTGAGGAGCGATGGATCAGCCGTGCGATGAGCGCAATCGTCAACATGACGACGGCTCGCATGACGGCGTCTCCCGCGCCGACCATCAACGCATAAGCCCACATCACGGCGATGACCAGCGCGTATTGCAAAGCCCGAGATCGAAACAAACGCCCGGCCAGCCACAACACGAAAACGGCAATCATCGCCACGTGCAAACCTGAAATCACCAGCAAATGAAACGTCCCGCCATTGCGGAAAACTTCTGCGGCATTGCGATCAAGAAAATAACGATTGCCGAACAGCGCCGCGACCAGAATCCCCGAAGCCGGTTGTTTGAAACCTCCGAGCGTCGCGGCAATTGCGCGTGCGCGCAGACGATACAGCCAGGCCAGAATTGCATCCCGCTTCCCTGCCCCGATCGGTTCGATCAGCAAAGGGCTTTTGACCGCCCCGACGGCGTCGTAACCGCGAACTTCCAGCATCTGGTCAAAATCCGGCGCGCCGGGATTTTTATATCCGCCCTTGTCGTTCAAATGGCCGAACGCGCGCAATCGCAAACCGTAAGCCAAAGAAAGTTTGTCGAATTCTCGACGCGCTTCTTCGTCGTTGAGCGGGACGACCATCCGCACCAATCCGCTCGCGTTGTATTCCCGCCCAAGCGTCTTCAGCTTTTCGACTTCAATGCTGAGATAAATTCGCTCCGGCGCCAGTTCGGGTTCGGCGTCGAGTCTGCCGAAAACTTCCAACGGTTCGTCAGCTTTCAGTTCGCCGCGTTCAAACATTCGCCGGGCGCGATCTTTGCCGACCGAAGCTTCATTGATCGCCCATAACAATCCGCCGATTGCAAAACATCCGCCGAACAACAAAACGATTGCCGCTCTTTGCCGTTTGAACAAACACACGGTCGCCGACAACCACCACATCGCCGCGACGGCAAACCAGATTCGAAGCGGAAAGCTGTAATTTGCGGCGAAGATCAATCCGCCGATGAAGGCTAAGGCAATGAAAACCAGAGGCTGTTGCGGCAGATTGAGCCGTGTGAAGCCGAGGCGACGCATAATTGATTGTGGATTGAGGACTGCGGATCGCGGATCATTTGCCGTGAAATGAGGGGTGGCCTGGAATGAAGCGGCGGCGGTAAAGCTTAATCCGAATTCAGCAATCGAACGACGGTTTCAACGTGAAAGGTTTGCGGGAACATATCCAGCGCAGTGATCGAATCAATTCTGTAACCGTAATCCAGCAGCCAGCGAAGATCGCGAGCCAAGGTCGCCGGATCGCAGGAAACATAGGCGATTTGCGGCGCGGCCATCGCCGCCAAACGCTCTATCACCTGGGAACCGGCTCCGGCGCGAGGCGGATCGAGCAATACAAAGTCCGGGCGTTGGATTTCAGCCGATTTGTATTTCAACCAGGCCTCAACGGAGATCGCTTCGTAACGCACGTTTGGCAGATTGTTGGCGCGGGCGTTTTCGATTCCGTGATTGGCGGCAATGCGATTGCCTTCGACAGCGCAAACCTGTTCGAAGTTTTTGGCCAACTGCAAACTGAACAAACCGACTCCGGCGTAAAGGTCAATCGCCAATTCCCCGTTCGCGCCGCCGATGGCCGTGCGAATCAAATCTTCGACCAGCAGACGATTGCCCTGAAAAAACGACCGCACGCCGAAACCGTAATTGATTCCGCCAATGCATTGATAAGCAGTGCCCAGAGCGTCAACCGCTTCCGATTTGCCGTTTTCGCCGGTTGCCGGGGTGACGATGACTTCTTCGTCGCCGACGGTGAAATGCACGCGCGTCGCGTCGCTGGGAATCAGCGACGGTTCGGCGTGCAGGCGTTGCAATTCGCGATTGGCCGCAGGCATCAGCACCGGACAATTTTCGACTTCGCAAACTTCCTGCGTCGCGGGCCGATAATAACCGATGCGAGTGTGGCCGTTGTCGCGAGCGACTTTCAATTCGGCGCGCGAACGGTAATCGAATTCATTGGCCGAGCAGACGGCGATCTCGTCCTGCCATTCGATGTCGCCCAATCGCCGCAAGGATTCGCGTATGAAAGATTTTTTGGCTTCAAGCTGAGCGGCGTAATTCAAATGCTGCAACTGGCATCCGCCGCAAATTCCAAAATGAGCGCACGGCGGAGTGCGGCGAGTCGGCGATGGTTCGATAATTTCTTCGATGACTCCGCGCGAGTAATTGCGCTCGACTTCCGTGATTCGTATTCGCAATCGGTCGCCAACAGCCGCATAAGGCACAAAGACCGCTTGCGAGCCAATGTGCGCGAAACCGTCGCCGCCGTAAACCAGCTTTTCGATTTCAACTTCATAAAGCTCGCCAAACTCAGCCGGTTGATGGCCGTTGACCTTGTTTTCAAGAATGTCTGCGGGAATTGCCATAATTGGTTTGCAGGCTTGGCTGTCCATGTCGGCGGCGATAGCGTTCGTCAGCGTTTCATCCGGCCATCGCTCGCCCGTCAACAGCCGGTTCTTAAAGATAAAACAGGCTCAAGCGCGGAACGCCGAACCGTTCGCGCAATCGTTGAGCGATGAAATTATCAAGAGTTTGTTTGTAAATTTCAGGGGCCATGCTTTTTTTGTATGCGCGTAGTTTTTGTTGTCCCTCCTGGTTTATTTCCTTCATTTGCTCCTGGCCTGTGCCTTCTTTCAAACCATCGAGTATGACTTCTTCGATCATTGTCAGATCGGTTTCCAAGGCTTCGGGCGAAAGGGTTTTGGCCATCCGACAATCTTCCACGATCTGTTCCAACCGCATTGTCACGCGCTCGAAAGTTGCGCGTACGGATTCGTTATCGGCGTGACGGGTTTGCAGTTTTTGAAGCTCGGCGAGTCGTTCGGATAAAAAATCATTGACGGCGGTACGCGTGAAAGGCGACGAAGCCTGATTATTGCCGTTTGTCGCATTGACGTTTTCATTCGGCGATTCTTCATTGCCGCCAACGCGCGATTCGCAATATTCCAGAAACAGCGCTTCGACTTCCTGCTGGCAATAAAACAGTGAATTCACTTTGCGCCCGCGCTTGAGCCGTTCATCGTATCCGTCGAAAGAATTGTTGATGCCGCGCAATACGACGTGCAGCGGAACACCGCGTTGTTTCCAGGCTTCCATCAAAGACCAATCAAGCGGCGAAACCAGCAAATGGCTGCCTCGCCGTCTGACAAATTCTTCCTCAATTTCGGTGAAGTAGTTGAAGTAATTCATTACTGCGTAGACAAACGGGGCGTCCTGTCACACGCGCAATTTCCGCTTCGTTGTCTGTCTTTTTTGATTCGGGGAATCGGCACAAGCATCTTATCTCGCGCTCCAATCACTGGCAAACTTGAATGCCGTTTGACGCAACGCAATGAAGAAAAAAGTGAGATAAAAGTTTATCGCTCATTCAACTCGCTTCACTCTTTCTCAATCTGGACACTTCGCCCGCCAGAATCGTTCGCAATCCTCCGTCATCCGTTTGCACCATCAGCGCGCCTGTGGGAGTCAGACCCGCTGCCTGTCCCCTGATGACCTCATCATCCAGCGAAACAGTGATCCAACAATCGCGAGCGTAACTGGAAAGTTGTTGCCATCGTTCAATGATCATTTGCTCCTGACCTGTCTTCCATCGTTCGTACCATTCGGCCAGTTTGAGCAACAGTTGATCACGAAATTCATCAACCGGCGTTTGTTGACCGGTTTCAATGCTCAACGATGTCGCCGTCCGGTTGATTTCATCCGGGAAGTTTTGGTGATTCAGATTGACGCCAATGCCGACGATGATTCGCATGTCGCCCGCTTTGCCGCTGACGCCTTCGACCAGAATTCCGCAGACCTTGCGATCATTGATCAGAACATCGTTCGGCCATTTGATGTCAACGCCTGTGATGCCGCGCTCGATCATCGTTTCGGCAACCACGACGGCGGTCATCAAACTCAGCAATGGGAGTTTTGACGATGACGAATTTGGGCGAAGCAAAACGGAAAGATACAAACCTTCGCCCGGAGACGAATGCCAGGCGCGGTCGCGGCGTCCGCGTCCGGCGGTTTGTTCATCGGCGACAACGCAGGTGAATTCCGCAGCGTCGGCCATTTCCTTCAGCAGGTCGTTGGTCGAACCGAGTGTTGCGAAGTGATGAATTGTGAATGGTGCGCGATGGATGATCACGCCGTCATCATACTTTATCTGGCGGGCGGTATGTCACCGGCATCGAGGCTTTCGATATAAGAAAATGCCCGACGCACAGCAATGTGATGGTTTTGTGATTGCCGGGTGTGCTTGATCGCCGAACTTCCGACTGCTAACTTCCGCATATGACGAAGTCGCCAGTCAAACCTGAAATCAATCAACTGACTTACGGCAGTTACTTGCGCGTGGAAGACCTGGTCGGGTTGCAGCATCCGCAATCTTCGCCGCCGCATCACGACGAATTGCTGTTCATCATCATTCATCAGACTTACGAACTGTGGTTCAAACAATTGCTGCACGAACTGGACGCAGTCATCGCCAATCTGAAAGC
>CAYRQB010000342.1:0-6309 GCA_964426025.1 uncultured Heliomicrobium sp.
TGAGGGCGTGCGACTGGCTCAAAGCTGAATTCCAGTCGCTCTTATTTCGTTATGATCTCGGCCACTCCCAGGTCCCGATTCAAGGATTCCTGTTTGAAGTGGCCGGTCACATCGCCAACTCCGCGCGATTCGCCATCCCAAACCACCAAAGAGGCCAGGTCGGTTTTTAACTCCCTCGCCAGACTCTGCGCCTGATCGAGAATGTCAAGATTGCCGGTAAAGAATGTCTGTTCATCATTCTTGTCGTGAGCGAATTCAACCAAATCGCCCACAGCTTCAACAGCGGCAATGATTTGATCGTACCTTTGCCCCCAATCGCCGCCCCTGTCCACAACTGAAAATTCCCTGAATGTCGCTCTGTCAAATGGCAGAACTATGCGCCGCCGCAAACCTGAATCGCCCGCCGCTTCCAACGCCAGAATGTCTGCTCCACAGGCGGCGGCGCAAACCAGCGCCTGCGCCTGATGAGTTTGCAGGAATTCAGCGATTTGTTCTTTTACGTGAGCGGCATTTTCAGCCGGAAAGCGGGGCGGTGTGGCTTTAGGAGCGTCCACGCGACGCCCGGCAAGTGCGATGATCATTATTTCTCCTCTTTTCTTCGTTTATAGCGCAAATCATCGCTGAAGTAGTCCGCAGGGTCAAACGCATGTTCTGGTTCAGGCGATGGGAGCTGATGATTTGGTTTAACACGGCTGTAACTCGTTCATTGCCATTGGGTAATGCCGGAATCTGAATGCTTTTGATTCGCATCCAAGCGCACTAAAAAGGAACAGTGGAAAATCTGGACAAGGGCAGGCTGAGAAAGCGGTCTTTTGTGCTATACTCCCGGCCATCTCAAAGTTAGAAGGAGAACGGCATTGGCAGCATTTAGAGAAGGAAATAAAGTGATTTATCCGCGACTCGGCATTTGCCGTGTTGCCGGGGTTGTTGAGCAAACGGTTGGAGATACAACGGTTAAATTATACGCTCTCAAGCCTTTAGATTATCAAGAGACTACGACTGTAATGGTTCCGGTCAATAAGGCAGAAGAAGTCGGCGTTCGGAAGATGATTGAAAAGACCGACATCCCAAAATTGTTAAAATTTTTGGGCAAGGACATTGAGGTGGCCAGCGACCACCGCAAACGCAATGCCAAAAATGCCGAGCGATTGGCATCGGGCGAAATTTATGAAGTGGCCGATTCGCTCAAAACAATGGCAAAGTTGAGCAAGTCAAAGACGCTTTCGCCCGAAGAGCAACAGACTATGTCTCGCGCCCGTTATTTAATCATTAAAGAAATTGCTCACGTCACCAAGCTCTCGACCGAAGAAGTCGAAGCCATGATTGATGACGCGCTGGCGGGCAAGAAGACCAAAACCAAGAAGCTCGCGGCATAAACCCATTGCCGAAAAATCGCTTCTGATTCAGGCCGCGCCACCGGGATGATTAACCCGGCGGCGCGGCTTTAATTTTTTGACCGGCGACTGTTTCGCATCAATTCCGCCGCTAATTTGCTTCATCCGGGCTTCAGCTCGTCCGCTTGCCAATTTGTTTTGAAACATTTCAGCCAGAGAGTTTCGCCGCCTTCGTGTTATAAACCGCATGCTCAATTTGACATTCCGGCGGCACATCAGTATTTTTGGTTTGACCATTATTCAACCTGGTTTATAGGCAAATAAATGAATCATCAGGCAATCATCAAAGAATCGTTGAACATCGCCAGAGGCGCGATGCGGATGTGTTGTTGTTGTACGTCCCACAATCAGTGGAACCGGTTGGCTTTGCACATCAACATCACAGATTGAGATTGCAACGACAGAAAAGAAAACAAGCGCTCCGGTTTCAAGCGACAGAAGCCGGAGCGCTTTTTATTTACGAACGGCGCAAGGATCGGATCGGGAGTAATGCTTAATGCGTGGGAACAGTTGAACCACGAATGGTAATAGCGAGCAGGATGCCCGCGCTCCCATTTTTTCTCAGGAGAACGTATGAACGCGACTTCAAGTAAAGCAGAAATTTCGTCAATCAATTCCCTTCCCGATTTCATCGAAGACGAACTGGCAAATTACACAGAGCAGATCAAAAAGTTTCGCGCCGGGCTGGTCGGCGAAACGAAGATGCAAAAATTCCGCCTACAGTTCGGCACTTACGCTCAGCGTCAGGAAGGCGTTCAGATGCAGCGCATCAAAATTCCTGGGGGATATTTGACGGCGGATCAATTGACGCGCCTGGCAGACACGGCTGAAAAATACGCCAGCGGCTTCATACATTTCACCACTCGCGAAGACGCTCAGCTTTATTACCTGTTGCTGGAAAACGCTCCGGCCTTGTTGCGTGAACTGGAAGAAGTCGGCATCACCACGCGCGAAGCTTGCGGCAACACCGTTCGCAATATCACAGCCTGTTACCGCGCCGGAGTTTCTCACAACGAAGTGTTCAACGTTTACCCGTATACGCGCGCGCTGTTCAAATTTCTGCTGCGCAACAAACACAACCAGAACATGGGACGCAAGATGAAATTCGCCTTTGAAGGCTGCGCCGAAGATCATTCAGCGCTGTCGTTTCACGATCTGGGTTTTCACGCCGTGACGCGCGAAGAAAACGGCGAAGCCCGGCGCGGTTTCCGCGTTCACGTCGGCGGCGGAATGGGCAGCGGCCCGATGATCGCTCACGTTTATTCCGAATTTCTGCCGGTCGAAGAGTTGTTCAATTTCACGACCGCCGTCATTCGCATCTTCGACCGTTACGGCGAACGCAAACAGCGAATGAAAGCCCGCATGAAGTTTCTGGTTCAAACGATGGGCTGGGAAAAGTTCCGCGCAGCGGTTGACGCCGAACGCGAAATCATAGGCCCGTTGCCGCCAATTGAAGATTTTCTGGAAGAAGCCAACGAGCCTGAATTGCTCGCCGGTTCGACCGGTTTGAACGTGGTTAATCCGCTGATAGACAATCCTGATTTTCAGCAATGGGCGCAGGATTCAGTCATCAGGCACAGGCTGGAAAATTATCGCGGAGTCCACGTCCGCACTAAACTCGGCGACATTACATCAGACAGGGCGCGGGATTTGGCCGACGTCGCCCGGCGATTTTCCGCCAGCGAACTGCGCGTTTCGATTGAACAGAATCTGTTTCTGCCCTGGGTGCGCGTCGAAGCTTTGCCGGAGCTTTACAAAGAGTTGCAGCGAATTTCGCTGGGCGATGCCGGAGCCGAAACCGTCGCCGATGTGACCGCCTGCCCCGGAGCCGACACCTGCCGATTGGGAATCGCTTCGGCCAAAGGTTTGGGCAGCGCGATTTCAGAATCCTTCTACACCGGCGAACTGGCCGCTTACCGCGAAACGAACCGCGATATGCGAATCAAAATTTCCGGCTGCCCGAACGGATGCGCTCAACATGCCGTCGCCAACATTGGTTTCCACGCTGCTGCCGTTTCGCACGAAGGCCGCAACGTTCCGGCTCACCTGCTGTTCCTGGGAGGCCAGTCGAATCACGGACGACCGCAGGCCGCCAAAGTTTACGGACGCTTCCCGGCTCGCAATGCCATCAACGTCGTCGAAACTCTGTTCAGGTTGCACAACGCTGAAAAACTTCCCGGAGAAGATTTCAATTCATTCATCGCCCGAATCGGCGATGCGCGAGTCAAGGAAGTTCTGGAACCGCTGAAAGCCATTCCGGCTTTCGATGCCAATCCGGAGTTTTACGACGATTACGGCCACGAAAACGAACGCTTCACGGTTCGTTCAGGCGTGCGCGGCGAATGCGCCGGAACGACAATTGCCGAAATCGTGCCGACTTTTGAAACGGCCAAAGATCATTTGCTGCAGGCCAAGGCTTATCTTCATCACGGCAATTACCAGCAGGCTCAAATCGAAGCTTACGAAGCGGCGGCGGCGGCGGCTCGCGTGCCGCTTTATGCGCGATTGGTTGATCCTTTCACTTCGCTTGAAGCTCTTTGGGAATTTGAAAATCTGTTTGTGTTGTCGGGACAAACCGATGGTTCGTGGAAAAACCTACAGGCGAATTTTGAAGATGTGAAATCCGGTTCGGCTGATGAAGCGTCAGCGCTGGCTGCGCTGGAACTGGCCGGAGAGTTCGTCAGCTACTGCGAAGGGTTTTCTGCGGCCTGATTTTAAGATGGGCTGCGTTCGACGATCGAAACTCGGTTTTCAACGTCGCGCTGAGCTGCGCGCAATTCCGTCAAGTCGGATAAAACCACATCGAACTTGCGATCTAGGCCGCTGACTCTGTCCTTGATTTCTCTCAACTCCTGGCGAGCGTCATCAAGCTCATTGTGTATCAGGTCAAGCTTTGGGCGGGTATCGTGCGAACGGTCTTCGACAAAAGCTTCAAGAACTGCTAATCGCAAGTTGGCTCGCTGATCTCTGAAATAAGCAGGTCAAGCTTTTCATCTTGCGTCAGGTCTTTGGTGTTCTCCTCACTCATGAATTTCTTCCTTGCCCAATCACAACCTTCGATCTGACCCGCTTAACGTATCATTCAGCGTCAATTTTCATCAAGAAGCAAAATCGTTGCTGATGAATTGATCTGCGAAGCGAAGAACTGCGGCGCTCCACAGATCAATCCATCTCTATCAATCAACCATCACAACAGTGAAAGTGTCGTTTGTGTCTGAAACTGATGTGGCGGACATCGCCACCAATTCCAAAGTGTGATTTCCCGGTCCATCAAATTGCCAGGGAATAAATTGGGGAACGACGGCTCTGTGGGTGCTCGGCCCATTGGAATAGATCGTCGCAGTTCCTATTTGCTTACCATCGAGGATCACGGCAAATCCGATTTTAACATTTGGGACTGGAGACCAGACGCTTCCGGCGACAAAGAAGGTAATCGGGTCGTCGCTGTCAGCGGCAAATGTTACTGACAGGGGCAACGGCCCCGCAGCATTGAGCAAAACTTGTGGCATTCGATTGACTCCTGTTGAAGAGTTTGTTGGAGAGAGTGGCGAGCAAAATCTGATCGCGTAATCAGCCTGTTCCATCCACGTCTTGCGACCGCGTGCGCATACCGTACCATTCGGCATCAAATTTCATCAAGCCGTGAATCGGCTGTTCTGACACGACATCGAATTGATACATCTGGTTGTGAATGTCAGCCGGATGGTTCCATTCCGGCGAACCGTTTTCGGTGAAAACCTTGAGCGAAAGGAAGTAAACATTGTGCGGCAGATCGAGTTTGGAAATGTGCAGATCAATCGAACCGGCTCCGCGCGCAACGGGCAAATTGGCTGGATTGGTGTCGAGGTTGTTGATGCTGCCGATGAAAATGCCGTCGTAACGATGAACGTCAACCGCAAAGACCGGCTGCGGGTAATCTGCGTCGGATTCAAAATGGAGGCGAACGGTGACGGCTTCGCCGGTGCGAAAAACCCAGGTTGCATCGCCGTGAGCGCCGATCATTTCGACATTGGTGAATCGAATTCTGCCGTTTCCCCATCGCGAGCCGGTCAATTGCAATTCGCGCAAAATCTCTTCGTGTTCGCGCGAACCTATGCCGCCGTTGCGCGCGGCGTCGCGCAATCGTTGATCTTCCAAACGTGCGCAGAAAGCCTGATAAGCTGTGACCACTTCGCGGGCGTTTCCGGTCATGGCGACTTTGCCTGATTCGATCCAAACCGCCTGAGTACAGAAACGTTGAATCAACATAGGATCGTGGGAAACGAACAAAACCGTCTTGCCGGTTTTGCGGAAGTATTCCATTCGGTCGAGCGATTTGCGCTGAAAGTAAACGTCGCCGACCGACAAGGCTTCGTCAACGATCAACACATCCGGATCAACGTGAATGGCTGAAGCAAATGCCAGCCGCATCAACATGCCTGTCGAATAGGTTTTGACCGGTTGATCAATGAAGGCTTCGAGTTCGGCGAACTGCGCAATCACGTCCAGTTTGCGTTTCATCTGCTCTTCGCTGAAACCGAGAATCTGTCCGCTGAGCAAAATGTTTTCGCGTCCGGTGTATTCGGGATTGAATCCGCTGCCCAATTCCAGCAGCGCCGTGACGCGTCCTTCGACATGAACTTCGCCGTGAGTCGGCTGCAAAACTCCGGCGATGATTTGCAACAGCGTCGTCTTCCCTGCGCCGTTGCGGCCAATCACGCCGACTGCTTCGCCGGTTGGAACTTCCAGACTGACATCCTGCAAAGCCCAGAAATCGCGATGATATTTCCGCCGCCCGCGCAGCAAAATCTCCTTCAACCGCCCGGAAGGCGAATCGTAGATGCGATAAAGTTTGGAGACGTTTTGAACGGAAATCATCGGGAAATCAAAAGGCAAAAGGCAAAAGGCAAAAATCAAAAGGCAAAAATTTGTCGCT